>NZ_JAGIOH010000001.1:2709375-3010416 GCF_017876625.1 Streptomyces syringium
CCCGGTCGACAAGGCGATCGAGGACGTCCGCCGGTGGCAGCAGCGGCACGGCGAGGCCCGCACCGCCGACGACGGCGGGAACTACGAGCAGGCCCTGCCGAAGGTGATCGGCGAGCGGGGCAGCACGGGCGAGTCCTTCGACCGGGTGGACGACGCGCTGCGCCGGGCGCTGGCCCACGAGCAGGGCGAGTTCCGCCGCGCGGCGGACGACGGGCGCGGGGCGCTCGCGGGGCTGACGGCGGGCGCCGCCGTGCTGGCCGTGCTGGGGGCGGCGGGCGCGGTGCTCGGCATCGGCCGCAGGCTGTCGGAGTACCGATGACACGGGGAGGCGGGGCGTTGACGACACGATACGGAGCCCGGCGCGGGACCACCGCTTGGGCCGTGACGGCGGCCGTGTGCGCGCTGGCCGCCGCGGCGGCGCTGCTGGTGCCCGGCCCGGCCGGGGCCGACGGCGGCCGGGGCGGCGCGCACCGGGCGGACCGGGCGGCGGCCGGCCCCCGGGTCCCGGAGGCCGCAGCGAAGTGCCAGGACCCCGAGGCCAGCCTCCGGCCCGCGGGCGGCGCGGACGGCCCGGCCGCGCAGCGGATCAAGAACCGCGGCCGGCTGATCGCGGGCGTCGACCAGAACAGCTTCCGCTGGGGCTACCGCGACCCGGCCAACGGCCGGCTGAGCGGCTTCGACATCGACCTCGTACGGGCCGTCGCCAAGGCCGTCCTGGGCGACGCCGACAAGGTCACCTTTCTCGCGATACCCACGAACCAGCGCATACCCGCCCTGGAAAAGGGCAAGGTGGACATCATCGCCCGCACGATGACCATCAACTGTGACCGGATCAAGCAAGTCGCCTTCTCCACCGCCTATTTCGAAGCGGGTCAGCAGGTGCTGGCCCCCAAAGACTCACCGATCAAGGCATTCGACGACACTTTGAAGGGGAAGAAGGTCTGTACGGCCAAGGGATCCACGGGGGAGAGCGAGCTGACCAATGAATCGCACGGCGCCCAGGTGCTGACCGTGCCCAATCAGCTCGACTGCCTGGTGCGGCTCCAACTCGGCCGGGTGGACGCGGTGATCACCGACAACGCCCTGGCGGCCGGGCAGGCGGCCCAGGACCCGTCGCTGCGGCTCGTCGGTAAACCGTTCACCACCGAACCGTACGGCGTGGCGATGAATCTCCGGGACTCCGACCTGGTACGCCGGGTCAACGAGGTTCTGGAGGAGTACCGCCGCGGCGGCACCGCCAGTGCGTGGATGCGGGCCTACGAGAAGTGGCTCGCCCATGAACTCCCGGGCATCACCGGCCCACCAGTGCCCAAGTACAAGGACTGACAGGCACGGCGCACACCGGGCCGGAAGGGACCAGCGGGCCCGAGGACACGGGCCGGACGCCTTCGGGGGAACCCCACGGGGGCGGGAGCAGCAGCGGACGTACGCGGCGCGGGCCGCGGACAGGAGAGGGGATCGATGGCGGTCGCGGGGCCCACCGGGCCGGCCTTGAGCCGCGAGGAGGTGGACCGTGCGCTGGCGAGACTGGGCGCCGAGCACGAGGCCGTCGAATCCTCGCTGCTCGCCCTCCAGGACCACGCCGGCCGCCGTCTCCTGGAGGGGGCGGAGCTGACCGGCGCCACCAAGAGCCGGTGGGCGGTCGCCGAGCAGCTCATCACCCAATTGTGGACGCACTTCGACGTCTACACCGACGTCCTGACCACCGCCCGCGAGCTGCGCGCCCGCCGCCGCTGGCCCACCCAGGGCGAGCTGGCCGAACTCACCGACCTGCTGCGCGGCTCCGGCGTCACCCTGCCCGGCGGCGGCACCCTGGCCCTCTCCCCCGCCCTCGCTCCCGCCGCGCGGCTCAGCGAACGGCTGAGCCTGACCGAGCTGGTCGAGCGGATGAACGGCTGGTACGCGGAGGCGCTCGACGTGGTCGTCACCGCCGACGCCGTCTGGTCCGCGCTGCCCGCCCGGATCGACCTCCTGGCCGCCGAGCTCCAGCGCACCCGCTCCCTCGCCCACTCGGTGGGCGTGCGGCCCGGCGAGCACCCCTCCGGCGACGACCTGGAGCAGATCACCCACGAGCTGACGTCGCTGCGTGCCGAGGTGATATCCGATCCGCTCGCCTTCTGGTACGGCGCCTCGCCCAGCTCGGCGCCCGGCGGCGGCCGCCCGGACACCGCCCGCTACGACCGCGCGGCCCGCGCCCTGGAGGAGGTACGGCGTGAGATCGAGGCCGTCCTCGACGTCCGGCAGGACGCCGAGCAGCGGCTGATGCGGGTGCGCGATGTGCTCTCCCGCGCGGACCGCACGCTGCACGAGGCCCGGCTGGCCCGCGTCGAGGTCCTCTCGAAGATCGCCGGGTCCGATGTGCCCGCCGTCTCCGGTCCGCCGACCGCGCTGTACGAACAGCTGTCGGCCGCCGCCGACCAGCGCCGGCGCGCCCAGTGGCACCGGCTCTCCCCGCTCCTGGAGAGCCTGGAGGAGCGCTCCGAGGAGGAGTTGCTGCGCGCCCGCGAGTCGTTGACGGCGGTGACCGCGCCGCTGGCCGTGCGGGCCGAACTCCGCGGCCGCCTCGACGCGTACAAGGCGAAGGTCGCCCGGCACGGACTGGCGGAGGACCCTTTCCTCATCGAGCGGTACGACGACGCGCGGCGCCGGCTGTGGAGCGCGCCGTGCGACCTCATGGCCGCCGAGGAGGCCGTGCTGCGCTATCAGCGGGCGGTGGCCGAGACGCTGTCGCCGCCCGCCGGGGCCGCGGCGCACGAGCCCACCGACCGTAGGGGGGAATCATGAACAGCGCCTGCCAGCGGCCCGGCTGTGCCGGGACGTACGAGGACGTCGGCGGCGGCGAGCGGTACTGCGACACCTGCGGGCTCGCCCCCGTCGTCACGCCGGTGGGGACGCTCTCCTCGCCGTCCACGGGCGTCACGAGCGGCGGGCGGGCCGGCATCAGCCGCGTCGGCTCCCCCGGCGGGGGCGGCGGCTTCGCGGCGGTGCCGTCGTCGGAGCCCTCCGAGCGGTCCGGGGCCTCGTCGCAGTCGTCGCGGTCCTCGTCGGGGTCCTCGTCGCGGTCCTCGCGGTCGTCGGGGTCCCGCCGGTCCGTCTCGGGGCGGCTGTCGCGGTCGCTGTCCGGGGGCTCCGAAGGGACCGCGTCGCAGTCGGTGTCGGTGCGCAGCTCGCACTCCTCCGGTGCCGCCTCCGGGCGCAACAAACTCGGCGCGGGCCTGGTCACCATGCCCGGCGTGCCCCGCCCGGACCCCCGGGCGGCGGTGCTGGCCGATCCGGAGGTGCCCGAGCGCAAGCGGTTCTGCAGCAAGAGCGACTGCGGTGCGCAGGTCGGCCGTTCGCGCGGCGACCGCCCCGGGCGCACCGAGGGCTTCTGCACCAAGTGCGGCCACCCGTACTCCTTCGTGCCGAAGCTGCGCCCGGGCGATGTGGTGCACGGGCAGTACGAGGTGACGGGCTGTCTCGCACACGGCGGGCTCGGCTGGATCTACCTCGCCGTCGACCGGGCGGTCTCCGACCGCTGGGTGGTCCTCAAGGGCCTGCTCGACACCGGTGACGAGGACGCGCTCGCGGTCGCCCTCTCCGAGCGGCGCTTCCTCGCCGAGATCGAGCACTCCAACATCGTCCGCATCTACAACTTCGTCGAGCACCTCGACCAGCGGACCGGCAGCCTCGACGGCTACATCGTGATGGAGTACGTCGGCGGCAAGTCGCTCAAGGAGATCGCCAACGAACGGCGGCAGCCCGACGGGCGCCGCGACCCGCTGCCGGTCGAGCAGGCCTGCGCGTACGGCATCGAGGCGCTGGAGGCCCTCGGCCATCTGCACAGCCGCAACCTGCTCTACTGCGACTTCAAGGTCGACAACGCCATTCAGCAGCAGGACCAGCTCAAACTCATCGACATGGGCGCGGTCCGGCGGATGGACGACGACAGCAGCGCGATCTACGGCACGGTCGGCTACCAGGCCCCGGAGATCGCCGAGCTGGGCCCGTCGGTCGCCTCCGATCTCTACACCGTCGCGCGTACCCTCGCGGTGCTCACCTTCGACTTCCAGGGCTATACGAACGTCTTCGCGGACCGGCTCCCCGACCCCGAGCACATCGAGGTCTTCACCCGCTACGAATCCTTCTACCGGCTGCTCGTCCGGGCCACCGACCCCGACCCCGGGCGGCGGTTCGCATCCGCCGCGGAGATGGCCGACCAGCTGACGGGCGTGCTGCGGGAGGTCGTGGCGCTCCAGACGGGACGGCCGCGGCCCGCGCTGTCCACGCTGTTCGGGCCGGAGCTGCGGGTCGTGGACACCCGGCTGTTCGAGGAACGGTCCGAGGCCGCCTCCACGCTGGGCGGCCGGGTGCACCGCGGGCGCCGGAAGACCCCGGCGCCCACGCCGCCGGCCCTGCCCGCCGCACCGCCGCCCGGTGCCGTGCCCGCGGTGCCCGCTGCCGCGGTGTCGGGGGCCGCGCTCGACGCCCGGGCCGCCGCCCTCGCCCTGCCGGTCCCCCTCGTCGACCCGGCCGACCCCAACGCCGGGTTCCTCGCCGGCCTGCTCGCCTCCCAGCCCGCCGAGGTGCACGCGGCGCTCCAGGCCGCGCCCACCGACTCACCGGAGGTGCGGCTGCGCCGCCTCCGCGCCCAGCTGGAACTCGGCGAGACGGAGCAGGCGGCGCGGGCCGTCGCCGAGCTCGACGCCGCCCACCCCGACGACTGGCGGGTCGTCTGGTACCGCGGGCTGCAGGCCCTCGCCTCCGGCCGCAACGAGATCGCCGCGCTGTCCTTCGACGCCGTCTACGACGCGTTCCCGGGCGAGCCCGCCCCGAAGCTGGCCCTCGGGATCTGCGCGGAGGTGCTCGGCCAGCTCGACAACGCCGCCGAGTACTACCGCCTGGTGTGGACGACGGACCCGAGCTTCGTCAGCGCCGCCTTCGCGCTGGCCCGGGTGCGGCTCGCCACCGGGGACCGCACGGGCGCCGTACGGACCCTGGAGTCCGTGCCGGAGGCCTCCATCCACTACACGGCGGCGCGCGTCGCGGCGGTCCGGGCCCGGCTGCGGCAGCGCCCCGCCCAGGACGCGCTGCTGGCGGACCTCACGGCCGCCGCCGGGCAGGTGGAGCGGCTCGCGGACTTCGGCCTGGACGCGGTGCGCCGCGAACAGTTGTCGACGGAGGTGCTGGGCAGCGCGCTGGACTGGGTGCTGTCCGGCAGCAGTGGTGCGCCGGGCGGCCCCGGCGCACCACCGGGCCCGCGCACGCTGCTCGGCAGCGACCTGGACGAGCGGGGGCTGCGCTTCGGGCTGGAACGCTCGTACCGCGTGCTCGCCCGGCTCGCCCAGCGCGGTGACGAAAGGATCGAACTGGTGGAGCGGGCCAACCGTTTCCGCCCCAGGACATGGGTGTGATCGATGTCGCAACTGCCGCAACCCCCACAGCTGACGGTGTGCCCCGCCTGCGACGAGCCCCTGGAGCCGGCCGACAATTTCTGCGGCCGCTGCGGTGCGGACCTCTCGGCGCTGCCCCCCGCGCGAAACGGCGCGGGGCCCGTCGCGGCACGGCTGCGGCCGGAGCCCGGGGGAGGGCGGGGGGAGGACTACCGCCTCGCCGCGCCGGGCACGGAGGGCCGTACGGACCCGGCGGCCCGGCCGGCCGCCGAGCCGCGCACCGGGCCGTACGGACCCGGGCGGGCGCCCGGCCATGACGCCGTCCCCGACCCGCGCGCCACCGACGCGCCGGCCGGGGTGCCGGCCCAGGCGCACGGCGGCCCGGCGGCCGCCCCGGGCTCGGGCCCGGCGTGTCCCGGCACCGGCCGGACCTGCGGGGCCTGCCGGGGCGGGATGATCGACAAAGACGGGTACTGCGAACACTGCGGGCATGCACAGCCGCGCGAACGGGATCACATGGAGCACGAGTCGGCAGGCGTCGCGGCGGTCAGCGACCGTGGCCTGCGCCACCACCGGAACGAGGACGCGTACGCCGTGTCCACCACGGCCCAGGGCGACGGCGGCACGGCCGTCATCGCCGTCGTCAGCGACGGGGTGTCGTCCGCGACCCGCCCCGACGAGGCGTCCGCCGCGGCCGTGCTGGCCGCGCGCGAGACGCTGATGACGACGCTGCCGCTGGGCACGTCCCCGAAAGAGGCCACGCACGAGGCGATCCTGCGGGCCGCCGAGGCCGTGGGCGCCCTCGCCTCGCCCGGCCACCGGCCGCGCGAGCACGACCGGCACCGCCAGGAGAACGCCCCGGCCTGCACGATCGTGACCGCCGTCGTCACCGGCGATCTGCTGACCGTCGGCTGGATCGGCGACAGCCGCGCGTACTGGGTGCCGGACGACCGCGCCACCCAGCCCGCCCGGCTCACCGAGGACGACTCCTGGGCCGCCCAGATGGTCGCGGCGGGCCTGATGTCCGAGGCCGAGGCGTACGCCGACGAACGCGCGCACGCCATCACCGGCTGGCTCGGCGCGGACGCGTACGAGATCGAACCGCACACCGCCTCCTTCCACCCCGACCGGCCGGGCGTCGTGGTGGTGTGCACCGACGGACTGTGGAACTACGCCGAATCCGCCGAGCAGATGGCCGCGGTCGTGCCGCCGGACGCCCGCTCGCGGCCACTGGAGTGCGCACGCCATCTGCTGGGCCATGCCCTGGACGGAGGGGGCCACGACAACGTAACAGTGGCGATCCTGCCGTTCCCCACCCCGTCGGAAGGGGCAGGATCGGCCTGACGGCCCGAACGGCCACGGGGGGATCGCACGCCGGTGTCACTTCGGGGCACCGGCGCGCCTGTCCGCCCGTCCATGTGTCCACGTGGAACGAAGGAGCGGATCCGATGGCGAATTTCTCCAAGCCGCGCGTGCCCAGGTTCTCCGCCGAGGTCTACCAGAACACGCATCTGCCCGAGGGCGGCCGTGAGGTCAACGCGATCGTCACGGTCACCGCCACCGGCGGCGGCACCACCGGAGAGACGCCCGCCCCCACCTTCGCCTCATCCTCGCCCTCCGGGGCCTCCCCCGCGCCGGACGCGGCCGTCGTCATCATGGTCGACTCCTCCGGTTCGATGGAGTACCCGCCCGTCAAGATGCGCAACGCCCGGGACGCCACCGCGGCCGCCATCGACACCTTGCGCGACGGCGTCGCCTTCGCCGTCGTCTCCGGCACCCACCAGGCGAAGGAGATCTACCCCGGCGGCGGCCGGCTCGCGGTGGCCGACGCCACCACCCGCGGCCAGGCCAAGGACGCCCTGCGGAAGATCAGTGCGAGCGGCGGCACCGCCATCGGCACCTGGCTGCGCCTCGCCGACAAGCTGCTCGCCTCCTCGGACGCGGCGATACGTCACGGCATCCTGCTCACCGACGGCCGCAATGAGCACGAGGGCCCCAAGGAGCTGCTGACGACGCTGGAGGCGTGCGCGGGCCGGTTCACCTGTGATGCCCGGGGCGTCGGGACGGACTGGGAGGTCAAGGAGGTCACCGGCATCGCGTCGGCGCTCCTGGGCACCGCCGACATCGTCGCCGACCCGGCCGGGCTGGCCGCGGACTTCACCACGATGATGGAGTCCGTCATGGGCAAGGAGATCGCGGACGTCTCCCTGCGGCTGTGGACCCCGCTGGGCGCCGAGGTGCGGTTCGTCAAACAAGTGGCACCGACCGTGGAGGACTTGACCGGCCGCCGCACCGAGGCCGGGCCGCGCGCGGGCGACTACCCCACCGGCTCCTGGGGCGACGAGTCGCGGGACTACCACGTGTGCGTACGGGTGCCGCAGGCCGAGGTGGGACAGGAGATGCTCGCCGCGCGGGTCTCGCTCGTCCTGCCCGCGCCGGACGGCTCGCCCCCGCAGGTGCTCGCGCAGGGGCTCGTCCGGGCGGTGTGGACGGACGATCTGGCGGCGTCGACCGCCATCAACGCGCAGGTCGCCCACTACACCGGCCAGGCCGAACTGGCCCGGGTCATCCAACAGGGCCTGGAGCTGCGCAAGTCGGGGGACCTCGACGGCGCCACGGCGAAACTGGGGCGGGCCGTGCAATTGGCCAGCCGTTCGGGTAATGACGACACCGCGAAACTGCTCGCGAAGGTAGTGGACGTCGTGGACGCGGCGGCGGGTACTGTGCGGCTGAAGGCGAAGGTCTCGGCGGAGGCGCAGATGACGCTGGAAACCCGCTCCACCAAGACGGTTCGCGTCAAGAAGTAACCAGCTGAACGAAGACCTGAACAGGGAAGAATGGGCGCGGCGGACGCATGGGGCGGCCGCGGCGGAGACCGTCGCCGAACGGCACACGAGGGGGAATGAACCGAGATGCCGACCTGCCCGAACGGCCATCAGTCGGCGGCCGAGGACTGGTGCGAGGTGTGCGGCCGCCGGATGTCGGGGGCCGGCGCACCCACGGGTGCCGTCCCCCCGCCCCCGCCTCCCGGACCGCCCCTGGTCGGCGCGAGCGGCCCGCAGAGCGTGCCCGGCAGCGCTCCCGGTGCGGTTCCCGGGGGCGCTTCGGGGGGCTACGGTTTCCCGGATCCCGGTGGGGACGCCACCATGCAGGCGGAGCTGTGCCCGCACTGCCGCACCCCCCGTGAGGCGCAGGCGCCGTTCTGCGAGGAGTGCCGCTACAACTTCCTGACGCAGGCGACGAACCCGTACGCGACCCCGCCGTCGCAGGTCCAGGGCTTCCAGTCGGCACCGCCGCCCCCGTCGCGGCAGACACCGCCGCCGCAGAGCTTCGAGTACCACGGTTCACGCCCGTCCCAGATCAACCGGCCCGCCGAGCCGCTCGCGCCGCAGCCGCAGACCTTCGGCGAGGACGACTGGGTGCTGTCGCCGCCGAGCACTCCGTCGGCCGCGCGGTACGGATACGAGGGGCAGCCGCAGGACCGGGCCGCGGTCGCGGAGGGGGCGCCCCCGCCCGTGCCGGCGCAGGGGCCGCCGCTCGCGCCGCCCGCGGGCTGGGTCGCGGTCATCGGGCCGGACCGCGAGTACTTCCGGTCGATGATGAACCGCAGCGGCCCCGAGGCGTCCGGGCTGAACCTCCCCGCGTACTCCCCCGAGCTGCGTCTGCAGCTCAGCGGCCACCAGGTCACCATCGGCCGCCGCCGGCACAGCACGGGCGAGTCGCCCGACATCGATCTGTCCCGGCCCCCGGAGGACCCGGGCGTCTCGCACCAGCACGCCATGTTCGTCCAGCAGCCGGACGGCAGTTGGGCGGTCGTCGACCAGGACTCCACCAACGGCACGACGATCAACGGCTCCGAGGACTCGATCCAGCCCTACGTCCCGGTGCCCCTCCAGGACGGTGACCGGGTGCACGTCGGGGCGTGGACCACGATCACGGTCCACCGGGGCTGACATCCGGCGCGATGGGGGCCGGGCGGCGAAGGCGAGGGCCGGACACGGTGACGCCGAAACGTTCCTGTGGCCCCTCTCCGCGGCTACTCGCGGGTATGGCCGGATCCAGCCGGGTCGCGGGCCGTCCCGGTGCCGTGTCCCGTTACCGGTGGTCCTACATCGCCGGTCCTCGGCCGGGCCGTCTGAGACCATGGGAGCGTGAACAAGATTCCACGCGGCACGCTTCAGGAGCAGACCTTTTACGAGCAGGTCGGCGGCGAGGAGACCTTCCGGCGCCTGGTCCGCCGCTTCTACCAGGGCGTCGCGGAGGACCCGCTGCTGCGGCCGATGTACCCGGAGGAGGACCTCGGCCCGGCCGAGGAGCGCCTGGTGCTGTTCCTCATCCAGTACTGGGGCGGCCCCCGTACCTACAGCGACAACCGCGGCCACCCGCGACTGCGGATGCGGCACGCACCCTTCGCCGTGGACCGGGCCGCGCACGACGCGTGGCTGCGGCACATGCGGGACGCGGTGGACGAGCTGGGGCTCTCCCCCGCCCACACCGAGCAGCTGTGGAACTACCTGACCTACGCCGCCGCGTCGATGGTCAACACCGAGGGCTGAGCGGTCGGCACCGGGGGCTGAGCGCGCCCGGCGCCACCGGTCAGGCCGGAGTGACGGTGAGGCCGGGGAGGCCTCCCGTACGGACGGCTATCGAGCCGTAGGGGGTGCGCAGCCGCAGCCAGCCGCCCGCGGCGAAGAGGGCCAGCGGCTCGGGGGCGAGGACCGTCGCCACAGCCGCACGGGGCGTGCCGGCCGTCCCGTTCGCGGCTTCGGCGGCCCCGGACCGGGTGCGGGGCACGGCCGCGGTCCGCGGGGGCCGCAGGAATCCCAGCGACTGCGCGGCGTGGACCGCGCGCAGCGGCAGCCGGGTGTCGCCGAGGGTGCGGGACCAGATCTCCCGGCCGATGCGGTCACGCTCGGCCCGGGTCCGGTGCTGCTCGGGGAGCGCCTCGTCCCGGGCGCGGAACTCCGCGACCGCGGCGGCGACCGCGTCCCGCACGGCCGCCACGTCGGGGAGGCCGGCCACCCGCTGCCAGCCGCCGCGCGGCGGCAGCAGGCCGGCCCACGGCGGACCGGTGACGGACTCGGGCACGGTGATCTCCGGGCCGTCGGCCCGGGCGGCGCGGCCGGCCCCGGCCGCATCGAGGGCGTCGGCCAGCTGCCCGGCCGACACGGTGACGTCCAGCGCGGCGTCATCCGTCAGCCGGGCGGTGCGGATCGCGAGCACCTCGAACGACGGCGGCCGGCCGAAGACGCCGAGCACCCCGCCGCCCGCCTGCAGACGGACGGCGGCGGCACGGTCGTAGTGGATCAGCCGGGCCAGGAAGGCGGCCAGGTCGGCCGCCTCTCCGGCATCGGCGAAGCGCAGCCGCTGACCGTGCGGGTGCCGGTGCGCCGTCATACGCCGACGGCCTCCTTCGCGGGGGTGTCCCGCTGCCCGCCCGCATCAGCGGCCGCCGGCCCGGCGTCGTCCCGGAACTCCTCCAGGAACATCTTCTCCTCGGCGGTGATCCGCCGCGGCCTGCCCCGGTCGAAGTCGAAGGGGACGACGACCGTGGAGGCCCGTACGTACACCTGGTCGGCGTCCTTGACCTCGTAGGCGACGGTCAGGGAGGCGGCGCCCACCTTGGTCACCCACGTCTCGATGGTCACCGGCTCATGCCGGTGGACCAGGGGCCGCAGATAGTCGATCTCGTGCCGGGCCACGACGGACCCGCCCTGGAAGGACTCGCTGCCCTCCCCCGGCGCCAGCCGGAACATGAAGTCGATGCGCGCCTCTTCGAGATAGCGCACGAAGACCGCGTTGTTCACGTGGCCGAACGCGTCCATGTCCGACCAGCGCAGGGGGCAGGAGTACAGGTGGCGCGCCACGGTCAGCCCCGGGTCAGCTTCTTGTGCGTGGCACGGTGCGGACGGGTCGCGTCCGCTCCGAGCCGCTCGATCTTGTTCTTCTCGTAGGACTCGAAGTTGCCCTCGAACCAGAACCACTTCGAGTTGCCCTCGTACGCCAGGATGTGCGTGGCGACCCGGTCCAGGAACCAGCGGTCGTGGGAGACGACCACTGCCGCGCCGGGGAAGTCCAGCAGGGCGTTCTCGAGCGAGGACAGGGTCTCGACGTCGAGGTCGTTGGTCGGCTCGTCGAGGAGGAGCAGGTTGCCGCCCTGCTTGAGGGTGAGCGCGAGGTTGAGGCGGTTGCGCTCACCACCGGAGAGGACACCGGCCGGCTTCTGCTGGTCCGGGCCCTTGAAGCCGAACGCAGAGACGTACGCACGCGAGGGCATCTCGACGTGACCGACGTTGATGTAGTCCAGCTCGTCGGAGACGACGGCCCACAGCGTCTTCTTGGGGTCGATGTTGGCGCGGGACTGGTCGACGTAGGAGATCTTGACGGTCTCGCCGACCTTGATCTCGCCGGAGTCCGGGGTCTCGAGGCCCTGGATCATCTTGAACAGCGTCGTCTTGCCGGCGCCGTTCGGGCCGATGATGCCGACGATGCCGTTGCGCGGCAGGGTGAAGGACAGGTCGTCGATGAGGACCTTGTCACCGAAGGCCTTGGAGAGGTTGTTGACCTCGACGACGATGGAGCCCAGACGCGGGCCCGGCGGGATCTGGATCTCCTCGAAGTCCAGCTTCCGCATCTTGTCGGCCTCGGCCGCCATCTCCTCGTAGCGAGCGAGACGGGCCTTGGACTTGGCCTGACGGCCCTTGGCGTTGGAGCGGACCCACTCCAGCTCTTCCTTGAGCCGCTTGGCGCGCTTGGCGTCCTTCTGGCCCTCGACCTTCAGACGGGCCTGCTTGCTCTCGAGGTACGTGGAGTAGTTGCCCTCGTAGGCGAGCGCGCGGCCGCGGTCGAGCTCGAGGATCCACTCGGCGACGTTGTCGAGGAAGTACCGGTCGTGGGTGATCGCCACGACGGTGCCCGCGTACTTGGAGAGGTGCTGCTCCAGCCAGTTCACCGACTCGGCGTCGAGGTGGTTGGTGGGCTCGTCGAGCAGCAGCAGGTCGGGGGCCTCGAGCAGCAGCTTGCAGAGCGCGACGCGGCGCTTCTCGCCACCGGAGAGGTTGGTGACCGGCCAGTCGCCGGGCGGGCAGCCCAGCGCGTCCATGGCCTGCTCGAGCTGCGCGTCGAGGTCCCAGGCGTTGGCGTGGTCGAGCTCCTCCTGGAGCTTGCCCATCTCATCGAGCAGCGCGTCGGAGTAGTCCGTCGCCATCAGCTCGGCGATCTCGTTGAAGCGGTTGAGCTTCCCCTTGACCTCGGCGACGCCGTCCTCGACGTTCTCCAGGACCGTCTTGGCCTCGTCGAGCTTCGGCTCCTGCATCAGGATGCCGACGCTGAAGCCCGGCGTCAGGAACGCGTCGCCGTTGGAGGGCTGCTCCAGCCCGGCCATGATCTTGAGGACGGTGGACTTACCGGCGCCGTTGGGGCCGACCACACCGATCTTCGCACCGGGCAGGAAGCTCAGCGTCACGTCATCGAGGATGACCTTGTCGCCGTGCGCCTTGCGCGTCTTGCGCATGGTGTAGATGTACTCAGCCAAGAGAAACCGTCCGGCAATCGATGAGTGGGCAGATACACACCATCTTGCCGCACCGGGCGCCCTGGGCGGAAACGGGTTGCGGGCGCGGCCCCGGCACGGCGGGGCCCGCCGGGACCGCGGACCCGCTCACGCCCGGCCCTGCCCCGGGCCGTGGCCCCGGCTCCCGCCGGGGCTCTCGCCGCGCGTCACTGACCCGTCGGCCTGTTCCTGCGGAGGAGGTAGACCGCGCCGCTGCCGGCCACGATCAGGGCGATCGCCACGCCCGCGATCTTCGGGGTGGCGGTGCTGCCGCCGGTGCTCGCCAGGTCCCCCGTGGTGGTGCCGTGGCCGGCGGAGCCGTGGGAGCCGCCGGTGGTGCCTGCCGGGGTCCTGCTCGGGCGGGGGGAGGGAGCGGCGGCGCCCGGGGCACCGTGGGTGCCGATGCGGGAGACCTGGGTGTTCTGCGCGGTCTCGCAGTCCATGATCCCGGCGAAGGTCCTGGAGAAGCCGTTCGTCCCCTTGATCGTGAACTTGTAGGCCTGGTCCTCGGCCACCTTCACGAGCGTGGTCCCGGAGCCGCCGGGCTTGACGGTGTGCTTCCTGCCCTCGAGCTCGAAGGTGAACGCCTGGTCGCCCTTGTTGACCGCGGTGATCTCCACGCCGCCCTTGGCGCAGCTCTTCCTGGCCGACAGTGCGGGTATGGCGCCCTTCTCCGCCCAGTTCGCGGTGGCGGTGGCGGAGACGGTGCTCTCGCTGGAACCGGCCAGGATCTGTGTCTGGGTCTTGGTGTGGTCTCCGATGAAGGCGCGGCCGACCGGGACCTTGGTGGCGGCCGTGGCCTTGAGGGAGATGGTGCCGTCGGCCGCGCCGGAGGGCACGTCGAAGAAGAGCCGGCCGCCGTTGCGGGTGGTGGTGACGGGCTTCCCGTCCTTGTCCACGATCTTCACGCCCTTGCCCGCGGCGTCACCGGCGAGCGCCACGGAGACGCTGCCCGCGTTGGTGCGGACGGTGACGGGACCGAGCTGCTGCCCGGACTTCCCGGAGACGGCCGGCGGGGAGAGCGTGAGGGACGCCTTGGGCTCCTCGACGTCCTCGGCGCTCTTGTGGAGGTAGTCGGCGAGCTTCTGGGCCGCGGGGTTCTTGGCGTCGACCTTGATGTGGTCCGAGTAGCGCCAGATCGCGACCTGGGTGCCCGCCGCGGCGGTGTTCGCGTCGAGGGGGCCGGATCCGGCGTCCTTGGCGAGCGCGGCCAGGTCGTTCACCTGGGGGTAGGAGTGCTGGAGGATCCAGCGGATCCTGCCCGCGTCCTTGTTGCCGTGCAGGGACGACTCGCTCCAGCCGGTCTCCTTGTACCTCGCGCCCTCCACCGTGTTGGTGCGGATGTCGACGCAGTACGTCTGCAGTGTGCCGCCGCCGTCGACCTTCATCTCGAACAGGCCGGCCTGGACGCTCCCGGTCTTGCGCGCGTCGCGCACGACGGCTTCGGAGCCGGCCGTGATCCGGCCGAGCGAGGCGCTGACGCCGCCCGCGTGCTGTGGCGCCTCGTCCGCCGCGGCGGGGATCGCGGCGGCTATCGCACCCGTCACCACCAGGGTGGAGGCCAGGGCCACCGCGGTAAGGCGGGCAGCTCCGCGCCTCGTTACAGAAATCATCGATTTCCTTTCAGGCAAGCGTGGATCGACCCCGATCGGTGCGGCTCGCCGGCGAACTCAAAACTCAGAAGCCCTTGTTGATACGAACGGGATCCTAAGGAGCGGCCGCGGCCCGATGCCCACCCATGCGTGCGCTCAACCGATCCGAATCGGAATCGTTACCGGGAAGGCGCATTCATCCTGGCATTATCGATAAATCACCGGGACAAACCCCTCATTTCACAAGGCAGTCGCCGCTCCCGCGGGCTCCCGGGCGGGCTCTCCCGCAGGCTCTCGTGCGGCGGGCGCTTCTCCGGCGCCGACCGGGCTCACCACCCCGGTCATCCGCACGGGTTCGAGCGGCAGCGGCCGGGCGGGCGATACCCGCCGGAAGGCCGATGTGCCGCGCGCGAGGTCGTGCCCGATCGACGTGGCGTCAATGTCCGCCGACAGCCACCGTTTCCCCTCGCGCTCCTGCTCCTGGATTCTCAACCGCCCCTGCACGATGAGGGGTTCGCCGATGGTCACCGAGGCGACCACATTCGCGGCCAGGGCCCGCCATGCCCACACGGTGTAAAAGCTCGTGTACGCGTCGGTCCATTCCTCGCGCCCCCGGTCCCAACGGCGCACCGTGGCCGCGAGCCGGAACCGCGACACCGCCGCCCCGTTCGCCGACTCCCTGAAGTCCGGTTGTGTCGCGACGTTCCCCACGACCGTCACCAGCGTCTCGTTCATACCGACCGCCCCCCGAATGGTTCGACTGCCCCGTCCTTACCGGTGACCTCATGCTGCCCCGAATCGGCGGGGCCCGCCGGGGCCTGTGGACGACCGGCCCATTGGGGAAAAAGCCGTCCCCCACAGGGGTGACGCCCCACAGGGGTGACGGGCGGGGGCGTGACCCCCGCCCCGCCTACGTCTGTGCCTCTCCCGCCACGATCACGAACTGCGTCCGCACCTCCCGGTACCGCAGCAGCTCGGCGACCACCGGTTCCAGCACCCGCGCCCGACCGCAGCCCGCGGCGGCGCCCCGCAGTCGGCGTTCCGTCTCCGCCCCGTGCCCGCGGGCCGGGCCGCGGGCCGCCAGCCGGCAGCCCCACGCGAGGATCGGGCCGCCCACGCCGCCGGCGGTGATCAGCAGCCCCGGCGCCCACCACTCCCCGCCGAAGACTCCCGTGACCGCCCCCGTCAGCCACGCCATGCCCGCCAGTTGCACGACCAGCAGCGCGACCTGCACGACCGCCACCACCGCCCACCACCGGGGCCGCGGTGGCCGGGTCGCGGTGGCCGCCGCCGATGCCGCCTCGTCCAGCGCCTGGGCCACCTGCTCGGTCCCGCGCCCCGCCGCCTCGCGCACGGCCTGCGCCCAGGGGCCGGGCAGCCCGACGGAGGCCTCGTACGCGAGGGTGCGCACCGCCTGCTCGACGAGCGGCCGGGAGGCCGTGCGGCGGGACGAGGCGGGGATGCCGGGGACGCCGGAAGTGCCTGCCGGGGCACCGCCCGGGACACCGGTCGCGGACTCTTCGGCCCCGGCGCGCCGCGTGCGGCCTGCGGCAGCTCCCGGGACGAGACCCGCATCAGCACGCGAAGCAGGACTCGCATCGGCGCCCGCACCAGAATCCGGGCCGGGGAACGAAACGGAACGTGAAGCGGAACCTGACACGGAGTCAGGGAGCCGACCGGCACCCGAGGCCGGCCCAGCGACCGGAGCCTTACCTTCCGCCCCGGCGGCGGCGCCTCGCCGCCCCGCGCCGGCCGCTTTCGCCACGGCCTCGGCCCGCGCGGCGCGCGGCACCCGGCCGCCACCGCTCCCCGCGCCGGCCGCCCCGGTCACGCCGGTCAGGCCCGTCTCCGCGCCCCGTCCGGCGCCGCCCTTGGCCGCCGGCCGCTTGCGCTCGTACCAGCGTCGCACCGGCGCCCACGCCGTCCCGCACGCGCGCTCCGCGTCCCGCAGCCAGGCCCGCTCCGCCGCCAGCCCGGCCGCCTGGGCGCCCACCGCCTCCGCCAGCCGGTCCTCGAACTCCTGCCGCGCCCGTTCCGTGAGCCCCGGCCGCCCCTCGGCCATGTACGCGGGGCGCAGCCGCGCCGACGCGCCGTCCACGTCGGCGGCCAGACGCAGCTCCGCCGCGCTGCGCTCCGCCGTGAACTGTCCCAGCAACTGCCGCAGTTCGCCGACGCCCTCCCCCGTCAGGGCCGAGAGGGCGAGCACCACCGCCCCCGGCTCACCGTGCTCGCCGAGCGCGAGGCCGTCCTCGTCCAGCAGCCGCCGCAGATCGTCCAGCACCTGGTCGGCGGCGTCGCCGGACAGCCGGTCCACCTGGTTGAGCACGACGAAGGTGACCTCGGCATAGCCCGCCAGCGGCCGCAGATAGCGCTCGTGCAGCACCGCGTCCGCGTACTTCTCCGGGTCCACCACCCAGATCACCGCGTCCACCAGCCCCAGCAACCGGTCCACCTGTTCCCGGTGGCCGGGCGCCGCCGAGTCGTGGTCGGGCAGGTCGAGCAGGACGAGCCCGCTCAGCCCCCGGTCGTACGGGCGGGACGGCAGCCGACGCGCCTTCGCGGGGATGCCGAGCCGGTCGAGCAGGCCGTCCGCGCGGTCCGTCCAGGTGCAGGCGACCGGTGCGGCGGTGGTCGGCCGACGCACCCCGGCCTCCGAGAGCGGCGCCCGGGCGAGCGTGTTGAACAGCGTCGATTTGCCGCTGCCGGTCGCCCCGGCGAGCGCCACCACCGTCAGGTCGAGCGAGTGCCGCTGCCGCGCCTCGGCCTCCTCCAGCACCCGCCCGGCCTCGGCCAGCGTCCGCCGGTCCAGCCGCGCCCGCGACAGCCCGACCAGCTCCCGCAGCGCGTCCAGGCGGGGCCGCAGGGCGTTGCCGGTCGGCGTCGCGACCCGGGGCGGGGGCGCGACCGGGGGCCGGGCGGCCGGCCGGTCGTGCTCCCGCCCGGGGGTGCCGTCGCGGCCGCCCCGCCGGGAGCGTTCCGGCTGCGCACGGCGTGCGATCAGCCCGTCGTCCCAGGTTTGGGGCGTGCGGTCGGGAAACTGTCGCTCCGCCCGCTCGTGTCGTCGTCCGGTGCGGCCTTCGGGTTCGTCGCGGCTGTCGGCGGAGTGCACGGCCGTCACCTTTCCTTCTGCAGTACGGACAGCGCGGCGATGAGCTCGACCTGGGAGTCGGGGGTCACGTCGAGGGCGTCGAGGGGGGCGGTCCGCCGGTCCCGCTCGGCGTGGAGCACCTGCTGCAGGCATTCGGCCAGCAACTGCCCGCCCCGGTCGCGCAGTCGCAGCGCGCCCTGCGCCCCGAGCGTCTCGGCGAGCGTCTCCCCGGCCGTACGGGCACGACGGCCGCCCAGCAGGCCCGCGGCGAGGAGGGCGGCGACGCGCTCGGTGTCGACGGACGCGGCGCGCTCCAGGGCCCGTACCTCCTCCTCCGCGATCTCCTCCAGGCAGCGCCGCCAGCGGCGGGCGGCCACGCCGATCCGGCCGGCGGCGCCGTCCGGGTCGCGGGGGGTGAGGGCGGCCGCGGCGGCGGGGTCGGCACCGCAGGCCGTGGCGATGTCCTCGTCGGCGGCGTCGGCCGCGCAGCACAGAAGGGCGGTGAGGGAGCCGGTGAGGGCGGTGAGCAGTTCGTCCGGGGTGCTGTCGAGCGGCTGGCCGCGCCAGTGGGTGAGGGCGTCGCCCGCGAGTGCTTCGCCGGCGGCGGTCTCCCGCCGTACGCGCTCGACGGCCCGCCCGTACGCGTCCTCCACCCGCTGGAGCAGTCGCACGGCCGCGGCGTGCTGGACGGCCGAGGCCCCGGCGAGACCGGGCAGCCGTGACTGGAGCGACGCGAGCACGCCGCGGACGGTGCGGGCGGTGGCGACGGTGCGGGCCGCGGGGTCCTGGGCCCGCTGGGCGAGCCAGGCGTGCAGCCCCGCGACGGCGGTGGCGGGCAGCAGTCCGCTGCCCCCGCCGGCGGACTCGGGGAGCTCCGGGATGGTGAAGCGGGGTACGTCCCCGAGCCCGGCGGCCTCCAGCAGGGCCCCGTACTGCCGGGACACCTCGACGGACACCTGGTGCGGCACCCGGTCCAGCACGGTGACGAGGGTGACGTCGTACTCCTTGGCGGTCCGCAGCAGGTGCCAGGGCACCGCATCGGCGTACCGGGTGGCGGTGGTGACGAGTACCCAGATGTCGGCGGCGCAGATCAGCTCGGCGGCGAGTTCACGATTGCGGGTGACGAGGGAGTCGATGTCGGGGGCGTCGAGGAGGGCGAGGCCGCGCGGCAGGGACCGGTCGGTCTCGATCCGCAGGGCGGCGGGTTCGTCGGCCCCGCCACCGAGGTCGTCCGCCTCCTCCTGGAGCCCGGCCGGGCCGTCCCCCTCGAACACGCTGAACGCTTCCCGGACCATGGTGTCCTGGGCCGGCACCCACACCCGGCGCAGCTCCGGCAGGATCCGCGGCCCGGCGAACCAGTGGTGGTCGTCGGGGTGGCAGACGAGAACTGGCGTGCGGGTTGTCGGCCGCAGGACCCCGGCCTCAGTGACCCGACGGCCCACCAGGGAGTTGACCAGCGTGGACTTGCCGGCCCCGGTGGATCCCCCGACAACGGCGAGCAAGGGCGCTTCGGGGGCGCACAGGCGGGGCACGAGGTAGTCGTCGAGCTGCGCCAGGAGTTCGGCACGGTTTCGACGGGCGCGGGCGGCGCCGGGAAGGGGGAGCGGGAAGCGTGCGGCGTCGACACGGTCACGCAGTGCGGACAGCGCGTCGAGCAGTCGGGGCCGTACGTCCAAGGTCGCCACACGTGCAGAATGCCCAATTCTGTTGTGTTTTTGAAGCGTATAGCCCATGGCGCGCGAGGCGTGGCGAATGAGGCCCAGGCATAACGAGTACACAACACCCGGCGCGTGAGGCGTCAAAAGCGATGCAAAATTCGCACCTGCCTGCGATTATCAGGACCGCTTCACCGAACCTCCACATCGTGTCACGGAGGTGAAGCAACCGGGACGAGGTACGCGGAGCCCTATCCTTGTCCCCGGCAAGGTCACGGCACCACCGAGCCCGGGGCTTCAGCCGTCCGCGACCGCCGCACACACCGGCCCCCGTAGCTCAGTGGATAGAGCAGGCGCCTTCTAAGCGCTTGGCCGCAGGTTCGAGTCCTGCCGGGGGCGCTCTTCCCGTACTGGCCCAGCCCTCCGTCCTGGAGGGCTTTTTCGCAGGTCAGGGGCACTTTAGCGAGAACGGCGTAGTGGCGGCGTAAGCGCCGGGAAGGCCTGTGACGGCCGTGGCCCATGGGGTGGCGCACGGCCCGCACGCCGGTCGATTCGCGCGACTCATTCCGCCGGTTCCGCCGCTTCCGCTACCTGCGCCGCTTCCGCCGACCGTCGGCGGCTCCATCGGGGCTCGAGCGGTCTCCCATGGCCGCGCGCACATGATGGGGCCCGAGGCGCCGGACGGGCCCGCGGTTCCGCGGGGCCCGCCGAGTGAGGGGTGGGGGCAGCGATGAGCAGTGATTACCTCGTCCGTGTCGAGCGGGGCCGGGCGAGCGAGGAGGAGGTCGCCGCTCTCACAGCGGTGCTGCTGGCCCGCGCCGCCGCCGGGAGCGGCGGGCGGGGCCGGGGCGGC
This sequence comes from Streptomyces syringium, assembly GCF_017876625.1. Taxonomy (NCBI): domain Bacteria; kingdom Bacillati; phylum Actinomycetota; class Actinomycetes; order Kitasatosporales; family Streptomycetaceae; genus Streptomyces; species Streptomyces syringium. The sequence goes on from NZ_JAGIOH010000001.1 coordinate 2,729,488, forward strand.
GGGCAGCACGCCTCCTCGGCGCGGTGGCGGCGGCTGGAGCGTACGCAGGGCTTCCGCGCCCCGCACAGCTGGCAGCGTTGAAGGCAGCTCAGCTGCCTTCGTAGTTGGTCAGGACGCAGCCGTTGACCAGGGCCTTCTCGAAGCGGTAGCCCTCGGGGGCGGTGAAGCCCTCCCGGCAGTTCAGATGGAGGAACTGCGCCTGGTACAGACCGTGCCGGGCCGAGGCGCTGTTGGTCTCGACCGCGACGTTCTTCCCGACGAGCACCATGCTCCGGGTGGCCCTGTACCGGCCGCCGTTCTCCCGGAGCTCCTTCAGCTGGGCGGCCTTGGCCTTGGTCTGGAAGGTGATCATGTCGTCGACCTTGTCGAGCCAGGACAGGTCGTGGGCCCGGCGCTCGCCGCCCGGGTAGCCGCACATGCCGCGCTCGCCGACGCCCCACATCTTGTGGTCGCCCTCGATGGCGGGCAGGTAGTCGATAGAGGAGACAGCCACGGTCTCGGGGTCGGTGGAGAACTGCTCGCAGCCGAGTTCGCTGGTGACGAGCTTCTTGAGCTCGGTGAGGCTGCCGGCTTCGGCGAGGCCGAGGCTGTTCTCGGGCTTGCGCCCTTCCTTGGGCCGGGCGCTCTCCCCGCGTTCCCGGCCCTCCTCCTCCGGACTCTGGTGGTTCACACTGCCCTTGCCGTCCTGGCTGTTGACGAAGTCGCTGAGGACGCAGTGCTCGACCAGCGCCTTCTCCCTCTTGTATCCCTTGGGAACACCGAAGGTGGGGTTGCAGGTGAGGATGCGCAGCCCGGACTTGGCGAGCGCCATCGCCGTCTCGGTCCTTCTCGGGACGACGGCGAAGTCCTTGCCGACGAAGACACGGCTGAAGAGCCCGTAGTCGCCCTTCCCGCCGTCGATGGCGTCCGAGACGTGCTTCTTGTAGCCCGCCTGGAACTCCTTCATGTCGGAGGTGCGGTAGAGGACGATCTGGCCCCTCTCGCGCTGGTCGCTGCACACGCCCCGCTCGGTCACGGACCAGGTCCCGGGCTTCGCCGGGTCCTGGGAAGGCATGCGCTTGTCCGCGGGATCCGTGCTCAGCTGCTCGCAGGAGGTATGGCGCTGGACGTACTGCTGCGCCTCGGCCAGCGAGCCGGCGGACGGCGGTCCGGTGTCGGGCCCGGCGGAGCCGGTGCTGTTCGTCGAGGCCGGGGCCGCGCGGCCGTCGTCCTTGCCGCCGCCGTCGCAGGCGGCGGTGGTGACGAGGGCGGTGAGGGCGGCGGTCGCGGCGAATATCCGCTTGATGCGCATGTGTTGCTTCCGTCGAGGGAGGGGGACGCTCCGGGAGAAGCGCTCCGTGACGTGCGCATGCTAATGCGGTCGGCCGGGGCGGGCGGACGCGCACATGCGTGTGGCGCCCGCCGACGAGGTCGGGGGCGCCACACGAGGCGTTCCAGGGCCGGGGCGGAAGGGAATCGAAGAGAGCGGGCCCCGCCCGGAACCGCCGGGATCGCTCCCGGCCCGCCTGAGGGATCAGGCGTTGACGCAGGTGTTGCCGTTCGTCGAGTTCAGCAGCGCGATGATGTCGATGGTGTTGCCGCAGAGGTTGATCGGCACGTGGATGGGCACCTGGATGACGTTGCCCGAGACGATGCCCGGGGACCCGGCGGCGACACCCTTGGCGCCCGAGTCGGCGACGGCGCCGCCGCTGAAGCCGGCGAGAGCGGCGCCCATGGTGGCGGTCAGGACTGCTGCCTTGGTGATACGTGACATGGGGAGACACCTTTGCTTCGTCGTACGGGGAGGAGCTCCCGGCCGGTGACGGTCGGGAGCCGGATAAACGCCCAAACCTCGCAAAGGTTTCGTACGGCGCGCGGACGGGTGACCGCAGCGGGGACACACCGCGTGTCGTGACGGCGGCGGACGGGGGCGCGCCATCTGTACAGCGCGCGCCGGGCCCCGCTACAACGGGGTGCGGGCGTGGCCCCACGGGCCCGCGCGGGGACCTCTGACGGGCACCCGACCAGCGGCAGAACCGGCGGCAGGACCGGGCGGCAGGACCAGCGGCAGAACCGGCAACGGAGGCAGCGATGCGCAGGATCGCGATCGTCGGAGCGGGGCAGGCGGGGCTGCAACTGGCCCTGGGACTGCGGGCCGAGGGGGCGTACGAAGTGACCGTGGTCACGGACCGGACGCCGGAGCGGATCCGGGCCGGGCGGGTCATGTCCACGCAGCTGATGTTCGGCCCCGCGCTCGCCCTGGAGCGGGCGGCGGGTCTGAATCTGTGGGACGACGCGGCCCCGCCCGTGGAGGGCATGTCGATGGCCTCGATCGACCCGCCGGGCGCGCGGATCCGCTCCCTGGCCGCCCGCCTCGACACGCCCGCCCGGTCCGTCGACCAGCGGCTCAAGACGGCCCGCTGGCTGGAGCTGTTCGAGGAGCGCGGCGGCCGGGTGGAGTACCGGGCCGTCACCCCGGCGGACCTCGCGGACCTCGCCTCGGCCCACGATCTGACGGTGGTCGCCTCCGGTCGCGGCGCCCTCGCCGAGACCTTCGCGCGCGACGACCGCCACAGCCCCTACGACCGCCCCCAGCGCGCCCTGGCCTGCGTCTATCTGCACGGCGTCGGGCGCGGCCCGGAGCTGCCCGGCCCGCACGGGCGGCTGTACTCCGCCGGGGACGCGGGCGAGTTCTTCGTGCTGCCCGCCCTGGTCGCCGAGGGCCCGTGCCACATCCTGTTCTGGGAGGGGCGCCCCGGCGGTCCGCTGGACTGCTGGCAGGACCGCCCGGACCCGGAGGCGACGCTGAAGCGGTCGCTGGAGCTGCTCCGGCGGTACGCGCCCTGGGAGTACGAGCTGTGCGCGAAGGCCGAGCCGACGGACGCGGGCGCGGCGCTCTTCGGCGCGGTCACCCCGACGGTCCGCCGGCCGGTCGCCGAGGTCGCCCCGGGCCGGCACGTGCTCGGCATGGCGGACGCGGTGGTCCTCAACGACCCGGTCACCGGGCAGGGCTCGAACAGCGCGGCCCGCTGCGCGGCGGGCTACCTCCGCTCGGTCACGGACCGGGGCGAGGAGCCCTTCGACCGGGCCTGGATGAGCGGGACGTTCGCGGCGTTCTGGGAGCACGCGCGGCACGTCACCGCCTTCACCAACCTCATGCTGGGTCCACGGCCCGAGCACGTGCGCCGCGTGCTGACGGCGGCGGCCGGCCATCCGGAGGTCGCCCACCGGTACGTGAACGGCTACGCGGATCCGGCCGGTTTCCAGGAGTGGCTGACGGACCCCGACCGCGCCGACGCCTATCTGGCGGCGATCGGTTCCGCCACGGTGCGGCGGTAGCCTGGGGCCGTCTTTGTCAGGGGATGCGCAGGAGGAGGCGGCGGCCGTGGACCGGCCCGGACCAGCGGGAACGATCGAGCCGATCGACCCCGACGTCGAAGCCGAGGACGTGCGCGGCACGGTCCGTGACCACTGGCCGGTGCTCTGCGCGGTGTCGGTGGGCGGCGGACTGGGCGCCGCCGCGCGCTACGGCGCGGGGCTGCTGTGGCCGACGGCGAGCGGCGCCTTCCCGTGGACGACGTTCGGGATCAACCTCGTCGGCTGCGCGCTGATCGGCGTCGTCCTGACCGTGGTGTCCCGGCTCGCCGTGCCCCACCCGCTGCTGCGGCCCTTCCTCGCCACGGGGATCCTGGGCGGTTTCACCACGTTCTCCACGTATGCGGTGGACATCCGGCAGCTGCTGGCGGACGGCCGTACGGCGACCGCCCTGGCCTATGCGGCGGCCACCCCGCTCGCGGCGCTGGCGGCGGTGTGGGCGACGGCCACCGCGACCCGCCGTCTGTTCGACCGCGTGACGCGCCGGGAGGCCGCGGCGTGACCTGGCTGTTCGTCATCACCGGTGCGATGGTGGGCGCTCCCCTGCGCTATCTCACCGACCGCGCCGTCCAGTCCCGCCACGCCTCCGCCTTCCCCTGGGGCACGTTCACGGTCAACGTCACCGGCTCCCTCGTCCTCGGCCTCCTCACCGGCGCGACGGCCGAGGTCCACCTGGCCCTGGGCACGGGACTGTGCGGGGCGCTCACGACGTACTCGACGTTCAGTTACGAGACCTTGCGGCTGGCGGAGGAGGGAAGGCGCGCGTACGCGGTGGCGAACGTCGCCGCGAGCGTGGCCTGCGGCCTGGGCGCGGCCTGCGCGGGGGCGGCGCTGGTGGGGGCGGGCTGAGACCGCCCCGCTCGTCACCCCTCCGGCTCCGCCGCCAGGTGCTCCAGCAGCACCCGCCGCAGCTCGCGTGCCGCGCGGGGCGGGGTCGCGTCCTTGCGGTGGGCGATGGCGATCGTGCGGCGCATGCGGGGGTCGTCGAAGGGGGTGACGCGCAGGCCCGAGCGGGCCGCGACCATGCCGGGGACGACGGCGAGGCCGAGGCCCGCGCGGACGAAGCCGAGGACCGCGTCCATCTCGCCGCCCTCGACGGTGAACGAGGGGTCGAAGCCGGCCGCGCGGCAGGCAGCCGTGGTGATCTCCCGCAGGTCGTAGCCGCGGCGGAACATCACCATCGGCAGTTCCCGCAGGTCCGCCACCTTCAGCGCCCGGCGCCGGGTCGGGGCGGGTGAGGCGGGGTCGGAGACGGCGACCAGGTCCTCGTGGAGGAGTTCGGTGGTCGCGAGGGCCGGGGCGCCCACGGCCAGCGGGGTGATGATCAGGGCCAGGTCGAGTCCGCCGGCGGCGAGGGTGCGGACGAGGTCCCGCGAGCCGCCCTCGTCGATGAGGAGCTCGATGCCGGGGTAGCGGGCGTGGTACGTGCGCAGCACGTCCGGCACCAGGCTCGCGCACAGGCTGGGCGGCGCGCCGAGGCGGACCCGGCCCCGGCGCAGCCGGGCGACCTCCTGGACCTCGCGGTGCGCGGTCTCGGTGTCGGCGAGGATCCGCCGGGCGAGCGGCAGCAGTGCCTCGCCCGCGTCGGTGAGCGTGATGTTGCCCCGGGCGCGGTGGAAGAGCTCGGCGCCCAGCTCCCGTTCCAGGGCGCGGATCTGCTGGGAGAGCGACGGCTGGGCGACGTGCAGCGCCTCCGCGGCCCGGGTGAAGTGCCGGACCTCGGCGACCGTGGCGAAGTAGCGGAGCTGCTGGAGTTGCACGCGTCCAGCATAGATAGGCACTGCCTATGGAAACCAGGTCCACCATGTCTTGGACGGATGGAGAGCGGCTGCCTAGCGTCGGACCCATGGCACTGGCGACCCGGACGGAGCGGCCTCCGTCCCTCATCGGCACCGTGTGGCACTCGACCGTCGGCAAGAAGGCGGTCATGGCCGTCACCGGTTTGATCATGCTGGCGTACCTGGTCGCCCACATGATGGGCAATCTGAAGGTCTTCTTCGGGGCCGGGGAGTTCAACCACTACGGGCACTGGATCCGCACCGTCGGCGAACCGTTCCTGCACCGGGAGTGGTTCCTGTGGGCGGCGCGGGTGGCGCTCAGCGTCTCCGTCGTCCTGCACGGCGTGGCCGCGTACCAGCTCAGCCGCCGCGACCGCGCCGCCCGCCCGGTGAAGTACCGGCACACGCCGCGGCGCGCGAGCTACGCGACCCGCACGATGCGCTGGGGCGGGGTGATCCTCGCCCTGTTCATCGTCTGGCACATCCTCGACCTCACCACCCTCACCGTGAACCCCAACGCCCAGCAGGGCCGCCCGTACGAGAACCTCGTCGCGTCCTTCGACCGGCCGGCCGTCACGGCCTTCTACATCGTCGCCGTGCTCGCCCTCGGTCTGCACATCCGGCACGGCTTCTGGAGCGCCGCGCAGACCCTCGGCGCCGGCTCGCCGCGCCGCGACCGCGCGCTGAAGTTCCTGGCCAACGCCCTGGCAGCCCTGCTGACCTGTGGTTTCCTCGCCCCGCCCGTGGGCGTCCTGACGGGAGTCGTGAGCTGAGATGTCCGAATACCTGGACTACGGTGTCGGCGCGCCCGTCACCGACACCAAGGCCCCCGAGGGCCCGATAGCCGAGCGCTGGGACCGCCGCCGCTTCGACGCCAGGCTCGTCAACCCCGCCAACCGGCGCAAGCACACCGTGATCGTCGTCGGCACCGGTCTCGCGGGCGGCGCGGCGGGGGCCACACTGGCCGAACAGGGCTATCGCGTGGTGCAGTTCTGCTACCAGGACTCGCCGCGCCGCGCCCACTCCATCGCCGCCCAGGGCGGCATCAACGCCGCCAAGAACTACCGCAACGACGGCGACTCCATCCACCGGCTCTTCTACGACACCGTCAAGGGCGGCGACTTCCGCGCCCGCGAGTCCAATGTGCACCGCCTCGCCCAGGTCTCCGTCGAGATCATCGACCAGTGCGTGGCCCAGGGCGTGCCCTTCGCCCGCGAGTACGGCGGGCTGCTGGACACCCGCTCCTTCGGCGGCGTCCAGGTCTCCCGCACCTTCTACGCCCGTGGCCAGACCGGGCAGCAACTGCTGCTCGGCGCGTACCAGGCGCTCACCCGGCAGATCGCGGCGGGCGGCGTCGAGATGCACCCGCGCACCGAGATGCTCGACCTGATCGTCATCGACGGCCGGGCACGCGGCATCGTCGCCCGGGACCTGGTCACGGGCGAGGTCTCCAGCTACTTCGCGGACGCCGTGGTGCTGGCCTCCGGCGGTTACGGCAACGTCTTCTACCTCTCCACCAACGCCAAGAACTCCAACGCCACGGCCGCCTGGCGGGCCCACCGGCGCGGCGCGTACTTCGCCAACCCCTGCTTCACCCAGATCCACCCCACCTGCATCCCGCGCTCCGGTGACCACCAGTCCAAGCTGACGCTGATGAGCGAGTCGCTGCGCAACGACGGCCGCATCTGGGTGCCGAAGGCGAAGGGCGACACCCGGCCCGCCGCGCGGATCCCCGAGGACGAGCGCGACTACTACCTGGAGCGGATCTACCCCGCCTTCGGCAATCTCGTCCCGCGCGACATCGCCTCCCGCGCCGCGAAGAACGTCTGCGACGAGGGCCGTGGCGTGGGTCCGGGCGGGCAGGGCGTCTACCTCGACTTCGCCGACGCGATCGCCCGGATGGGCCGCAAGGCCGTCGAGGAGAAGTACGGCAACCTCTTCGAGATGTACGAGCGGATCACCGCCGAGAACCCGTACGAGGTGCCGATGCGCATCTATCCGGCGATCCACTACACGATGGGCGGCCTCTGGGTCGACTACGACCTCCAGAGCACCGTCCCCGGTCTCTTCGCGATCGGCGAGGCCAACTTCTCCGACCACGGCGCCAACCGGCTCGGCGCCTCGGCCCTCATGCAGGGCCTGGCCGACGGCTACTTCGTCCTGCCCGCCACCATCAACGACTACCTCGCCCGCCACCCGCACGAGCCGGTCGACCCCGGGCACCCGGCGGTCACCGAAGCCGTCACCGACGTCACCACCCGGCTGCGGCGCCTGCTGGAGAACGACGGCGACCGCACCCCCGACTCCTTCCACCGCGAGCTGGGCGAGCTCCTGTGGGACGAGTGCGGCATGGCCCGCACCGACAGCGGACTGCGCAAGGCGCTGGGCCGCATCCCGTCGCTGCGCGAGGAGTTCTGGCGGCGGATCAAGGTCCCGGGCACGGGCGAGCAGCTCAACCAGTCGCTGGAGAAGGCGAACCGGATCGTCGACTACCTGGAGCTCGCCGAGCTGATGTGCCTGGACGCCCTGCACCGCACGGAGTCCTGCGGCGGCCACTTCCGTGAGGAGAGCGCGACGCCGGAGGGCGAGGCGGCGCGCAAGGACGAGGAGTTCGCCTACGCGGCGGCGTGGGAGTTCACGGGCACGGGCACCGCGCCCGTGCTCCACAAGGAAGAGCTGCGTTTCGAGTACGTCCACCCCATCCAGCGGAGTTACGCATGAAACTCACCCTGCGCATCTGGCGCCAGGCCGGACCCGACTCCGCCGGTGTTATGACCCGTTACGAGGTCACGGGCATCTCCCCGGACATGTCCTTCCTGGAGATGCTCGACCACCTCAACGAGGAGCTGATCCTCTCCGGTGACGAGCCCGTCGCCTTCGACCACGACTGCCGTGAGGGCATCTGCGGCGCCTGCGGCATGGTCATCAACGGCCAGGCGCACGGTCCCGAGCGGACCACCACCTGCCAGCTCCACATGCGGCACTTCCAGGACGGCGACACGGTCGACGTCGAACCGTGGCGGGCGTCGGCCTTCCCGGTGGTCAAGGACCTGGTCGTCGACCGCTCGGCCTTCGACCGCGTCATCGGTGCCGGCGGCTATGTCTCGGTCCCCACCGGTGCCGCGCCCGAGGCCCATGCCACGCCCGTCCCGAAGCCCGTCGCGGACCTCGCCTTCGAGCACGCCGAGTGCATCGGCTGCGGCGCGTGCGTCGCGGCCTGCCCGAACGGCTCGGCGATGCTCTTCACGGCGGCGAAGGTGGTGCACCTGAACGTGCTCCCGCAGGGTGCCCCGGAGCGGGAGTCGCGCGTGCTGGACATGGTCGGCGCGATGGACGACCAGAGCTTCGGCGGCTGCACGAACACCGGCGAATGCGCGACGGCCTGCCCGAAGGGCATCCCGCTGTCGTCGATCGCGACGATGAACCGGGAGTACCTGCGGGCGACGCTCAAGGGCGGGGCACGGCGCGGGTGACCGCGTCGGCGGTCACCGCACGGTGCCCGGGGGCCGGTACACCTCGGGCGGCGGAGGCGGGTCGGGGAAGTCGAGGTCGACGTCGGCGGAGTAGCTGTCCCGGGTGGGACGCGGCTTCACCGTCTCGTCGACCTCGAACGCACCTATGACCGCGAAGGCCACCGCGACCACGACGGCGGCGAGCAGGAGGGTGGCTCCGACTCCCCACAACGCACTCGGGGCCTTCCGCTTCACATACGCTCCTCAGCTTGCGTCCGTCCGGCTCGTCAGACGCTTTTGAGGATAGGTTCAGGAGGCGGGGAGCAGGGTCTTCTTGGCCAGTTCGTAGGCCGGGAGCATGTCCTTGTACTCGCCGCCGTCGAACGCGGTGAGGTGCAGGACGACCGTGCCCTTCGGGGTCGTCACCGCGAGGGCGCGCTGCGGCGACGGCTCGTCCAGCAGCGGGCTCGACTCCTTGTACGTGACCTCCGCGGCGGTCAGGCCGCCGACCTTGGTCTCGCTGAATTCCTGCTCGCTGACGCGCTTCTCCTCGGCCATGAACGCGTCCAGGACCTGGCGCGGCGACTTGTCGGTCCGCCCCGCGGTCCACACCCGCATATTGCCGAGCAGGCCCGCCGGCTTGGCGTCGACCACGCAGGCAGCCGTGACCGACGTGCGGTCGTTGAGCTTGGCCAGCATCCTGGCGTCCTCGGCGGACGACGCCGCGGGCTTCCACCCCTTCGCCACCTCGAACGACACCGGGAGCTCGCAGGCCGTGCCGGCGGTACCGATCCGGGCCGAGTCCTTCTTCCCGACGGTCTTTCCGGCGTCCTTCTTCCCGGAGTCCTGCCCGGTGCCCTTCTCGGTTTCCTTCGCCGCGCCGGCCGAGGCCTTGGCGGAGTCGCCGCTCTTTCCGTCAGCGGACGAGCAGCCGGTGAGCATGCCGACCGAGAGCACCGCGGTCGCCGCAGCCCACGTGAGTTTGCGCATCTGTTCTGTCCTCGCCAAAGTCGAATCAACCGCGCAAATTTAGCCTTACGGGGTCGGCGCGCCCAAACGGCTTTTCCGGCGCCCGTCACCGCGGTCCAGATCACGGGCGGGATGCGCGCGGCGCAGACCGTTCTCGCGCAGGGCGCGGCGGTCCTCGGCGGTGTCGTACATGAGCTGGGTGTGGAAGTGGTTCACGTGCTCCAGCACGGCGAACAGCGCGAAGCAGAGCCCCGGCACGCTTCCGCTCCCGGGATCGCCGGCCCTCGCCCACAGGGTGACCCGCGGACGCCCGCGCCGAGGCGGTCCGGGCCTGCGGAAACCCCGTCGACACCGTGCCGCTCCCGCGGGCAGGATCGTTGCATGGCGAACCCGAACACACTCAGCAAGCGTGCCGAGGAGGCCGTGGGCCTCGCGACCCGGGCCGGGAAGCGGCTCGGTCTGCGGGCGGACGACCCGCGCGTGCTGCACGACGTCTTCAACGTACTGGTTCATCTCGCGCCGGATCCGGTGGTGGTGCGCGTCCCGACGCTCGCGCTCGCGTCCGTGGCGGAGCAGGCGGCCAAGCAGCGCCACGAGCTCGCCGTGGCGGGGTGGCTGGCCGACAGCGGGGCCCCGGTCGTGCGGCCCAGTCCGCTGGTGCCGCGTGAACCCGTCGCGTTCGAGGGCAGGTCGCTGACGTTCTGGGAGTTCGTCAGTGAGGCGGACGCCGACGGGGAGCGGACACTGGAGGAACGCTTCGCCGAGCAGACGGGCTGGGCCGCCCGGTTGCACGGTCTGCTGGCCGGGTATCCCGGCGAGCCGCTGCCGACGCTGTCGCCCCTGGTGCCTGCCCTGAAGCCGGCGCTCGCCGAGCTGGCGAAGCGGCCGCAGTCGCTCACGACGGCGGAGCTGGACCGGGCCGAGCGGGAGTACGCGGTCCTCGAAGCGCTCGTGGGCGACCTTCCGGCGTACTTCCCCGGTGCCCGCGTGCAGACGCTGCACGGTGACTCGCCGTCCTACAACGTCCTGCGGACCGCCGACGGCTATGTGTTCAACGACTTCGAGGACGTCACGCGCGGGCCCGTGGAGTGGGACCTGACGCTCGTCGGCCCGCGCGGGATCGAGGCCTACGAGCGTGCGAGCGGCACCCGGGTGGACCGGGCCCTCCTGGACGTCATGGAGGGCGCGCGGATGCTCCAGGTGGTGGGTGCCCTGGCGCTCGTGCCGCGCATGCCGGAGCTCGGCGCGATGCTGGAGCCCGTCGTCGAGCAGTGGCGTGCCCGGGCCCCGCTGTCCCTGCCCGGCCTCGCCTGAGGGCCCCGTAAGGCAGCGCAAACAAACGGTCGGTCACATTCCGTTTGGCTGCGGTCAGGACCGTAAGCTCGGGGCATGACCTGGTCGAAGGCGCTGAAGGACACCGTCCGCACCGGGCTGACGGTCGAGCGGACCAAGTTGGAGCCGCTGGTCGCGGTGCGGGGCGCGGCCGGGGTGGCGATCGTCATCGGGGTCGTGCTGTGGCTCGCCACGCCGACGCTGGCGGTGTCGTCGGCGTTCGGGGCGTTCGCCTCCGCGCTGGTGACCTTCCAGCGGTCCTGGCGGCCACGGCCCGTGCTGGCGCTCGCGGTGGCGGCGGGGCTCGCGATCAGTACGTTCCTGGGGTACATGGCCGCCGCCGACCATCTCGCGTTCGCGGTGCTGCTGGCCGTCTGGACGCTGTTCGCGGGGATGGCGTGGGCGGTCGGGCCGGTGTCGGGGATGGTCGCGACGCAGACCGTCGCGGTCATGCTCATCACCGTCACGCTGCCCACGTCCGTCGCGGGAGCGCTGCTGCACGCCGGGATCATCGTCTGCGCGGGCGTGGTCCAGGCCGCGCTCATCGTCCTCTTCCCCATCAGACCCTGGGGCCTCCAGCGCGACGCGCTCGCGGACGCGCTGGCCGCCGAGGCGGACTACGCGCGCCGGCTGCGGCACGACCCGGTGGCGCGGTTCGACGCGCAGCCGCTGATGGACGCCCGCAGCGCCGCCGAACTCACCCCCCGCCAGGCCCGGAACCGCCCCCGCCAGTTGGGCGGGCCGCGCGGGGTCGCCGAGCGGCTGCGGCCGGTGCTGGCCTCGCTGGCCGACCCCGTCGTGGGGGCGCCCGCCGAGGGGCCGGAGCGGGATCACGTACGGGATCTGCTGGCCGCCGCCGCGACGGTGCTGGACGCGGTGGCGCGGTCGATCCGGTGGGGCAGGCCGGTGCGGCTGCCGCCGGAGGTGATGGCGGTCCTGGAAGGGGCCGAGTCCGGTTCGATGCTGACCGGGCCCGCCCGCCGCTCGGCGCTGCGGCTGATCGCGCTGCTCGCGGACGCCGTGGAGGCCACCGACGAGCCCGTCAAGGAGGCCCCGCCCGCCAACGGGGACCGCCCGCCGAAGCCGGCCAAGGGCTCACTCAAGGGATCGCTCAAGGGCTCACTCCTCAAGGGCTCCACGAACTCCCGGGAGAAGGAGCCGTACCGCCATCTGCTGCGGCCCACCGTCCCCCGGCTGGTGCCGGTGGGGCTGCGGGCGCTGCGGCGGGAGGCGCGCTGGTCGTCGGCGATCGGGCGGCACGCGGTGCGGGTCGCGGCGGTCTCGCTGGCCGGGTACGCGCTGGGCAGCGCGTTGCCGCTGGGGCACGGTTACTGGGCGCCGATGACGTCGGTGATGGTCATGCGGCCGGACTTCGGCCAGACCTATTCGCGCGGCGTCGCGCGCTTCGTCGGGACGCTGGTCGGGGTGTTCGTCGGCGGCCTGGTGATGGCCCTGGCCCACCCCGGTCCGTGGGTGTGCGCGGCGCTCGCCGTGGTCTGCATCGGGCTGATGTATCTGCTGATGCGCACGGGTTACAGCGTGGCCTCGGCGTGCATCGCCGCGTATGTCGTCTTCCTGCTCGGCATCGCGGGCGAGGGCTGGTCGCAGACCGTGGAGGAGCGGGTGATCCTGACCCTGCTGGGCGGGCTGCTCGCGATGGCCGCGTACGCGCTCTTCCCGGCCTGGGAGACGCCCAAGCTGCGCGACCGGCTCGCGGACTGGCTGGCCGCCAACGGCCGGTACTCCCTCGCGGTCCTCGACGCGTTCGCCCGGCCCGCCGACCGCAAACCGCGCCGGGTGCGCGAGGCGCTGCTGGACGCCCGGGCCGCACGCCAGGCCTGGGACGACGCGGTCGCCCGCGCGCAGCGGGAGCCCGTGCGCCACCGGGGGATCTCGCGCAGCGCGGAGCGGGGCGCGGAGGCGGCGCTGGCCACGATGGGGCGGACGGCGATGCTGATGGAGGCGCACCTCCCGGACCGGGACGCCAGCCCGTCGAAGGAGGCCGAGGACTTCGCGGCGGCCCTGCGCGCGGCCCTGCCGGAGGCGGTCTCGGCCGTCCGGGAGCGGCGGGAGCTGGACTGGTCGGGTCCCCTCCAGGCGTACGCCGCGTGGCAGGCGCGGGTGGGCGACGAGGGGGTGGCGGTGCGTGCCGCCGAGCTCCTCGTGGACGCCCTCGACGAACTCGCGGGCGTCCTCTCCCGCGGCCCCGGCGGCCGCAACCGGGCCCGGCGGAAGTAGCCCCGCCGGGCGGCTTGACCGGCTAGGGCGTGAACAGCCGGTCGAGATGCTCGTCCACCAGGTGCAGCGCCTCCGCGCCGGAGACGACCTCCAGCAGGATGTAGCTCGTCAGGCCGTCGAGCAGCGCGATCAGCAGCATGGCCTCGGTGTCGGGAGCCCGGCCGGGGGCGACCTCGCCGCGGGTGATGCCCTCCCGGATCTGGTGGGCGAAGAGGCCGCGCAGGGCGGGGATGCCCTCCTTGGCGTGGCGGCGCAGGCGTTCGTCGTGGACGGCCCGGACGAAGTAGGCGATCTGGACGAGGTTGCCGGTGCGGCTGTTGTCGTCCAGGGGCAGCATCTCCACCGCTGATTCGCGCAGGATGTCGCGCGGGGCCGGGGCCTCGGCCAGGGCGTGGACGCGCTCGCCGATGCGGCGGGCGGCGAGGGCGCTGATGTGGTCGAGGGCGAAGACGAGCATGTCGTCCTTGCTGGAGAAGTAGTGCTGCAACTGCCCCAGCGAGATGCCCGCTTCGGCCGCGACGTCGCGCAGGCTCGCCCCGTCGAGCCCGCGCTCGCACGCGATGCGCCAGAGGGCCTCCGCGATCTTCTGACGGCGTTCCTCATGGTCCACCCGCTTGGGCACGTGGCGCCCCTTCCTCGCTTTTACAGGTCAAGTGTATTGCTATACCTTGGCCGCGGCGATCCAATACGATTGACTTGTAAAAGGGACGGGGGCGGTCATGGCCGAACACCGGCACCACACGCGCGTCAGGCTCCGGCCGCCGCGCAACAGCGTCGATCCCCGCGCCCGGCGCTGGTGGACCGTGCAGTCGCTCGTCACCGTCAGCGGCCCGCTGCTGCTGACCGCCCTGACGCTGGGCGTGCTGTCCCTCCTCTTCTTCCCCGGCGCCCTGCCCTGGCTCGGCCCGCTGCTGCTCGTCGTCCTCGTGCTGCCCGCGCTGGCGTACACGCTGGCCATGCCGGCCTGGCGGTACCGCGTGCACGCCTGGGAGCTGGGGGACACCGCGGTCTACGCCGCGAGCGGGTGGTTCTGGCAGAAGCGCCGGATAGCCCCGCTGTCCCGCGTCCAGACCGTCGACACCGCGCGCGGCCCGATCCAGCAGTACTTCGGCCTCGCGACCGTCACCGTCACCACCGCCTCCACGGCGGGCGACGTGAAGATCGCGGGCCTGTCCGACGCCGATGCCCGGCTGCTGGCCGAGCGCATCACCGCCGCCGCCCGCGCCGTCCCGGGGGACGCCGCGTGACCGGGCGGCACACCGATCGGGACAGGGGCCGGGACACCGCCCGGGACGGGGACGGCTGGCGGTCGCTCGACCCCCGCACCCTCCTCGTGCACTGCGCCTGGCTGGCCGCCCCGCTGGGTTCGCTGGCGCTCACCGCGCTGGCCACCGGCGGCGAACCCGACCCCCGCGGGTGGCTCACCCTCGGGGTCATCGGGGTCGTCTTCGCCGTCATCACCACCGCCGGGTTCGTCACGTGGTCGCGCACCCGCTACCGCGTCACCGACGACTCCCTGGAAGTGCGCACGGGCCTGTTCACCCGGCGGCTGCGGTCGGTCCCGCTGCACCGTGTGCGCAACGTCGACCTGACCGCCAACCCCGTGCAGCGCGTCCTGGGCCTCACGGTCCTGCGGGCGGGCACGGCCGGTTCGGCGGGCGGCCGCAGCGAGCTGTCACTGGACGCCCTGTCCCGGCCCGAGGCCGTGCGGCTGCGGGCCGAACTGCTGGCCCGCGCCGGGGCCGTGAGCGCCCAGGACCCCGTCCTCGCCACCGCCGACCTGCGCCGGCTGCGCTACGCGCCGCTGACGTTCTGGGTCTTCGGAGGTGTCTTCGCCGCCTCGGGTGCCGTGTGGCGGGTGCTCGACGGGATCGGGGTCAAGCCCTGGCGGATCGGCTTCGTCCGCCGGTGGTTCGAGGAGTTCGGCCACAGTGCGCTGTGGCTCACCGTCCCGGCGGCCCTGCTCGCGGTGGTGGCGACCGGCGTGATCGGCTCGGTGCTGCTCTACGCCGAGAACTGGGGACGGTACCGCCTGGAATGGACCGACCGGGAGACCCTCGGCGTCCGCCACGGGCTGCTGACGACCCGTTCCGTCTCCATCGAGCGGGCCAGGCTGCGCGGGGTGGCCCTGCGCGAACCCCTGCTGCTGCGCGCGGGCGGCGGGGCGAGCGTACGGGCGGTCGCCGGCGGTCTCGGCAACCGCGAGGAGAACCGCAAGCGCAGCGCCGTCCTGCCGCCCGCCTCCCGCGCCGAGGCGCTGCGGGTGTGCGCGGGAGTGCTGGGCGAGGAGGTCGAGACGGACGGGCTGCGCCCGCATCCGCGAGCGGCGCTGCGGCGCCGGGTCGTGCGCGCGCTGACGTGGTCCGTCCTGCCGCCGACCGTGGCGCTGGCCGTGCTGGGCTGTCTGCTCACGCCCGTACTGCTGTACTGCGCGGTGGCCTACGCGCTGCTGGCGGCACCGGTCGCCTGCGCGCTCGCGCGCGACGCCTACCGCGCGCTCGGGCACGCGGTGCGGGGCCGCCATCTGGTGGTGCGGTCGGGCACGTTCGGACGGGAGACCGTGACGCTGCGCCGGGACGCGGTGCTGGCGTGGACGTTCTCGGACACGCCGTTCTCCCGCCGGTCCGGGGTGGTCACCGTGACGGCGGGGGTCGCGGCCGGTGAGGACGGATACCGCATCCGGGACATGTCGGCCATGGAGGCGGCGGGGTTCGCGGACACGGCGACGCCGGGGATCGTGACGGAGTTTCTGGACCGGTCGTCGTTCGCCGAACACCCCCGCAACGCACGTGACGAGGCGCGCATATAGGGCACACCGGTGCAGGTGAGACGCACGTGAGGTGCTTCACACCGGGCCCGCGGCGGGCTGATCCAGAGCCCGCCGACGGGCCCGGGCCCGCGCGCCGTCGATCTTCCAGAAACCCGACCTGAGCTGGACGTTCGCCGCGAACCCCCACCCTCCCCCGGCCACCTCGGCCCGCGCGCCGCCACCCGCGCGCACCCGCCGTTTCGATCTTTCCGCCCGAACCGATCTCCACATTCTTGTTATTGGATGAGCGGCTTCGGGTCTCCCATGTGTCGGGACGGCAATCGACTCAGGTGCGGAAAGAGGTGGACGGGGCGTGCAGAGTGACAGCGTGACCGCGGCCGTGATCGAGGCGGCGCGCGCCGGGAACGCCGCCGCGCAGGACGAACTCGTCGCCGCGTACCTGCCGCTGGTCTACAACATCGTCGGCCGCGCGCTGAACGGGCACGCGGACGTCGACGACGTGGTCCAGGAGACCATGCTCCGCATGATCAACGGCCTTGACGGGCTACGGGATCCGGCCTCCTGCCGGTCGTGGCTCGTCGCGATCACGATGAACCAGATACGCAGCCACTGGCGGGACGGACAACGCGAGGAGACCCCCGTGGGCGGACTCCAGGAGGTCGGCCGCGAAGTGCCGGACCCCGGTGCCGACTTCGTCGACCTCACCATCGTGCGACTGGGCCTGTCGGGCCAGCGCCGCGAGGTCGCGGAGGCCACCCGCTGGCTGGACGACGGGGACCGGGACGTGCTGTCCCTGTGGTGGCTGGAGGCCGCGGGCGAGCTGACCCGCGCCGAGGTCGCCGCCGCCCTGGGCCTCTCCCCGCAGCACACCGCCGTGCGCGTCCAGCGCTGCAAGGCCCAGCTCGACGTCGCCCGGGGCGTCGTCCGGGCACTCGCCGCCACCCCGCGCTGCCAGGAGCTCGCCGAACTCGTCGCGCCCTGGGACGGCACCCCCTCCGCGCTGTGGCGCAAGCGCCTCGCCCGGCACACGCGCGGCTGCGCGGGCTGCGGCGGCGCCGGGGGATCCCTGGTCCCCGCCGAGGGGCTGCTCGTCGGCCTCGGCCTGGTGCCCGTCCCGGGCGCCCTGCTCGGGTGGTGGGGCGGCGGCGCCGTGCTCGACAC
This sequence comes from Streptomyces syringium, assembly GCF_017876625.1. Lineage (NCBI taxonomy): Bacteria > Bacillati > Actinomycetota > Actinomycetes > Kitasatosporales > Streptomycetaceae > Streptomyces > Streptomyces syringium. The sequence goes on from NZ_JAGIOH010000001.1 coordinate 2,746,542, forward strand.
CCAGCCGGCGGCCTTCTCCTCGCCCCCGGACCCCGCCCCGTACACCGACCCCCACACCTCCGTCTTCGCGTCCCCGACACCGGAAACGTCCCCGATACCGAATCAGGCCGCTATGCCGAATCGTTCCTCCATACCCGACTCCCCCCACGGGTCCTCCGCTCCCCGCAGCCACCGCGCCCGCCCCAAGCGCACCGCCGTACGGGCGGGGATCGGGGCCGGGGTGCTCGCCCTCCTCGGCGGCGCCGCCCTGGGCGGCTCGTACCTCTTCTCCGACTCCTCCGAGAACACCGAGCCGACGACCGCGAGCGCCCCCGGCCAGGCCGTGCCCTTCGGGGACCGCACCCCCTCGCCGATCGAGACCGGTGCCTCGGCTTCCGCCAAGCCCTCGCCCTCCCACAGCCCGTCGGCGTCCAAGAAGCCCTCTCCCAAGGCCTCCGCCTCGGCCAAGTCGGCGGCGCCCGAGCCGAGTGCCACGACGTCGAAGCCCAAGCCCGACACCGCCCCGGCCCGCCCGAAGCCCAAGCCGAAGCCGGCGACCGGCAACACGGGCGGCGGCAGCACCGCGCAGCAGGTCGTGGCCCTGGTCAACGAGGAGCGCGCCAAGGCCGGTTGCTCCCCGCTGACGAGCAACGCGCAGCTGACCACGGCCGCCCAGCGGCACTCCGACGACATGGCCGCCCGCGACTACATGGACCACACCAACCCCGACGGCCAGGGCCCGGGCGAGCGGATCACCGCCGCCGGCTACCGCTGGAGCACCTACGGCGAGAACGTCGCCGCCGGTCAGAGCGGTCCGTCGGCCGTCATGGACTCCTGGATGAACAGCTCCGGCCACCGGAAGAACATCCTCAACTGCGCGTTCAAGGAGATCGGCGTGGGCGTCACCTCCGACTCCGGCGGCCCGAAGTGGACCCAGGTCTTCGGCGCACGCTGATCCCCTGGCGCCCCTCCCTTGTGCGTAACGTGGGCACGCCCGGCACCGGCGCTCCCGTAGCGCGCGGAGGCGACCGTTCTCGTATCGCGTCGCTGCCGTCGGCACCCCGGACGTACGGCAGTTCCTCGCCCTGTTCTCCCTGCCGGGCAGGTGCGCGGCGGGTCGGGCACGCGCCGGGGGGAGTGCGGACCTCCCACCGGCGCGTGGGTACCGTCCGGCCGCCGTTGCCGGGAGAGCTCCGGGTTTGCTAGACCGCTGGTGGCGAGGGGCTCTCAGAGCGGCGGCGACCGGCGGTTCTCCGGAGGCGGATGCGGTGACAGGGGCGTGAGGCTCACCCCGCGTGGCGCGTGGGTCGTGCTGCTCCTGGTGTCCCTGTTCGGCTGCGTGGCGGCCATCGGCGCGCTCGGGACCCACGCTCGGCTGGCCCCCGAAGCCATCCTGCCCTCCTCGGCCGAGTCCGTCCGTGCCGAAGCCGTCCTGGTCTCCCGCTTCGGTGCCGGGGAGCCGCACTTGGTGCTGCTCGCCACGGCCTCCGGCTCCGTCGACGAACAGCGGGCCGCCATGTCCGGCCGTGAGCTCACCGACCGGCTCACGGCCGATCCCCGCACCGCCTGGGTGCGGAGTTACTGGCCCCGGCGCCCGGCCGGGCTGCGGACGGCCGACCGGCACCGCGCCCTGGTTCTCGTCCGGTTCCACGGGGACGAACGTGCGGCGCGCGCCGCCGGTGACGACGTCGTCGCCCGGTACACGGGGAGGGCCGGGCCGCTGCGCGTCTCCGCGGCCGGCGGGGTCGCCGTCCTCTCCGAGAGCGACCGCCTCAGCGAGCGGGGGCTGCGCCTGGCCGAGATCGTCGCCATGCCCCTGGTGCTGGTGGTCCTGCTGTGGACGTTCGGCAGCGCGGTCGCGGCGCTGATCCCCGTGGCGGTGGGCGTACTCGCGGTCGTCGGCACCACGGCGTTCCTGCGCCTGCTGACCGAGGTGACCACGGTGTCGGCCTTCGCTCTCAACATCACCACCGCCCTGGGCTTCGGGCTCGCCGTGGACTACTGCCTGTTCCTGGTCAGCCGCTTCCGTGAGGAGCTCGCGCGGGGCGAGGCCACCGGCGCGGCCGTGCGGGCGACGCTCCGGACGGCCGGGCGCGCCGTGACGTTCTCCGGGGCCGTCGTCGCCGTGTGCCTGTGCACGCTGCTCGTCTTTCCCCTCCCCCTGGTCCGGTCGATCGCCTACGGCGGTGTCGCGGTGGTGCTCGCCTCCGTCGCGGGGGTGCTGCTGGTGGTCCCCGCGCTGCTGGTGCTGCTCGGGGAGCGCGTGAACCGCCTGGACGTCTTCGCCCGGCTGCGGCCGCGGGGGAGAACGCTCTCCGCCGAGGGTGCGGGCGCGTGGTACCGGCTGGCCCTGTGGGTGACGAGGAGACCGGCGGCGGTCGCGGTCGGCGTGCTGCTCCTGCTCGGTCTCCTGGCCGCGCCGGCCGCCCTGACGAGGTTCGGCATGTACGGCGACCGGCTGCTTCCGCAGTCCTCCCCGGTCGCCCGGACGTCCCAGGAGGTGCGCGCCGCCTTCGCGGCGACCGTGTCGGACAGACCGTCCGTCGTCCTCCTCGGCCCGCGCGCCACGCGTTCCGCGGAGGTGCTCGACGGGTTCGCCCGTCGCCTGTCCCGCGTCCCGGGTGTACAGCGGGTGGACACGGCCACCGGCTCCTACCGGCAGGGACTGAGGTCGGCGCTGCCGCCCGGTTCGGCGGAACGGTTCACGGCCGACGGCGCCACACGGCTGTCGGTCGTCCCTTCTCCCGTGCGCTCCGCCGGCCCTTCCACCGGGCCCGGGCCGCAGGACGGCCTCACGCCGCAGGGCAGCCGGCTGGCCGCGAGGCTGCGTGCGGTGCCCGCGCCGGCTCCAGTGCTCGTGGGAGGGGCCGGTGCCCGACTCGATGACGTCGAGGGCGTGTTGGCCGGCCGTCTGCCCCCCGCCGTCGGCTTCGCCGCCTCCGCCACCTTCGTGCTGCTCCTGGTGTTCACCCGGAGTCTCCTCATCCCGGCCAAGGCGTTGCTGTTGAACGCCCTGAGCCTGATGGCCACGTTCGGGCTCCTGGTCGCCGTCTTCCAGGAAGGGTGGACGGCCGGTCCGTTCTTCGGTCCGGCGGGCGCGGGGGTCACCGACGTGATCGCTCCGTTGATGTTCTCGGTAGCGTTCGGTCTCTCCATGGACTACGAGATGTTCCTGTTGTCGCGCATCGTCGAGGAACACCGCCGGGGAGCCCCTACGTCGACAGCCGTGGCGACCGGACTCCAGTACAGCGGGCGGCTGTTCACCTCGGCGGCCGTCGTGTTCGCGACCGTGACGGCCTCGCTCGCGCTGTCGGACCTGTTGCACCTTCAGGTCGTCGGCACCGGGCTGGCCGTGGCCGTCCTGCTGGACTGCACCGTCATCCGCGCGCTGCTCGTTCCCGCCGTGATGCAGCTCGTGGGCCGGGCGAACTGGTGGCTGCCCGGGGCGCGGGGGTTCGCGGTCACCCACACGGACAGGGCGGGCCCGGGCCGCGGGGCCTTCGCGCTTCGCCGTCCGCCGGGTGCCGTGCCGTCAGGCCAGCAGGACCGGCAGGGACCGTACCCCGTAGACGATGGAGAGCTCCCGGAAGTCGATCTCGTCCGGCCCGATCGTCAGTCGCGCGGCGGGGAACCGCCTCAGCAGCGCGGGCCAGGCGGCCCGTAGCTGCATCCTCGCCAGTTCGGCACCGATACACCGATGGATGCCGTGGCCGAAGGCCAGATGGGAGACGGCCGGCCGCATCGGGTCGAACTCCGTCGCGCCGGGGGCCGGGGGTCCGGCGCGGTTGGCGGCACTGAGCGAACACAGCACCAGATCTCCCCTGGCCATCCTCACACCCGAGACGACGATGTCCCGCCGGGCGAACCGCGGGAACGCCACCTGGACGACCGAGAGGTGGCGCAGGAGCTCCTCCACCAGTCCGTCGACGGGGATCTCCCCGGCCCGGACCAGGCGGCACAGCGAGGGGTTCCTCAGCAGGACGAGGGAGCCCAGGGCCAGCGTGCTCGCCGTGGTCTCCAGCCCGCCGGTGACCAGTCCGTCGGCCAGCCCGGCGAGCTCCCTGTCCTCGATCTCGTCGCCGTGCTCGCGTACGAGCATGCCGATCAGCCCGTCACCGGGGGACGCCCGTTGTTGCCGCACCAGTTCCGTCAGCTGTGCCATGGCTGCCGACGTGGCGCCGAGCAAGCCGTCCGGTCCGCCGGACGCGTCGAAGTGGGCCACGCTCAGTTCCTGGAACTCCGGGCGGCTCGCGTGCGGAACCCCGAGCAGTTCGCAGATCGTCAGAGCCGGGACGGGCAGTGCGAAGGACCGCACCAGGTCGACGGGGCCCGGTTCGTCCTGCATCGCGTCGAGCCGCGCCTCGATGATCTCGTCGATCACGGGGGCGAGCCTGCCGAGCCGCCGAACCGTGAATTCCGGTGTCAGCAGGCGGCGCAGCCGGGTGTGCTCCGGCGGGTCGCTGAACCCGAGCCCACCGGGATGCCTTCCCGCGTCGACGCCCGCGCCCTCCACCAGCCGGGAGAAGTCACTGCTGAACGCGTCCGCTCCGCCGAGTACCGCCTTGACCTCTTCGCGGCCGGTGACGAGCCAGGCGTTGACACCGAACCATCGGGCCACCCTGGTGACCGGTTCGGCCCCGTGCTCCCGGCCCTGGCCGACGACCGGGTCCAACCCCTCGCGCCGCAGGGCCACCAGGACCGAATCCGGGAGCACCGACCCGGCGGAGCGACCACTGCCGACGACGCCGCGCGTTCTGCGCGCTCGCGCGACGGGGATACGCGCAAGGAGCGAGGCAACGGGGAAGCGGCGACCGCTCATACCAGGACCGTACCGTTCGACCACCCTCCCGAGGGCGGGTCCTGCTCCCGGTTCAACCGAACCGGTGAAGGCGCCAGTACCGCCCGGCTACCGCCCCGCCCACCGGCCGAGCGCGGCCTCGGCGCGGGCGCGGGCGTCGGGCGCCAGGTCCGACAGCCGCGCCCGGTGGTTGGCCGTCGCGGCCTCGACGTAGGCGTCACGGCTGCCGGGGCCGAGCCGGAAGCGTTCGGCCGTGGCCGGGTCGTTGTCGCCGTAGACGAAGAGCAGTTCACTGCCGTGACGGCGCACCCAGCGGTCGATGTCGGCCATCGCGCGCGGCTGGAAGCGCAGCGGAATGTCCCGGGAGACGTAGCTGCGAACGTCCTGGACGCCGGGGTGGCGGAGCAGCCCGTCCAGGTGCGGGGTCCGGTACTGCGGGTAGCCGAGCTGGGTGCCCAACTGGTGGAAGTACGGCGTCAGGGGCGCGAGCACCTGATCGGTGTAGTTCTTGAGACCGGACGTCGCGTCCAGCCACGCGTACAGCTCGTCCGTCGAGGCGGTGGGCGCCGGGACCTGCGCGCACTTCCCGGCGTCGCCGTACTGCCAGAACATCGGCACGGCACGCAGCACGGCGAGTTCGAGCGCCCGGTCCGCGCCGCCGACGGTGGTGAACGTCCGCCCTTCCTTGGCCGCCCACTCGGTGTAGCGGCCGGCCAGCTCCGTGCGCCGCACCAGCGCCTCCCGCTGTGCCGTCTTGAGCGCGGCGCGGCAGGACGGGGTGCCCAGCCGCTCGACGAGCGCGTCGTACGCGGTGTCGTCGCGGTCGTCGGTGTTGTTCGGGGCGGAGTAGGCGACGGTGCCGTTCACGTCCCGCGGGTAGAAGCGGCGGTGGTAGACGGAGGTCATACCGCCCTTGCTGCCGCCGGTGGAGATCCAGGGCCCGCCGTACAGCGCCTTGAGCGCCCGGATCAGCCGGTGGTGGTCGCTCGCTGCCTGCCAGATGTCCAGCGTCGTGTAGTCCACGGCCCCGGACTCCGGCCGGGACGTGCCGAAGTACCGCTGCTCGGTGGAGATCTGGTTGCCGTCGACGAGCCTGGTGGGCTCGGAGCGGAACGCGGGGTCTCCGCCCAGCGCGTAGCCCGTCGTGTACAGCACCATCGGCTGCTGAACGGACTTGTGCAGCAGGGTCAGCCGCTGCTCGAACGTCCCCCGCCCGGGGTGGCGGTGGTCGACGGGCTGCCGGTAGCTCAGCTCGAAGTAGCGGTAGCCGGGGGCGGCGGGCTTCTCGCCGGTCAGCCGCATGCCGGGCACGGCTTCGACCCTGGCCCGGATGTCACCGTCGGGCGTCTCCGGCGTGCGTTCCAGGGCCCCCGCCCGCGCCGTGGGAACCAGCAGCCCGGCGAGCAGGCCGAGGGTGACGAGACGGCGGAGCGTCCGGGTGCGCGTGTGCTTCCTCATGCCCGCCAGTCAACCGGCCGCGTCCGGCCGCCGGACCCCCCGCGCGCGTGAGCGGCCTCCCCCGCGTGGGGGAGACCGCTCAGGCCGGGTCAGGCCGTGTCAGCTCGTGTCAGCGGTGGCTGGGGAAGCCCAGGTCGACGCCGCCGTCCTCGGGGTTGGGCCAGCGGGTGGTGACGACCTTGCCGCGGGTGTAGAAGTGCACGCCGTCGTTGCCGTAGATGTGGTGGTCGCCGAAGATCGAGTCCTTCCAGCCGCCGAAGGAGTGGTAGCCGACCGGCACCGGGATGGGGACGTTGACGCCCACCATGCCCGCCTGGACCTCCAGTTGGAAGCGGCGGGCCGCGCCGCCGTCGCGGGTGAAGATGGCGGTGCCGTTGCCCCACGGCGAGGCATTGATCAGGGCGATGCCCTCCTCGTACGTCGCCGCGCGCAGCACGCACAGGACGGGGCCGAAGATCTCGTCGCGGTAGGCGTCCGCGTCCGTGGAGACCTTGTCCAGGAGGGACAGGCCGATCCAGTGGCCGTCCTCGTAGCCCTCGACGGTGAAGCCGGTGCCGTCGAGGACGACCTCGGCGCCCTGGGCGGCGGCGCCGTGCACGTAGGAGGCGACCTTGTCGCGGTGGGCCTTGGTGATGAGGGGGCCCATCTCGGACGTGGGGTCGTCACCGGGGCCGATCTTGATCTTCTCGGCGCGGTCGCGGATCTTCGCGACGAGCGCGTCGCCCGTGTCGCCCACCGCGACGACCGCCGAGATGGCCATGCAGCGCTCGCCGGCCGAGCCGTAGGCGGCGGAGACGGCCGCGTCGGCGGCGGCGTCGAGGTCGGCGTCGGGCAGGACCAGCATGTGGTTCTTGGCGCCGCCGAGGGCCTGGACGCGCTTGCCGTGGGAGGTGGCCACGCCGTGGATGTGGCGGGCGATGGGCGTGGAGCCGACGAAGGAGACGGCCGCGACGTCCGGGTGTTCCAGGAGCCGGTCGACGGCGACCTTGTCGCCGTGCACGACGTTCAGCACGCCGTCCGGCAGCCCGGCCTCGGCGGCGAGTTCGGCCAGGCGCAGCGCGGCCGAGGGGTCCTTCTCGCTCGGCTTGAGGACGAAGGTGTTGCCGCAGGCGATGGCGAGCGGGAACATCCACATCGGGACCATGGCCGGGAAGTTGAAGGGCGTGATGCCCGCGACGACGCCGAGCGGCTGGCGGATCGAGGCGACGTCCACACCGCCGGACACCTGGGTGGACAGCTCGCCCTTGAGCTGGAGGGTGATGCCGCAGGCCAGCTCGACGATCTCCAGGCCGCGGGCGACCTCGCCGAGCGCGTCGGAGTGCACCTTGCCGTGCTCGGCGGTGATCAGCCCGGCGAGTTCGTCGCGGTGGGCGTCGAGGAGGGCGCGGTAGCGGAACAGCACCGCCGTGCGGGTCGCCAGCGAGGACGTGCCCCAGGTGCCGAACGCGGACTTGGCCGCCGCGACGGCCGCGTCGACCTCCTCGGCGGACGCGAACGCGACCCGGGTGGTGACGGCGCCGGTGGCCGGGTCGGTGACCTGGCCGAACGCGCCGGAGGCACCCTCGACGGACGTGCCGCCGATCCAGTGGTTGACGGTCTTCATCTGCTGCGACCTCTCTTACGTTCCAAGGTAACGGCGGCGGGCGGCGACGTGACGCTCGTAGTCCCGGCGGGCCCTGACGGCCGCCGGGCGGGTCGCGGTCTCGGCGACAGGCACATCCCACCACGCCTGGGCGGGGGGCGCCCCGGACACACTGTCGGCTGTTTCGGTCTCCACATAGACACATGTGGGCCGGTCCGCGGCGCGCGCTTTTACGAGCGCCGTGCGCAGCTCACCGGCCGTGCGGGCGCGCAGCACGTCCATCCCGAGGGAGGCGGCGTTGGCGGCCAGGTCCACGGGCAGCGGGTCGCCGGTGTACGTGCCGTCGGGGGCCCGGTAGCGGTAGGCGGTGCCGAAGCGCTCGCCGCCGACCGCCTCCGAGAGGCCGCCGATGGAGGCGTAGCCGTGGTTCTGGATCAGCACGACCTTGATCGCGACGCCCTCCTGCACGGCGGTGACGAGCTCGGTGGGCATCATCAGGTACGTGCCGTCGCCGACGAGCGCCCACACGGGCCGGTCCGGGGCGGCCAGGCGGACGCCGATCGCGGCCGGGATCTCGTAGCCCATGCAGGAGTAGCCGTACTCCAGGTGGTACTGGCGGCGGGAGCGGGCCCGCCACAGCTTGTGCAGATCGCCGGGGAGCGAGCCCGCCGCGTTGATGATCACGTCCTCGTCGCCGACGACGGCGTCCAGCGCGCCGAGCACCTGGGCCTGGCTGGGCCGGGCGCCGGGGTCACCCACCGCGTAGGCGCGCCCGACCTCCGCTTCCCAGGCGGCCTTCCCGGCGGCGTACTCGGCCTCGTACGAAGCCGGGACCCGGTGTCCGGCCAGGCCCTCGGTGAGTGCCTGGAGCCCGGCACGGGCGTCGGCGACCAGCGGCAGGGCGGCGAGCTTGTGGGCGTCGAAGGAGGTGATGTTGAGGTTGACGAAGCGGACGCCGGGTGCGAAGAGCGTCGCGGAGGCGGTGGTGAAGTCGCTGTAGCGGGTGCCGACGCCGATGACCACGTCGGCGGTGCGGGCCAGTTCGTCGGCGACGGCCGTGCCGGTGTGGCCGATGCCGCCGACGTCCGCGGGGTGGTCGTGGCGCAGCGAGCCCTTGCCCGCCTGGGTCGAGGCGACGGGGATGCCGGTCGCCTCGACGAGCGCGCGCAGGGCGTCCTCGGCCTCGCTGTGGTGGACGCCGCCGCCCGCGACGATCAGGGGCCGCCGGGCGGCCCGCACGGCCGCCACCGCGTCGGCGGTCGCGGCCGGGTCGGGTGCCGGGCGGCGTACGTGCCAGACGCGGTCGGCGAAGAACTCCTCGGGCCAGTCGTAGGCCTCGGCCTGGACGTCCTGGGGCAGGGCGAGCGTGACGGCGCCCGTCTCGGCCGGGTCGGCCAGCACCCGCATGGCCTGGAGGGCGGCGGGGATCAGCGCCTCGGGGCGGGTGATCCGGTCGAAGTACCGCGACACCGGGCGCAGACAGTCGTTGACGGAGACGTCGCCCGCGCCGAGCGGTTCGAGCTGCTGGAGGACGGGGTCGGCGGGCCGGGTGGCGAAGGTGTCGCCGGGGAGCAGCAGGACGGGCAGCCGGTTGACGGTGGCGAGCGCGGCACCGGTGACGAGGTTGGTGGCGCCGGGCCCGATGGAGGTGGTGACGGCGTGCGCGGCGAGCCGGTCGCGCTGACGGGCGTAGCCGACGGCGGCGTGCACCATGGCCTGTTCGTTGCGGCCCTGGAGGTAGGGCAGGGCGCCCTCGGACTCCAGCAGCGCCTGCCCGATGCCGGCGACGTTGCCGTGACCGAAGATCCCCCAGCAGGCGTCGATCAGCCGCTGCCGCCGGCCGTCGCGCTCGGTGTACTGGTGGGCGAGGAAGGTGACGAGGGCCTGCGCGACCGTGAGCCGTCGGGTCATCGGGCTTCTCCCTGGGCGGGTTCCTGGCGGGCGGGTTCTTCCCGGATGGGTTCTTCCCGGGCGGGGTAGAGGGGCAGACGCGGGTCCACGGGCTGCTCGGGCCAGGTGCCGCGGATCCAGGCGTGGTCGGGGTGGTCGCAGATCAGCCACTCCCGCTCGGCACCCGGCCCGGCCATCACGTTGAGGTAGTACATGTCGTGGCCGGGCGCGGCCATGGACGGGCCGTGCCAGCCGTCGGGGATCAGCACGGCGTCACCGCTGCGGACCTCGGCGAGGACGTCGGTCCCCCGCTCCCGCGACGGCGACACCCGTTGGTAGCCGAGGCCGGTGTCGCCGCCGGCGATCTCGAAGTAGTAGATCTCCTCCAGCTCCGACTCCAGGCCGGGGCGGTGCTCGTCGTGCTTGTGCGGCGGGTAGGAGGACCAATTGCCGCCGGGGGTGAGCACTTCGACGGCGATGAGCCTGTCGCACGCGAAGACGCCCGCGGCGGCGAAGTTGTTGACCTGCCGGGAGCAGTTCCCGGTGCCGCGCAGCTCGACGGGCACGCCGGAGGCGGGCCCGTAGCGGGCGGGCAGCCGGCGCTCGCAGCGCGCCCCGGTGAGCGCGAAGCGGCCGCCGGCCGGGGAGGTGACGGTGGCGCGCGCGTCACGCGGCAGGTAGGCGAAGTCGGTGACGGCGGCGAACACGCTGTCGCGGCCGTGGAGTTCGAAGGTCTCACCGCTGTCGGTGGCGACCGTGCAGCCGCCGCTGAGGGGCAGCACGATCCATTCGCTGTCACCGGTGGGGAAGGTGTGACTGCCGCCCGGGAGCAGGGTCAGGATGCGCAGGGAGGAGTAGCGCCAGCCGGCGCGGCCGGGGGTGACGTCCACTGCGTAGGGGCCGTCGCCGGTCGCCGTGCCGGCGGGGAGGTGGTGCTTCGCGGAGGTCATACGGTCCTCGTCTCGTCACTGCCGACCGCGCTGCGCGCGGTGTCCTCAATCGCCGGACGGGCTTGAAAAGCAAGCCCGTCCGGCGATTGAGGACCGGGGCTCGGGGCAGAGCCCCGGTTACGGGAAGGGGCGGGGCTGGGGAAGGTCTCTCGGCCCGTCACAGCAACCCCACCGCGGTGTCGACAGCAGACACAACATCCCCGTCTCCGGGGTACAGCAGAGCCCTTCCCACCACCAGCCCCAAAACCGTCGGCAGACGAAGCGCCGCCCGCCACCTCTCGTACGCCGCGTCCTGGTCGTCGCCCACGTCGCCGCCGAGCAGGACGGCCGGGAGGGTGGAGGTCTCCATCACCCTCGCCATGTCGTCGGCGTCGTCGGTGACGGGCACCTTGAGCCAGGTGTAGGCGGAGGTGCCGGCCAGACCGGAGGCGATGGCGATGGACTTGGTGACCGCCTCGGCGCTCAGGTCGTTGTGGACCTTGCCCGCGACGCGCCGGGAGAGGAAGGGTTCGACGAACACGGGCAGCCGGTGGGCGGCCATGTCGTCGATGGCGCGTGCGGTGGCGACCATCGTGCTCAGCGAGCCGGGGTCGTCGTAGTCGATGCGCAGCAGCAGCTTGCCCGCGTCGAAGCCGAGCCCGGCCAGGTCGGCGGCGCGGTGGCCGGTGAAACGGTCGTCCATCTCGAAGGCCGCGCCGGCGAGACCGCCGCGGTTCATGGACCCGACGACGACCTTGTGCTCGAGGGCGCCGAGCAGCAGCAGGTCGTCGAGGATGTCGGCGGTGCCGAGGACGCCGTCCACGCCGGGGCGGGAAAGCGCGAGGCACAACCGTTCCAGCAGGTCGGCCCGGTTGGCCATGGCGTGGGCGCGGTCGCCGACGGCGAGGACGCCGCGCGCGGTGTGGTCGGCGGCGATGATCAGGAGCCGGCCGCTGTCGCCGACCAGCGGGCGGCGGGCCCGGCGGGCCGCCGCCTCGGCGACGGCCTCGGGCTGCCGGCTCCGCACCTTCACGAGGTCGGAGATTCCGATGGTGCTCACGCGGTGCCTCTTTCAGGCGAGGAGTTCGTCGATCTCGGCCGGGGTGGGCATCGCGGCCGAGCAGGAGAGCCGGGAGGCGACCAGTGCCCCGGCGGCGTTGGCGTAGCGGATCACACGTTCGAGGTCCCAGCCCGCGAGCAGCCCGTGGCACAGCGCGCCGCCGAACGCGTCCCCCGCGCCGAGGCCGTTGACGACCTCGACGGCCACCGGCGGCACCTCGGCGACGGTGCCGTCGCGGTGCGCGGCGAGCACGCCCTTGGGCCCCTGTTTGACGACGGCGAGTTCGACCCCGGTGGCCAGCAGGGCCCGGGCGCAGTCGGCCGGTTCGCGGACGCCGGTGGCGATCTCGCACTCGTCGAGGTTGCCGACGGCCACGGTCGCGTGGCCGAGCGCCTTCGCGTACTGGCGACGGGCCTCGTCCGGGGCCTTCCAGCCCCCCTTGTTCCAGAACATCGGCCGCCAGTCGAGGTCGAAGACGGTGACGCCCCCGGTCCCGGCGGCCGTGCGCGCTTCCAGGGCGGCGAGCGTGGCGGTGCGGCTCGGCTCCTCGGAGAGGCCGGTGCCGGTCATCCAGAAGATCCGGGCCTCGCACACGGCGGCCAGGTCGAGCTCGTCGGCGCGCAGCTCCATGTCCGGCGCCTTGGGCCGTCGGTAGAAGTAGAGGGGGAAGTCGTCGGGCGGGAAGATCTCGCAGAAGGTGAGCGGGGTGGGGTGGTCGGGGCTGGTCAGGACGAGCCGGTCGTCCACGCCGAAGTCGCGCAGCGCCCGGTGGACGTACTCGCCGAACGGGTCCGCCCCCGTGCGGCTGATGATGGCGGTGCGCCGCCCCAGGCGGGCGGCGGCGACCGCGACGTTGGCGGGCGAGCCGCCGAGGAACCTCCCGAAGGTCTCCACCCGCGCCAGCGGCACCCCGGTCTCGAGCGGATAGAGGTCGACCCCGACGCGGCCCATCGTGAGCAGGTCGTACGGCTCGACCGGTGCGCTCATGTCTGCCATCTCCGTCCTTCCGCCGGCGGATCGGGCTCCGGTCGGCTCCGGTCAGGTCTAGCCGGGCGCACGGGACCCTGTCAAGGATTTGTCCTTACATATGGACGTCCCTCGAAAGGGCATTGACTGTACGTCCATATGTCCGGACGAAGCCTTGACACCCATCTACCCGGCAGGGAAGCTACCGGCAACCCCACCCCTGCCCTTCGGCACGGGAGAACCAGCCCTTGACCGGTCACCGCCGACCGGCGAGAGGAGAGCCGCCGCATGCCCGCCGCCCACTCCCCTTCTCCCCCCTCCGGTTCCCCCGCCCCGAGCTCCCCCGGCCGGATCCGGGTCGGCTCCGCGCCGGACTCGTGGGGCGTCTGGTTCCCCGACGACCCGCGGCAGGTCCCCTGGCAGCGCTTCCTCGACGAGGTCGCCGAGGCGGGCTACGCGTGGATCGAACTCGGCCCGTACGGCTACCTCCCCACCGACCCCGCCCGGCTGCGCGACGAAACGGAACAGCGCGGCCTGACCGTGTCCGCCGGCACGGTGTTCACGGCCCTGCACCGCGGCCCGGCGGCCTGGGACGCCACCTGGGCGCACGTCGCGCGGGTCGCCGAGCTGACCCGGGCGACGGGCGCCGGCCACCTCGTCGTCATCCCCTCCTTCTGGCGCGACGACAAGACCGCCGAGCTGATCGAGAGCCCCGAACTGACCGCCGAGCAGTGGCGCCACCTCACCACCGGCACGGAACGGCTGGCCCGCGAGGTGCGCGAGCGCTACGGGCTCGACATCGTCGTCCACCCGCACGCCGACACCCACATCGACACCGAGGCGCACGTCGAGCGCTTCCTCCACGCCACCGACTCGGACCTGGTGAACCTCTGTCTGGACACCGGGCACTACGCCTATTGCGGCGGGGACAGCGTCAAGCTCATCGAGACCTACGGCGAGCGGATCGGCTACCTCCACCTCAAGCAGGTGGACCCGGCGGTCCTCGCGGACGTCCTCGCCGAGGGCACCGCCTTCGGACCCGCGGTCCGACGCGGCGTGATGTGCGAACCGCCGCGCGGCGTACCGGCCCTGGAGCCCGTCCTGGCGGCCGCCCGCAAGCTCGACGTCGACCTCTTCGCCATCGTCGAACAGGACATGTACCCCTGCCCGCCGGACCGGCCGTTGCCCATCGCCCGGCGCACCCGCCACTATCTGCGCTCGTGCGGCGCGTAGCGCCTGGCCGGCGGATCGTCACGAGTGCGCCTCCGCTGCGCGGCGGTGTCCTCCAGCGCCGGACGGGCTGCTGTGCGGTGTCCTCAATCGCCGGACGGGCTTATATAAGCCCGTCCGGCGATTGAGGACACGCCCGCAGGGCGCCCACCGCCGCAGGCGGCACGGACGGCTCGTAGTCGAACGAGAACGAGGGAAACCATGACGCAGCAAGGAACGCTCGGCGTAGCCGTGATCGGTACGGGCAGGATGGGCGCGGACCACGTCCGGCGGATCGACGAGGTCGTCGGCGGGGCGCGCGTCGCGGCCGTCGTGGACATCGACGGCGACCGCGCCAAGGGGATCGCCGACCGCCTCGACGGCGCCACCGCCTACACGGACCCGGCCGCCGCCATGGACGCCGACGACGTGGACGCCGTCCTCATCGCCTCGCCCGGCCCGGCCCACGAGGCCGCGCTGCTCGAAGCGCTCGACCGCGATCTGCCGGTGCTGTGCGAGAAGCCGCTCACCCCGGACGCCGGGTCCGCGCTGCGCGTCCTGGAGGCGGAGACCCGGCTGGGCCACCGGCGGGTGCAGGTGGGCTTCATGCGCCGCTACGACGCTGAGTACATGCGGCTGAAGTCACTGCTGGACGCGGGCGACTTCGGCCGGACGCTGATGCTGCACTGCCGCCACCGCAACGTGTCCACACCGCCCGGGTTCACCGAGCAGATGATGATCAACGACTCGGTCGTGCACGAGATCGACGCCACGCGCTGGCTCCTCGACCAGGAGATCACCGCCGTCACCGTCCTCAAGCCCACCCCCTCGTCGGCGGCGCCCGGGGCACTGAGCGACCCCCAGTTCGTCCTCTTCGAGACCTCGGGCGGCGCGGTCGTCGACGTCGAGATCTTCGTCAACTGCGGCTTCGGTTACCAGGTGCGCTGCGAGGCGGTCGGCGAGCGCGGCACGGCGCTGATCGGGGACGCGCACGGCCTGACCGTGAACGCCGCCGGGCGGTGGGGCGGCGAGATCGCCCCCGACTTCCGCCAGCGCTTCGAGGAGGCGTACGACCGCGAGGTCCGCCACTGGGTCGACGCCACCCGCCGCGGCCTGGTCGAGGGCCCCAGCGTCTGGGACGGCTACGCGGCCGCGGTCGTCTGCGAAGCGGGCGTCCGAGCGCAGGCCGCGGGGACGCGTGTGGCAGTGGAACTACCGGACCGGCCGTCGCTGTACCGCTGACGTGCCGGGCACCCTGCCCCCTCCCCACCCAGGGGCGGAGGCGCCGCAGGCCCACCGGCGTGAGGGCCCGGGACGCGCAGGTGGGTCGCGGGGCGTAAAGCGAAGCAGCCCCGCGACCCACCGGAGCGGCACGGGCCCGACCCACGACGAACGCACGGCGGCGCCGACGGCCCGGACCCCCACCCACCGCCGAAGGCGGGAAACGACGCCGCACGGGGCCGACGGCCCAAGCCCCAACAGCCCGCCGCAGGCGAACCCGCACACAACACGGAGGCACCCCCATTGCGGATCGGACTCCTGGGAGCTGGCCGCATCGGCACGTTCCACGCCACCACCCTCACGCACACCGACGGCGTCGACACCCTCGTCATCGCCGACGCCGACCCGGCGCGAGCCGCCGCGCTCGCAGAGCGCGTCGGGGCGCGGGCGGCAACCACGGCGGAAGCCGCACTCGCGGACGCGGATGCCGTAGTGATCACCGCAGCGACCGCCGCACACGCCGACCTCATCACCGAAGCGGCACGCAAAGGTCTGCCCACGTTCTGCGAGAAACCGGTCGCGCTCGACCTCGACCGCACGGCCCGTGCGCTGCGCGAGGTCGAGTCGGCGGGGACGCTGTTGCAGATGGGGTTCCAGCGGCGCTTCGACGCCGGGTTCCGGGCCGCTCGGGAGGCGTTGCGGGCGGGGCGGCTGGGTCGGGTGCACACCATCCGGGCCGTCACCTCGGACGCGGCGCCACCACCGGCGGAGTTCCTGCCGCTGTCCGGCGGGCTGATCCGTGACTGTCTGGTCCATGACTTCGACACCGTCCGCTGGCTGACGGGCCGTGAGGTGGCGGAGGTCTACGCCCGGGGCACGGACAACGGCGCCGCGTTCTTCCGCGCGGCCGGTGACGTGGACACCGCTGCCGTCCTGCTCACCCTGGACGACGGCACGCTCGTCACCGCGACAGCGACCCGGTACAACGGCGCGGGGTACGACGTGCGGATGGAGCTGTCCGGCGAGCGCGACCAATGGGTGGTCGGGCTGGACGACCGTACGCCCATGACATCGGCCGAGCCGGGCGGGCCGAGGGCGCCCGTACGGCCGTGGGGCGGCTTCCTGGAGCGGTTCGACGCCGCGTACCGCGCCGAGCTGGCCGCCTTCGTACGGGCCGCGCGGGGCGAGGTGCCCAATCCCTGTTCCGGTGGGGAGGGGCTGCGTGCGCTGGTCGTCGCGGAGGCGTGCGAGCTGTCCCGGCGGGAGGGCCGGCCCGTGCGGCCGGCGGAGGTGGCCGAACGGTCGGGGGTCCCCTTCCCCTGAGCACTCCGTGTCACCCGCACGTCACAGTGGTCACGCCTGCGTGGCCCTTCCGTCACAGCCGTTCGACAGCCCCGCCTGCCCGGTCACTCTGCGTCGTTCATTGGGGGCAGGCTCAGCGATCAAGAACGGCCGCGCCGCAGCTTCCCGACGGATCCCCCCTCCGTGGCTGCGGCGCAGCGGAGAGGCGCGACAGATGACCGACCGTCGGCTCTGGTCCTACAAGGAAATCGCGGCACACATCGGGGTGCAGACCGACACCGTGCGGTCCTACCGCAAGCACGGACTGCTCCCCGCACCCGACCTCACCGAGGGCGGCAAGCCCTACTGGTTCGCGGACACCATCCGCGCCTGGGTCGCCCGGCGGCCCGGCAACCGCTCCCGGCGCGGATCGAAGGACTGAACCCGCCCCTCCCCCGCCCCCTTCCCCTTCCTCACCGCCGCCCACCAGCCGGGCCCCAGGCCGAGCTCCCCCTCGGCCTGGGGCCCATTTCCATGACGGCGCGCGGGCAGGCGCAAAGGCAGGCGTACGGGCAGGCACGCGGCCGGGTGGAAATCCCCGGAACCGCCACCCGAAGGAATACCCCTAGGGGGTAAGGTGTTGACGCTGTCGAGTTGATCGAAAACTACCGAGGAGCACCACCATGACCGCTGGGACGAACACCGCCTCCACCACCGTCTACCGCGTGACCGGCATGACCTGCGGCCACTGCGAGTCCGCCGTGACCAGCGAACTCACCGCGCTCCCGGGCGTCACATCGGTGCAGGCCGTCGCAGCCACCGGCCAGGTCACCGTCACCGCCACCACCCCGCTGGACGACGAGGCCGTCCGCGCCGCCGTCGACGAGGCCGGTTACGAACTGACCGGCCGCGTCTGACCCACCCGAGCCGGCCCCTACCCGCCCGCCCACCCGTCCGCCCGCCAGGAGCGACGCGATGACCAGCACGACATCCACCCGGACGACGCCGCCCACCGCCGAGGTGGAACTCACCGTCGGCGGCATGACCTGCGCGTCGTGTGCCGCCCGCGTGGAGAAGAAGCTCAACCGGATGGACGGCGTCGAGGCCACCGTCAACTTCGCCACCGAGCGGGCGCGCGTCGCCTTCGGCCCCGGGGTGGAGATCGCCGACCTCATCGCGACCGTCGAGAAGACGGGCTACACCGCCGAGGTGCCCCGCCCGCCGGAGCCGGAGGCCGCGGAGGCGGAGCACGGTGACGGCGGCGGGGAGGCGGGCGGGCTGCGGCAGCGGCTGGCCGTCTCGCTGGCCCTGTCCGTCCCCGTCGTCCTGATGGCGATGGTCCCCGCGCTGCAGTTCGACAAGTGGCAGTGGCTGTCGCTGACGCTGGCCGCCCCCGTCGTGGTCTGGGGCGGGCTGCCCTTCCACCGGGCGGCCTGGACCAACGCCCGGCACGGCACGGCCACCATGGACACGCTCGTCTCCATCGGCACCCTGGCCGCCTTCGGCTGGTCACTGTGGGCCCTGTTCCTCGGCACGGCGGGCATGCCGGGCATGCGGCACGGCTTCGACCTGACCGTCTCGCGGACGGACGGCTCGTCGGCGATCTATCTGGAGGCGGCGGCCGGGGTGACCACGTTCATCCTCGCCGGGCGTTTCCTGGAGGCGCGCTCGAAGCGGAAGGCGGGGGCCGCGCTGCGGGCGCTGCTGGAGCTGGGCGCCAAGGACGTGAGCGTGCTGCGCGACGGGCGCGAGCAGCGGATTCCCGTCTCCCGGCTGGCGGTCGGCGACCGGTTCGTCGTACGGCCCGGGGAGACGATCGCGACCGACGGCACGGTCACCGAGGGCGCCTCGGCGGTCGACGTCTCGATGCTCACCGGCGAGTCCCTGCCCGTGGACGTCACCGTCGGCGACGCGGTGACCGGCGCGACCGTGAACGCCTCCGGGCGCCTCGTCGTCGAGGCCGTCCGGGTCGGCTCGGACACCCAGCTCGCGCGGATGGCCAGGCTCGTCGAGGACGCGCAGAACGGGAAGGCCGAGGTGCAGCGCCTCGCCGACCGCGTCTCCGGCGTCTTCGTCCCCGTCGTACTGCTGATCGCGCTCGGCACGCTGGCCGGCTGGCTGCTGGCCACCTCCGACGCCACCGCGGCCTTCACCGCCGCCGTAGCCGTACTGATCATCGCCTGCCCCTGTGCCCTGGGCCTCGCCACCCCGACGGCCCTGATGGTCGGCACCGGCCGGGGCGCGCAGCTCGGCATCCTCATCAAGGGACCGGAGGTGCTGGAGTCCACCCGCCGCGTCGACACGGTCGTCCTGGACAAGACCGGCACGGTCACCACCGGCCGCATGGGCCTGCACGACGTGATCGCGGCACCCGGCGTGGACGAGGACGAGCTGCTCCGGTACGCCGGGGCGCTGGAGCACGCCTCCGAGCACCCGATCGCGCGGGCCGTGGCGGAGGCCGCCATCGGGCGGACCGGCGCGCTGCCGACGCCGGAGCAGTTCGAGAACGTGGCGGGCCTCGGCGTGCGGGGTGTCGTCGACGGCCACGAGGTGCTGGTCGGCCGTGAGCCGCTGCTCACCCGGCGGGGGATCGAACTGCCCGCCGAGCTGGCGCGGGCGGTGTCCGCGGCGCAGACGGCGGGCCGCACGGCGGTGCTGGTCGCCTGGGACGGGCGGGCACGCGGTGTCCTCGCCGTCGCGGACACGGTCAAGGCCACCAGCGCCCGGGCCGTGGCGGAGCTGCGGGCACTGGGACTGACGCCGGTGCTCCTGACGGGCGACAACAAGGCGGTCGCCGAGGCGGTGGCGGCCGAGGTCGGCATCGACGAGGTGATCGCCGAGGTCATGCCGCAGGACAAGGTCGACGTGGTCCGGCGGCTCCGGGCCGAGGGCCGTACGGTCGCGATGGTGGGCGACGGCGTCAACGACGCGGCCGCTCTGGCCACGGCCGATCTGGGCCTGGCGATGGGGACGGGCACGGACGCCGCCATCGAGGCGGGCGACCTCACGCTCGTCCGGGGCGATCTGCGGGTGGCGGCGGACGCGATCCGGCTCGCGCGCCGGACGCTCGCGACCATCAAGGGCAACCTCTTCTGGGCCTTCGGCTACAACGTCGCCGCGCTGCCGCTGGCCGCGGCCGGACTGCTGAACCCGATGATCGCGGGCGCGGCGATGGCCTTCTCGTCGGTGTTCGTGGTGACGAACAGCCTGCGCCTGCGGCGCTTCACCTAGGCCGCGGGCTGCCGCGCCCCCGGCCGGGGGTCCGGGGGTTGCCCCCGGGAGGACACAGCGTGGTGACGAACAGCCTGCGCCTGCGGCGCTTCACCTAGGCCGCGGGCTGCCGCGACCCCGGCCGGGGGTCCGGGGGTTGCCCCCGGGAGGGCACAGCGTGGTGACGAACAGCCTGCGCCTGCGGCGCTTCACGTAATCCACATAACCGACACAACACCCGCACCGCCCCCGGAGCGATTTGGCGGACGGGGATCTTGCCCTTTTACGTCCAGTTATGGCAAGAGACCTAGATCACAGCAATATGCAGGTAACCATTCAGGGGGGTGGATGGTCTAACCATGCAGTGCTGGATCGTCTTGGGGGACGAAACCGGCCACGCGTGGCCGGGGCACGTACCTGGGGAGCTTTGAGCGGCCCTCCCGTACGCGTCCCGGCAGATCGCGTCCGCCGGTGCCACGCGCCCGGCACGCCGAGGCGCCCGGCCGGATCCCGTGGGGGGAATCCGAACCGGGGAACGGAAGGCGCCTCGGCTCCGACCCGTGGGGGGATCGGAGCCGAGGCGCCTTCTAGTTGGTACATACATTGGTGAATGAAGCTTCTCTGCGCCGCGCACGACGAAGGCGCCCCACCCCCCGAAGGGGATGGGGCGCCTCTCGTACGACCGCGTGCGGCTACGTACGCCTACGGCGTCAGCGCTGCTCGACCGGGATGAAGTCGCGCTCGACGACACCGGTGTAGATCTGGCGCGGGCGGCCGATGCGGGAACCCGGCTCCTTGATCATCTCGTGCCACTGGGCGATCCAGCCGGGCAGCCGGCCGAGCGCGAAGAGCACGGTGAACATCTCGGTGGGGAAGCCCATCGCCCGGTAGATCAGACCGGTGTAGAAGTCCACGTTGGGGTAGAGGTTGCGCGAGACGAAGTAGTCGTCGGAGAGCGCGTGCTCCTCCAGCTTGAGCGCGATGTCCAGCAGCTCGTCGGACTTGCCGAGCGCCGAGAGGACATCGTGCGCGGCAGCCTTGATGATCTTCGCGCGCGGGTCGAAGGACTTGTACACCCGGTGGCCGAAGCCCATCAGGCGGACGCCGTCCTCCTTGTTCTTCACCTTGCGGATGAAGGAGTCGACATCGCCGCCGTTGGCCTTGATGCTCTCGAGCATCTCCAGGACCGACTGGTTGGCGCCACCGTGCAGCGGGCCCCACAGGGCGCTGATGCCGGCGGAGATCGAGGCGAACATGTTCGCCTGCGAGGAGCCGACCAGGCGCACGGTCGACGTGGAGCAGTTCTGCTCGTGGTCGGCGTGCAGGATCAGCAGCTTGTCGAGCGCGTTGACGACGACCGGGTCCAGGTCGTACTCGGCGGCGGGCACCGAGAAGGTCATGCGCAGGAAGTTCTCGACGTAACCGAGGTCGTTGCGCGGGTAGACGACCGGGTGGCCGATCGACTTCTTGTACGCGTACGCGGCGATCGTCGGGAGCTTGGCCAGCAGTCGGATCGTCGACAGGTGGCGCTGCTGCTCGTCGAAGGGGTTGTGGCTGTCCTGGTAGAACGTCGACAGCGCGCTGACGACGGACGACAGCATCGCCATCGGGTGGGCGTCGCGCGGGAAGCCGTCGTAGAACCGCTTGACGTCCTCGTGCAGCAGCGTGTGCTGGGTGATCTCACCCTGGAACGCCGCCATCTCGTCGACGGTCGGCAGTTCGCCGTTGATCAGCAGGAACGCCGTCTCGAGGAACGAGCTGCGCTCGGCGAGCTGCTCGATCGGGTAACCGCGGTAGCGCAGGATGCCCTGCTCACCGTCGAGGTAGGTGATCGCGGATTTGTAGGCGGCGGTGTTGCCGTAACCGGAGTCCAGGGTCACCAGACCGGACTGGGCGCGGAGCTTGCCGATATCGAAGCCCTTGTCGCCGACAGTGCTGTCGACCACCGGGTAGGTGTATTCGCCGTCCCCGTACCGCACTACTACAGAGTTGTCGCTCACGTCATCCCTCACCGACGTTGTGCCTCTTCTTCGAGGTGCCCTGACTACCCCTACCTTCCCCCATTTGGACGATGTACGTGCACTCGGGGTCGGCCATAGGGCCTAAAGGCGGCACTCAGTGCCGCCCAGCCTGCCCATCCTGCCCCCTTCGCCCCGATTGGTAAACTCAACCGAGACGAACGCCACCTCCGAGCCGATGATCAAGCGCTGTACAGCGCTTTCCGGCCGACATCGTGCGCACCGCCTGCCCGAGCGCCTTCCGCGAGCCCACCAGCACCACCAGCCGCTTTGCCCGGGTCACGGCGGTATAGAGCAGATTACGCTGGAGCATCATCCAGGCACCGGTGGTGACCGGGATCACCACCGCGGGGTACTCGCTGCCCTGCGAGCGGTGGATGGTCACCGCGTAGGCGTGGGCGAGTTCGTCGAGCTCGTCGAAGTCGTAGCCGACCTCCTCGTCCTCGTCGGTGCGCACGGTCAGGCGCTGTTCGTCGGCGTCGAGCGCGGTGACCACACCGACCGTGCCGTTGAAGACGCCGTTCTGTCCCTTTTCGTAGTTGTTGCGAATCTGGGTGACCTTGTCGCCTACGCGGAAGACCCGGCCGCCGAAGCGCCGCTCGGGCAGATCGGGGCGGGCGGGCGTAATGGCCTGCTGGAGCAGGCCGTTGAGCGTGCCGGCACCGGCCGGGCCGCGGTGCATCGGGGCCAGCACCTGGATGTCGCGCCGGGGGTCGAGGCCGAACTTCGCGGGGATCCGCCGGGCCGCCACATCGACGGTGAGCCGGCCGGCCTCCTCGGTGTCCTCCTCGGGGAAGAGGAAGAAGTCCGCCATCCCCTGGGTGATGGGCGGTACCCCCGAGTTGATGCGATGCGCATTGGTCACCACACCCGACTGCTGGGCCTGCCGGAAGATGCGGGTGAGCCGGACCGCGGGGACGGGCCCGCCCGGGGCGAGGAGGTCGCGGAGCACCTCGCCGGCGCCGACCGAGGGCAGTTGGTCGACGTCGCCGACGAGCAGCAGATGGGCGCCCGGCGGCACGGCCTTGACCAGCTTGTTGGCAAGGAGGAGATCCAGCATGGACGCCTCGTCGACCACCACCAGATCGGCGTCCAGCGGCCGGTCGCGGTCGTAGGCGGCGTCGCCGCCGGGCTTGAGCTCCAGCAGCCGGTGCACGGTGGAGGCCTCGGCGCCGGTCAGCTCGGACAGCCGCTTGGCAGCCCGCCCGGTGGGGGCGGCGAGCACCACCTTGGCCTTCTTGGCACGGGCCAGCTCGACCACGGACCGCACGGTGAAGGACTTGCCGCAGCCCGGGCCGCCGGTGAGGACCGCGACCTTCTCCGACAACGCCAGCCGGACCGCCTGCTGCTGCTCCGGGGCCAGTTCGGCACCCGTGCGGTCGGCGAGCCAGGCCAGGGCCTTGTCCCACTCGACGCCCCGGAAGACGGCGAGCCGGTCCTCCCCGGCCCGCAGCAGCCGGGCCAGCTGCCCGGCCAGCGACAGCTCGGCGCGGTGGAACGGGACGAGGTAGACGGCGGTGACGGGCGCTCCGCCCTCGGGGCCGGGGACCTGCTCGCGGACCACGCCCTCCTCGTCGGCGGCGAGTTCGGCGAGACAGTCGATGACGAGCCCGGTGTCGACCTGGAGCAGCTTCACCGCGTCCGCGATCAGCCGCTCCTCGGGGAGGTAGCAGTGGCCCTGGTCGGTGGACTGGGACAGGGCGTACTGCAGGCCGGCCTTGACCCGCTCGGGGCTGTCGTGCGGGATGCCGACGGACTGGGCGATGCGGTCGGCGGTCAGGAAGCCGATCCCCCACACGTCCGCGGCCAGGCGGTAGGGCTGGTTACGGACGACGGAGATCGACGCGTCGCCGTACTTCTTGTAGATGCGCACGGCGATGGAGGTGGAGACGCCGACGCCCTGGAGGAAGACCATGACCTCCTTGATGGCCTTCTGCTCCTCCCATGCGGCACCGATCGACTTGGTGCGCTTGGGCCCGAGCCCGGGGACCTCGATGAGGCGCTTGGGATCCTCCTCGATGATCTCCAGGGTGTCGGTGCCGAAGTGACTGACGATGCGGTCGGCGATGCGCGGGCCGATGCCCTTGATGAGGCCGGAGCCCAGATAGCGGCGGATGCCCTGGATCGTGGCGGGCAGCACCGTCGTGTAGTTCTCCACGGTGAACTGCCGTCCGTACTGCGGGTGGGAGCCCCAACGGCCCTCCAGGCGCAGCGACTCCCCCGGCTGGGCGCCGAGCAGGGAGCCCACGACGGTGAGGAGATCGCCGCCGCCCCGGCCGGTGTCGACCCGGGCGACCGTGTAACCGCTCTCCTCATTGGCGTAGGTGATCCGCTCGAGGACCCCTTCGACCACTGCCAGTTGCACCATATCCCGACGGTACCGCCCGGGTCCGACAGGCGTTCGGGCCTGTGGATAACTCCGGTACAGCAGCGGGGGCAGTTCTTTCCCACCACCGCGACGGAAAAATTCGAGGGGCCCGGTCCGACGACCGGGCCCCTCGCGTTCCCCCCAGAATCGGCTTCCCCGAATCCCCCCGGATCCCTCCCCGGGAAGCCCGATGCCATGTACGACTCACTCGGGCGCCGTAGGGTTGCAGCGATTTCGAGGAGTTATCGATCCGTTACCGATCGCGACGGACCGTGACCGTAATGACGGCCCCGCTCACTCAGAGCACATGATCCCGGTACCGGTCCAGCACTTCCGCGAGGACCTCGGCCCCCTCGCGCGCCCAGAGGGCGGGGTTGAAGATCTCGACCTCGGTGGCCCCCGTGTATCCGGCGGCGGCCACCCGTTCGCGGAACCAGCGCAGATCCACGCACCCGTCCCCCAGTTGCCCCCGCCCCAGCAGGGCCCCTTCGGGCAGCGGGGTGACCCAGTCGGCGAGCTGGAACGCGGCGATCCGGCCGCTCTCCCCCGCCCGTACGAGCTGTGCGGCCACCGTGTCGTCCCACCACAGGTGGTAGGTGTCCACCACGACCCCGACCTGCCGGGCGGGGAACCGCTCGGCGAGGTCCAGGGCCTGACCCAGCGTCGAGACCACACACCGGTCGGCGGCGTACATGGGGTGCAGCGGTTCGATCGCGAGCCGCACTCCGTGCCCGGCCGCGAACGGGCCCAGCTCGGCCAGCGCGTCGGCGATCCGCTCGCGGGCCCCGGCCAGGTCCCGGCTGCCCGGCGGCAGACCGCCCGAGACCAGCACGAGGGTGTCGGTGCCGAGCACGGCGGCCTCCTCCACCGCCGCCCGGTTGTCGGCGAGGGCCGCGGCCCGCCCGGCGGGGTCGGCGGCGGTCAGGAAACCACCCCGGCACAGGCTGGTGACGGTCAGTCCGGCGTCCCGCACGAGCCGGGCGACGGCCGGGGCGCCGTACTCCCGGACCGGTTCGCGCCACAGCCCCACGTGCCGCACTCCGGCGGCCGCGCAGCCCGCCGCCAGCTCGGGGAGCGACCACTGCCGCACGGTCTGCTGGTTGAGGCTGAACCCCGCCGGAGCGGCGGGAGGGCCGGGGTCGCTCACCGCTCCACCCCGTGCACCGCCAGCAGCCGCGCCATCCGCTCCTCGGCACGCCCCGGGTCGGGGAACAGCCCGAGACCGTCGGCCAGTTCGTAGGCGCGTGCGAGGTGCGGCAGGGAGCGGGCGGAGTGCAGCCCGCCCGCCATCGCGAAGGCGCCCTGGTGACCGGCCAGCCAGGCCAGCAGGACGACGCCCGTCTTGTAGTACCGGGTGGGCGGCTCGAAGAGGTGCCGGGCGAGGGTGACGGTGGGGTCCAGGACGGCGCGGAAGCCCTGCCGGTCCCCGGTGTCCAGCAGCCGCGTCGCGTGGGCCGCGAGGGGCGCCAGCGGGTCGAAGACGCCGAGGAGGGCGTCGCTGTGGCCGTGGGCGTCGCCCTCGATGAGCTCGGGGTAGTGGAAGTCGTCGCCGGTGTAGCAGCGCACCCCGGCGGGGAGACGGCGGCGCAGCGCGCGTTCCCGGTCGGCGTCGAGCAGGGACACCTTGACGCCGTCGACCTTGTCCGGCCGGTCGGTGACGATGTCGAGGAAGGTGTCGGTCGCGGTGTCCAGGTCGGTGCTGCCCCAGTAGCCCTCCAGGGCAGGGTCGAACATGGGGCCGAGCCAGTGGAGGATGACGGGTCCGGCCGTTTGGCGCAGCAGCCGCCCGTAAACCTCCCGGTAGTGGTCGGCTTCGGTGGCGACGGCCGCGAGGGCCCGGGAGGCCATCACCACGGCCGTGGCGCCGTGCCCCTCGATGTGGGCGAGCTGCTGCTCGTAGGCGGCGCAGACATCGGCCGGGGTGCCGTACGGGGGTGTCAGCTGATCGGTCCCCGCCCCGCAGACGAGATGGCCGCCGACGGCCTTCGCCTCGACGGCCGAGCGCCGGACGAGTTCCGCGGCGGCCCGGGCGTCGAGGCCCATGCCGCGCTGGGCGGTGTCCATGGCCTCGGCGACTCCGAGACCGTGCGCCCACAGATGGCGGCGGAAGGCGAGGGTGGCCTCCCAGTCGAGGTCGGCGGGGCCCT
Organism: Streptomyces syringium; assembly: GCF_017876625.1. NCBI lineage: Bacteria > Bacillati > Actinomycetota > Actinomycetes > Kitasatosporales > Streptomycetaceae > Streptomyces > Streptomyces syringium. The sequence goes on from NZ_JAGIOH010000001.1 coordinate 2,772,658, forward strand.
GACCGGTGGTGTTGCCGAAGGGGTCGGCGACGACGTGGGCGGCGGCCAGGACGGCACGGGACGCCGGGGGCGGGCCGCCGGGGGGCGCCGGGGGCGCTTCCCGGGGCGTGTACGGACGCAGGGCACCGGAGGCGTCCGGCAGCCGGATCACCGCCCCGGCTCCCCGACGTCCATCCGGCGGCCGTCGGCGGCGGACATCCGGGCCAGCAGGCCCAGTTCCACGCCCCGGGCACCGGCGAGAAGGTCGAAGCGCCAGGGCTCGTCGAGGACCACATGCCGCAGGAACAGCTCCCACTGCGCCTTGAAGGCATTGGTCCCGGGCCCGTCGTCCCCGTTGTCCGGGACCTCCTGCCACTGCGCCCGGAAGTCTCCCGTGACCGGCTGGTCGGGGTTCCAGACGGGCCTCGGGGTGACCGACCGGTGCTGGACCCGGCAGGACCGCAGCCCGGCGACGGCCGAGCCCTCGGTGCCGTCGACCTGGAACTCCAGCAGCTCGTCACGGTGCACCCGCACCGCCCAGGAGGAGTTGAGCTGGGCGACCACGCCGCCGTCCAGTTCGAGGATCGCGTAGACCGCGTCGTCGGCCGTCGCCTCGTAGGGCCGGCCGCGCTCGTCCCAGCGGCGGGGGATGTGGGTGGCCAGGTGCGCCTGCACGGACCGGACGGGCCCGAAGAGTTCGCGCAGGACGTACTCCCAGTGCGGGAACATGTCGGCGGTGATGCCGCCGTCGTCCGCCTCGCGGTAGTTCCACGAGGGCCGCTGGGCGGGCTGCCAGTCGCCTTCGAAGACCCAGTAGCCGAACTCGCCGCGCACGGACAGCACCCGGCCGAAGAACCCGCCGTCGACGAGCCGTTTGAGCTTGCGCAGCCCCGGCAGGAACAGCTTGTCCTGGACGACGCCGTGCTTGACGCCCGCCCGCCGGGCGCGCTGGTAGAGGTCGAGGGCGCCGCCGACGTCGAGGGAGGTCGGTTTCTCGCAGTACACGTGCTTGCCCGCGGCGATGGCCTTGCGCAGCGCGGCCTCGCGGGCGGCGGTGATCTGGGCGTCGAAATAGACGTCGACGGTGGGGTCGGCGAGGACGGCGTCGAGGTCGGTGGACCACTCCGGGACGCCGTACCGCTCGGCGAGCGCCCGCAGCCGGCCCTCGTTCCGCCCGACGAGGACGGGCTCGGGCCACAGCGCGGTGCCGTCCCCGAGGTCGATGCCGCCCTGCTCGCGCAGGGCGAGAACGGAGCGCACGAGATGCTGGTGGTGGCCCATGCGGCCGGTCACGCCGTTCATCGCGATGCGTATCGTCCTGGCGGTCCTGGCACCACCGCCGGCCTTGCCCCCGGCTGCTCCGGCCGATCTGTGCGTCATCGGAGCGGGTCCTCTCCTCGCCGGCCACGACCTGTCACGAGCGCCTGCGAAGCTAGCACCTCCACCGGTGCCCACGCGGCGATTCGCACCGTTTGCCGCCGCGGGGGCATTTTCGTCGGCCCAGCGGGAAACGGATCACGAAGGACACGCACGGGTGGCCGCCACCGCCCGCCCGCGCCACGCCGACGACCTACGGAGCCCGTATGAAGCTGGCCTTCTCCACCCTCGCCGTGCCCGGTCTGCCCGTACCGGAGGTGGTGCGGCTCGCGGGCGCGTACGGCTACGACGGCGTGGAGCTGCGGGCCCACCCGGAGGAACCCGTGCACCCCGGGACCGGGGCCGCGGAGCGGGACCGGGTGGCCGGGGAGTTCGCGGAGGCAGGGGTGCGGATCCTGGCCGTGGCCGGGTACGCACGGGTGGCCGCGGAGCAGGCCGACGAGGTGGTGCTCGGCGAGCTGGAGGAGCTGATCCGGCTCGCCGGGGACCTCGGCGCGGCGTACGTGCGGGTCTTCCCCGGAGGCGGCGATCTGCCGGCGGCGGAGGCCGACGCGCTCGCGGCCCGCCGGCTCGGGGCCGTCGCGCCGCTCGCCGCCGACAGGGACGTCCGGGTGCTGCTGGAGACGCACGACTCGCACCCCCGGGCCGCCGACACCGCCCGGGTCCTCGGTCCCGTCGGGCACCCCAGCGTCGGCGCGGTGTGGGACGTGCTGCACACCTGGCTCGGCGGCGAGGAACCGGCCGTCAGCTTCCCGGCGGTCGCCCCGCACCTGGGCTATGTGCAGGTCAAGGACGTCGCCTCGGCCGAGGATCCGGCCCCGCTCGCCCTCGGCTCGGGGGTGCTGCCGCTGGGTGCCTGCGTGGGCGAGCTCAGCCGGGCGGGCTGGGACGGCTGGCTCAGCTGGGAGTACGAGAAGCGCTGGCATCCGCACACGGCCGACTTCGCCCAGCTGGCCGGGCCGGGACGGCAGTATCTGCTGGGCCTGCTCGCCGGCGCCGGATCGGGCTGAGGGCGCGGCCCGAAGACATCGCGGACCCGCCCCCGGACACCGCCTCTGACCACGGCGTCGACCCGCCTCCGGCCCCGTCCCGGCCCCTGCCCCGACCGTATGATGAGCCCTCTGCGAGAGGGCGGCACATGACGGTGGAGACCAAGGAACGACTGATCGCCGCTGCGGGGACGGTGCTCCGGACGCAGGGGTACGGCAAGGCCAGTGCCCGGACGATCGCCAAGGAGGCCGGGGTCAACTCGGCCCTGGTCTTCTATCACTTCGGCGGCGTCGACCCGCTGCTGTTCGCGGCCCTCGACCGCTCCTCCGCCGAGCGGATGGCCCTGCACAGCGCCACCGTCGCGCACGCCGCCACCCTGGAGGAGCTCGCCGAGGCCGCCACCCGCATCTACCGCGACGACCTGGCGGGCGGCCATCTGACGCTCTTCAGCGAACTGGTCGCCGCCGCCGTCGCCAAGCCGGAGCTGCGCGAGGGCATCAGGGCACGGGCCGAGCCGTGGCAGGACTTCATCGAGGAGACCCTGGAGCGGGTCATCGGCGGCACCCCGCTGGCCCGGCTCACCCCGCCGCGCGACCTCGCGAACGCGGCGATCGCCTTCTACCTCGGGGCCAACCTCTTCAGCGTGCTGGACACCGACCACTCCCGTACGGAGTCGGTCTTCGCGATGATCCGCCGGCTGGCGCCGCGCGCCAAGCTCCTCACGCTGCGGCTGCCCGGCCGGGGCCGCGCAGCGCGGCCCGCCTCCGGGGGAACCGCTCAGGGCCTGTCCGGCGGATCTTCGGCTGCAGGCCCGTCGTTGCCGCCTCTCGCCTGACCGGCGGGCCCTCGACTGCCGACCGCTGTGTTGCCTACGGCGGCGGGCGCCCTGCGGGCGCGTCCTCAAGCGCCGGACGGGCTGCTGTGCTCTGTCCTCAAGCGCCGGACGGGCTGCTGTGCTCTGTCCTCAAGCGCCGGACGGGCTGCTGTGCTCTGTCCTCAAGCGCCGGACGGGCTGATATTGCTGGGCCCAGCCAACCAGCCCGTCCGGCGCTTGAGGACACCGCCGCGCAGCAGTGGTGCGCCCCCGTGATCCGCCGGACAGGCCCAGGCGCGGAACCGCCCGGCGGCACAGCTCGTCCAAGGCGCGTGCTGTCGCTGATTCCTCGCAGAGCGGTGCCGGCGTCGCCGCCGGCCACCCTCTCCGCCGCCTGCGACCGGCAGCACGCCGCCGTCGGCGCACCCCCCTTCGAGAGCGCCGGCGGCGGCCCGGCGGACAGGCGGTCACGCTCCGCGAAGCCCGGCCCACGCCTGGCGGGTACGGGGCCGGGCGGGCCACTCTGTACGCGCATCACGGGGACGGGGGAGTTCATGCGCCGAGGCGCGCTGCCGAAGGCGCTGCTGGTGTGCGCGGTGCTGGTGGGGATGTACACGCTGTCCGCGTGTCAGGGGGCCGGCCGCGGTGAGGCGGCGGCGGTCGCCGCCCCGGCCGGAGCCGGACCCACCCGGTCCGGGCAGGGCCCGGTGTTCCTGGAGGCGGAGGAGTGCGCGAGCCGGGGCCGGGCGGCCGCCGCCATCGAGGAGGTGCCCTGCGCGGGCCCGGCGGCCGCGGCGCGGGTTCTCGCCCGCTTCAACGGCCCGCTGGCGAAGGGCCCGCGCTGCCCGTCCGCCACCGACTACGTCCTGCACATCACCGCCGTCGACGGCGTCTCCGAGGAGGACAGCGCCCCCGAGGGCTACGCCTGCATGCGCAATCTGCGGCCGCCGCACCCGGGCGACCCCGGCATGGGCGGCGGCCCGCTCACGGTCGTCGGCGACTGCGTGTACACCGAGCGGCGCGGCGTGGTGAAGGAGACCGCCTGCGACGGTTCCCCCGCCCGTCCCCCGGAGTATCTGGTGACGCGCACGGTCCGCACCCGCGCCGACTGCCCGCCGTCGACGGCCCTGTACGTACAGGTCGGCGGCGGGACACCCATCGGGTGCGCCCGCCGCCTGGCCTAGGGCCAATGCCGTTGCGTTACGGTCTGGCCGTTCTCGGTGGGTGGATGAGGACGGCCTGGGTGGGGGTTTGGGTGGGTTGTGGCCAGTGGCGGTGTGCGGCTCTTTTGAGCCGGTAGTTGGACATCTTGCGTTTCACGACCCGTGGTTGACTGCGAAGTCGGCGTGGGGGCCGAAGGCCGTCCAGGCTGTCGTCACGCCACCGCGTCAGGTGTCCGATCAGCAGTTCAGGGGGAAAAGACACCTGGCGAGGTGGTGACGCTGCGCCGGACGGCGCGCAGCGTGTCGGTGAAGGAGAGCCGGTCCGGATCGGTTCTTTGGGCGGTGGCGCATCGGACCATCAGAGACCGCAGGGCGTAGTGGACCAGCAGGTGCGCCCAGATCTGCTGGCGCACACCCTCGGGCGTCTTGCTGGAGAGCACGACCCGCGGACCGCGCTGCTGCGTCTTGATCTCGGCGAATACCGATTCGGCCTCCCACCGCTCGCAGTACACGGCGGCCAACTCCGCTGCGGGGTAGAGCTCTTCGTCGAGGAGGTCGGTGACCAGGCGGTACTCCTCCACTCCCGAACGGGGACCGATTCCTTCGAGCCCGTAGGCGATCACCCGCACCCGGACCGGGTCACGCTTCTTCCCGTCGGTGCCGGCATGCAGGCGGCTGAGCCAGGAGCCGTCCGCAAGCCGCTGCTGAACGGGAAGCACCCGGTTCGCCGAGACCCGCCACAGCAGATGGGCACCGGTCGCGGTGAAGGCCCGCCACAACGGCACACCGAGGAACTCACGGTCGGCGAGCACGAGCATGTCCGGGCCGGTTGAGCGCACCAGCCGGGCCGACAGGGTCAGCTCGCCGACCCGGCAGCCGCCCAGCTCCGCGTCGAGCACCGCATGCGTCCCGCACTCAACCAACGCGGCCATTCGTACCTGCGGGAACGCCGACCGGTCCGGCTTGCGGGTGTTGCCCGGACGGCCGAACTCCGCAGCATTCGCAGGTGAGTCGGCGACGTCCCAGCAGGTGCCGTCCACTGCCGTCAGCCGAAGTCGCCGCCAGGACGCACCGGGTGTTCCCGTCCCGGCCAAGGGCCTCGCGGTGGCGGCGAACAGCACCCGCAACGGTTCAGCCCCGAGCCTCTCCCGGGCCCTGAACAGGGATGACTTGGCGGGGATCCGCCAGTCGCCCCACAGGCCGGCACTCCGCAGGCCCTCGGCCAGATGCCTCAGCACCTCCAGATACGGCGCCGGGGAGAACAGCGCCAGACCCAGCACGAAATAGACCGTAAGCCGAGCCGGCAACAGCCGTCTGCGCTGTTCGGTCCGGCCGCACGCCGCCACCACCCGATCCACCAAGCCCGGCGGATACACCCAGGTCAACAACCCCAGACCCGCCAGCTCAGGCACACGCTCAGCCATCGGCACCACCCCCGGAACAGCACCCAAAGCCTACGCCCACAGCTATCGCAACGGCATTGGGCCTAGGGCCTGTCCCTAGAACGTCACGGCCGCAGGGTCTGCTCCCGCTCGACACTCTGGCGGTCGAGCTTCGCGTCGTAGGGGGCGAGCGGCTTGGCGCGCGACTCGTCCTTCTTCACGGCCGCGGGCGCGACACCGGCCCATTCGAGGACCTCGGCCGTGGCCTTGATCCGCTCGTCGGCGACGAGCTGGGAGATGTTCGCGCCGTGGTTGCCGCCCGGTGCGTAGAAGCGGTAGTCGTCACGGGCCGCGGCGCGCTTGCCGAGGCGGAACGGCTCGCCGCTCCACGGGTCGTTCTGGCCGTAGACGAAGAGCATCCGGGTGCTGTCCTCGCGCACCCAGCGGTCCACGTCGGCCATCGCACCGCGCTGGAAGCGCATCGGGATGTCACGCGGCACGTAGCTGCGCGGCTGGTAGATCCCCGGGTACCGAAGGAGGCCCTTGAGGTGCCGGGTTTCGAAGGTGGGCGCACCGAGCTGGGTGCCCGCCTGGTAGTAGTACGGGGTGAAGCGCTCCAGGCCCTGGTCGGTGTAGGCCGAGAAGCCGGAGATCTCGTCGACGAACTTGTAGAGGGCGTCCGTCGAGGCGTTGGTCGCGGGGACGGTCTTGCAGTCGCTCTGCAGGTGGTACTGCCAGAAGGCCCACACCAGGTCGAGGACCACGTTCTCGTACGCCTTGTCGGCGCTGCCGACGACCTTGAAGGTCTGGCCGTTGTCGTCGGCCCACTTCTGGTAGCGGGCCACGATCTCGGTGCGGCGGACGAGCGCCTCGCGCTGGACCGAGTTGAGCTGGGTGCGGCAGGCCTTGTCGCCGACGTTCGCGAAGAAGCGGTCGTAGGCCGAGTCCTCCTTGTCGGCCACGTCGTTGGGCGCGACGTAGGCGACGGTGCCGTTCATGTCGTTCGGGTAGAAGCGGCGGAAGTACGTCGCCGTCATGCCGCCCTTGCTGCCGCCGGTGGCCAGCCAGTTCTTGCCGTAGACCGGCTTGAGGGCCTGGTAGAGGCGGTGCTGGTCGGTGGCCGCCTGCCAGATGTCGAGCTTGCTCCAGTCCGCCGGCTGGGGCCGGGAGGGGGTGAAGAAGCGGTACTCCATCGAGACCTGGTTGCCGTCGACGATGCGCGTGGGCTCGCTGCGGCTGGGCGTCGTGGAGACGTTGTACCCGGACGTGTAGAAGACGGTCGGCCGGTCGGTGGCCTTGTGCAGCAGCGTGAAGCGCTGCTGGAAGGTGCCCTTGGCCTTGTTCCGGTGGTCGACCGGCTGGGTGTAGTTCAGCACGAGGTAGCGGTAGCCCTCGTAGGGCTTCTCCTCGACGAAACTCATCCCGGGAATCTTCAGGATGCGTTCCTTGATGTCCGGATCGGCGGCGGCCGTCGCCGTCCCCGCCGTCGCACCGCTGACACCGATGGCACCTATGAGCACCACCAGCGCCAGCAGCCATCTGAGCGCCTTGCGCATTCGCCCTCCCCTGGGTTCGCAAAAGTCGCCGCGAACCTACCGGGGGCGTCATCCGCCACGCCAGACTTTTCTCTCGACTGATCACTGAGTGGTCGTCGACTGACCGCCGCTAAGCGGAAGATGATCAACCGCTGTGCTTGCGGCACCTGACCACGACCGTGCCGTTGGCGAACGCGCGCGACTGCGCCGGCGCGTCACGCCCGGGGGAGCACGCGCCCGTGGTCATTCCGGGCTCACCCCACGACCCCCGCCCGGTACGCCGGGACCGCCTCTCCGGTGAAGGTCCGCCACAGCTCGGCGTACCGCCCGTCCAGCGCGAGCAGTTCGCTGTGTGTGCCGTCCTCCACGACCCGGCCGTGGTCGAGCACCACCACGCGGTCCGCGCGGGCGGCCGTGGTCAGCCGGTGGGCGACGACGAGGGTCGTGCGCTTGCCCGCCAGCCGGTCCGTGGCCTGGTTGACCAGGGACTCGGTCGCCAGGTCCAGGGCGGCGGTGGCCTCGTCCAGCAGCAGGATGTCCGGGTCGACCAGCTCGGCGCGGGCCAGGGCGATCAACTGCCGCTGGCCGGCCGAGAGGTTGCGGCCGCGTTCGGTGACCTCGTGCAGATAGCCGTCCTCCAGGGTGGCGATCATCTCGTGCGCCCCGACCGCCCGCGCCGCCGCCTCGACCTCCGCGTCGGAGGCGTCGGAACGGCCGTAGGCGATGGCGTCGCGCACGGTGCCGGGGAAGAGGTACGGCTCCTGCGGGACGACGCCGAGGCGGTGCCGGTAGCCCGTCGGGTCCAGCTCCCGCAGATCGTGGCCGTCGACGAGGACGGCGCCGGAGGACGGGTCGTAGAAGCGGGCGACCATCTTCACCAGCGTGGACTTGCCCGCGCCCGTCTCGCCGACGAACGCGACCGTCTGCCCGGCCGGGATCGTCAGCCCGATGCCGGCGAGGGCCTCCTCGCCGTCGCCGTAGTGGAAGTGGAGGTCGTCGAAGACGATCTCGCCGGTCAGCTCCCGCACCTCGCGCGGCCGCTCCGGCACGGGCGTCGCCGTCGGCTCGCGCAGCAGCTCCTGCACCCGGCCGAGGGAGACGGTCGCCTGCTGGTAGCCGTCGAAGACCTGCGAGAGCTGCTGCACGGGGGCGAAGAAGAGGTCGATGTAGAGCAGGTACGCCACCAGGGCGCCCGCCGTCAGCGTGCCCTCGCTCACCCGGCCCGCGCCCACGATCAGGACCGCGGCGGCCGCGACGGACGACAGCAGCTGGACGAACGGGAAGTAGACGGATATCAGCCACTGGCCGCGGATGCGCGCCTGCCGGTAGCCGTCGCTGCGCTCGGCGAACCGCCGGGCGCCGACGGCCTCGCGGCGGAACGCCTGGACGATGCGCAGCCCCGCGACGCTCTCCTGGAGGTCGGCGTTGACGACGCCCACCCGCTCACGGGCCAGCTCGTACGCCTTGACGCTCTTGCGCCGGAAGACGACGGTGCCGACGACGAGCAGGGGCAGGGTGGCGAAGACGACGAGGGCCAGCTGCACATCGATGACCACGAGCGCGACGAGGATGCCGAAGAAGGTGAGGACGGAGACGACGGCGGTGATCAGACCGGTCTGGAGGAACGAGCTCAGCGCGTCGACGTCGGTCGTCATCCGCGTCATGATCTTGCCGGTCAGTTCGCGCTCGTAGTAGTCGAGCCCGAGCCGCTGGAGCTGGGCGAAGATCTTCACGCGCAGCGCGTACAGCACGCGTTCGCCGGTGCGTCCCGTCATCCGCATCTCGCCGACCTGTGCCGCCCACTGTCCGACCACGACGGCGAGCGCGAGCCCGGAGGCGACCCAGACCGCGCCGAGCGCCGCGCGCTGGACGCCCTGGTCGATGCCGTGCCGGATCAGTACGGGCAGCAGCAGACCGGCGACGGCGTCGACGGTCACCAGCAGCAGGCTCACCAGCAGGGGCGCCCGGAAGCCGCGCAGCAGCTGCCGCAGGCCGTAGTCCTTCTCGGGCCGTGCCGCCTGCTCCTCGTCGATGTCGGGGATGTCCGACGCCGGGGGCAGCGCGGCCACCTTGGCCAGCAGCTCGGGCGTGGCGGGCATCCCGGCCAGGGACCCGTCCATGCCGTCGGCCGCCGACGTACCGGCCGTCTCCTTGCGCACCCACAGGGCGGGGGTGACGCCGTCCACGCGCGCGTGCCCGACGGCCGTGGCCTCGGCGGTATCGGTGACGCCCGGTGCGGCCGTGAGGCCCGCCGGGTCCTGCTGGACGCCGCCGAGGGTGTCCGGGTCGGTCAGCAGCCGCCGGTAGGGCTCACAGCGCTCTTCGAGCTCCTGCGCCGTGCCGACGTCGACGAGCCGGCCGCCGTCGAGGACGGCGATGCGGTCGGCGAGCGCCAGCGTCGACGCCCGGTGGGCGATGAGCAGCGTCGTCCGGCCGGCCATGACGCCGCGCAGCGCCTCGTGGATCTCGTGCTCCACGCGCGCGTCGACCGCCGACGTCGCGTCGTCGAGGAGCAGCAGGCGCGGGTCGGTGAGGATGGCGCGGGCGAGCGCGATGCGCTGGCGCTGGCCGCCGGAGAGGGTGAGGCCCTGCTCGCCGACCTTGGTGTCGTAGCCGTCGGGCAGGTCCGAGATGAAGCCGTCCGCCTGTGCGGCGCGGGCGGCGGCGCGGATCTGCTCGTCGGTGGCGTCCGGCAGCCCGTAGGCGATGTTGTCGCGGACGCTGTAGGAGAAGAGGAAGCTGTCCTCGGGGACCAGCCCGATCGCGGCGCGCAGCGAGGACAGGGTCAGCTCGCGCACGTCGTGGCCGCCGACCCGTACCGCACCGCCCGTCACGTCGTAGAAGCGCGGGAGCAGCAGGGAGACGGTCGACTTGCCGCTGCCGGAGGCGCCGACGACCGCGACGGTCTCGCCGGGCTCCAGGCGCAGGGAGAAGCCGTCGAGGACGGGACGGGCGGGGTCGTAGCCGAAGGTGACGTCGTCGAATTCGACGGTGGCGGGGGCGTCCTCGGGCAGCGCGCGGGCGTCCGTGCGCTCCTCGACGGCCGGTTCGGTGTCGATGAGTTCGAAGACGCGCTCGACTCCGGCGCGGGCCTGCTGACCGACGGTCAGGATCATGGTCAGCATCCGTACCGGACCGATGAGCTGGGAGAGGTACGTGGAGAAGGCGACGAACGTGCCGAGGGTGACCTGGCCGCGGGTGGCCATCCAGCCGCCGAGGGCGAGCATGGCGACCTGGCCGAGGGCGGGGACGGCCTGGAGGGCGGGGGTGTAGCGGGAGTTGAGCCGCACGGTCCGCAGCCGCCCGGCGAAGAGCCTGCGGCTGACCTCGCGGAGCTTGCCGGCCTCCTGCGCCTCCTGGCCGAAGCCCTTGACGACCCGCACGCCCGTGACGGCACCGTCCACGACGCCCGCGACGGCGGCGGCCTGGCCCTGGGCGTACCAGGTGGCGGGGAAGAGCTTGGTGCGGCTGCGCTGGGCGAGGAACCACAGCGCGGGGGCGACGGCGAGGGCGACGACGGTGAGCAGCGGGGAGAGGACCGCCATCACGACGAGGGAGATGACGAAGAGCAGGATGTTGCCGATCATCATCGGCAGCATGAACAGCAGGCCCTGGATCAGCTGGAGGTCGCTGGTGGCCCGGCCGACGACCTGGCCGGTGGAGAGTTCGTCCTGCCGCTTGCCGTCGAGCCGGGAGATGGAGGCGAACATCTCGGTCCGCAGGTCGTGCTGCACGTCGAGCGCGAGCCGGCCGCCGTAGTAGCGGCGGATGTAGGTCAGGCCGTAGACGACGACCGCGGCGACGATCAGGAGCGTGGCCCAGGGGGCGAGGGGACGCTCGTGGGAGCCGATGACGTCGTCGATGATGAGCTTGGGTATCAGCGGGACGAGGGCCATGACGGCCATGCCGGCGAGCGAGGAGCCCAGGGCGAGCCATACCGTGCGGCGGTATCGCCAACAGTAGTGAGCGAGCCGTTTCGCCCAGCCCTGACCGGCGTCTTCCGCCGCACCGGTCGTATCCGTCGCCGCCACCCGAGACCTCCCGCTGTTCTCCACTGACGGAAGGCCCCAACGCTGTGGGCTGCGTTTTTCATCCCATCGCAACAAAGTGATCGCCGTCGGTGGCGCTGCGTGTCCGCGTCAGATGCCGGGCAGGTACTGGATCAGCAGGTCGATGAGCTTGATGCCGGCGAAGGGCGCGATCAGCCCGCCCAGCCCGTACAGGCTCAGGTTGCGGCGCAGCAGCGCGTGGGCGGAGGAGGGGGCGTAGCGCACCCCGCGCAGGGCGAGCGGGATCAGGGCGACGATGACGAGCGCGTTGAAGACGATCGCCGAGGCAATGGCCGAGGTCGAGCTGTGCAGGCCCATGATGTTGAGCTTCTCCAGGCCCTCGTAGCCGGCCACGCCGCCGAACATGGCGGGGACGATCGCGAAGTACTTGGCGACGTCGTTGCAGATGGAGAAGGTCGTCAGGGCCCCGCGGGTGATGAGCAGTTGCTTGCCGACCTCGACGATCTCGATGAGCTTGGTGGGGCTGGAGTCCAGGTCGACCATGTTCCCGGCCTCCTTGGCGGCCGAGGTGCCGGTGTTCATGGCCGCGCCCACATCGGCCTGGGCCAGTGCCGGGGCGTCGTTGGTGCCGTCGCCGGTCATCGCGACGAGGTTGCCGCCCGCCTGCTCCTCCTTGATCCGGGCCAGCTTGTCCTCGGGGGTGGCCTCGGCCATGAAGTCGTCGACGCCCGCCTCGGCGGCGATGGCCTTGGCGGTGAGCGGGTTGTCGCCGGTGATCATGACGGTCTTGATGCCCATGGCCCGCAGCTCGGCGAAGCGCTCGGCGATGCCGGGCTTGACGACGTCCTTGAGGTGGACGGCGCCCAGCACCCGGGCGCCGTCCGCGTCCTCGACGGCGACGAGCAGCGGGGTGCCGCCCCCGGCCGCGATGGAGTCGGTGATCCAGCCCGCCTCGGCGGGTACGGAACCGCCGCGCTGGGCGACCCACCGCGTCACGGAGGCGCCCGCGCCCTTGCGGATGCGGCAGAACTCCTCCCCGTAGGCGAAGTCGACGCCGCTCATCCGGGTCTGCGCGGTGAAGGGCACCCAGTGCGCGTGCGCCAGATCCCCCTCGGGGCGTTCCCGCAGTCCGTACTTCTCCTTGGCGAGCACGACGACGGAACGGCCCTCGGGGGTCTCGTCGGCGAGGGAGGACAGCTGGGCGGCGTCGGCGAGCAGCTCGTGCGTGACGCCCTTGACGGGCACGAAGGACGCGGCCTGCCGGTCGCCGAGCGTGATGGTGCCGGTCTTGTCGAGCAGCAGGGTGTTGACGTCACCGGCGGCCTCGACGGCGCGGCCCGACAGGGCGAGGACGTTGCGCTGCACGAGCCGGTCCATGCCCGCGATGCCGATGGCGGACAGCAGCGCGCCGATGGTGGTCGGGATGAGGGTGACCAGCAGGGCGACGAGCACGGTGATGCTCTGCGGGGCACCCGACCAGCCGGCCATCGGCTGGAGCGAGACCACGGCCAGCAGAAAGATGACGGTGAGGCAGGAGAGCAGGATGTTGAGCGCCAGCTCGTTGGGGGTCTTCTGCCGGGTGGTGCCCTCGACGAGCGCGATCATGCGGTCGAGGAAGGTGTGGCCGGGGCGGGAGGTGATCCGGATGACGATCCGGTCGGAGAGCACCTTCGTGCCGCCCGTGACGCCCGAGCGGTCGCCGCCCGCCTCGCGGATGACCGGCGCGGACTCGCCCGTGATGGCCGACTCGTCCACCGCCGCGACCCCGTCGACGACCTCGCCGTCACCGGGGATGGTCTCGCCCGCCTCGACCACCACGAAGTCGTACGGCCGCAGATCGGCCGCCGGCACCCGCTGCTCCTCCCAGTCGTAGCGCCCGATCCCCACCCGCCAGGACCGCAGCCGCCGCGCGACGGTGGTGGAGCGGGTGCGGCGCAGCGTCTCGGCCTGCGCCTTGCCCCGGCCCTCGGCGACGGCCTCGGCGAGGTTGGCGAAGACCACGGTGAGCCAGAGCCAGACGCTGATCAGCCAGGTGAAGACGGACGGGTCGAGGACGGCGGACAGCGTGGTGAGCACGGCCCCGGCCTCGACGACGAACAGCACCGGGTGCTTGACCATCACCCTCGGGTGCAGCTTGCGGACCGCGTCCGGGAAGGAGGCGATCAGCTGCTTGGGATCGACGAGGCCGCCGGCGACCCGGCGGTGGCGGCGGGGGTTGCGGCGTTGCGGGGCACGGTAGAGCATGCGCTCAGCCAACCGGGCCGGGCACGGACCGTGACCGTGTCCTTACGGATCTTTGGCGCGGGGGGCGCCTTGCCTTACGGGGTCTTTACGCACGACGCCGGACGGGCCGGCAAATGAGCCCGTCCGGCGTTTGAGGACCGGGGGTCCGGGAGCGGAGCCCCGGGTGGGTCAGACGCGCGATGCCGCGATCTGCCGGGACATGATCGTCGTCAGCTCGTACGCCGCGTGCGACGCCGCCACCGACGTGATCTCGGCGTGGTCGTACGCCGGGGCGACCTCGACCAGGTCGGCGGAGACCAGGTTGCAGGAGGACAGGCCGCGGATGATCTCCAGCAGCTCGCGGGAGGTCAGACCGCCCGCCTCCGGGGTGCCGGTGCCGGGGGCGTGGGCCGGGTCCAGGACGTCGATGTCGATGGATATGTACAGCGGGCGGTCGCCGACGCGCTGGCGGAGCTGGTCGGCGATCTCGTCGACGCCGCGGCGCATGACGTCCGCCGAGGTGACGATGCCGAAGCCCATCTTCTCGTCGTCGGTCAGGTCCTGCTTGCCGTACAGCGGGCCGCGCGTGCCGACGTGGGACAGCGCCTCGGTGTCGAGGATGCCCTCCTCGACGGCCCGGCGGAACGGCGTGCCGTGGGTGTACTCGGCGCCGAAGTAGGTGTCCCAGGTGTCCAGGTGCGCGTCGAAGTGCAGCAGGGCGACCGGGCCGTGCTTCTTGGCGACCGAGCGCAGCAGCGGCAGCGCGATGGTGTGGTCGCCGCCCAGCGTCATCATGCGGGCGCCGGTGCCGAGCAGGTCGTCCGCCGCGGCCTCGATGGTCTCCACGGCCTCGTCGATGTTGAACGGGTTCGCCGCGATGTCACCGGCGTCCGCGACCTGCGCGAGGGCGAAGGGGGAGGCGTCCTGCGCCGGGTTGTACGGGCGCAGCAGACGGGAGGCCTCACGGATGGCGTTGCCGCCGAAGCGCGCGCCGGGCCGGTAGGAGACGCCGGTGTCGAACGGCACGCCGACGACGGCGATGTCGGTGGTGCCGACCTCGTCCAGCCGGGGCAGGCGGGCGAAGGTGGCGGGACCGGCGTAGCGCGGGATGCGGGAGGAGTCGACGGGGCCACGCGGTTCAAGGGGGGCGGGGCTGTTCTGGGGGGTCATGCGGGGGCCTCTCGAATCACGGACGAATTACGGTCGGGGCAACGTCGGGGCGGCAGTGGAGGACGTACCCGAGGGTAGGCAGGGCGACGGATTCCGCACATGTACGGATTGAAGGGGTCCGGACTCGCCATATGGACACGACGTCCATCGCGTGGGGGCGCCTCGTCCATCGTGCACACAACGCGGGAGAGAATGAGCCCATGTCGATACCCAGCCGTACCGCTCTGATCGATCACCTCGTCCGTACGCGCATCGCGGGAGACGTCGCGACGCCCCGCGAGAACAACCTCGACCACTACCGCAAGCTCGCGAACGGTGATCGCCACTACTGGTTCGGGCTGGAATTCGGCGACCGCTGGACGGACGAGCAGGACGTGCTGGCCGTCATGGCGGAGCGCTGCGGTGTCAGCGACGATCTGGGCCACCGCGCGGGCCAGGACACCATCGACCCCGAGCTCACGGTCGCGGCCCTGGACCGCATGGCCGCCGTGCTGCGCAAGGCGGCGGCGGGCCGGCAGCGGGTGCTCTTCGCGACCGGGCACCCCGGCGGGCTGCTGGACGTGCACCGGGCCACGGCCGCCGCGCTGCGGGCGGCGGGGTGCGAGATCGTGGTGATCCCGGACGGGCTGACGGCGGACGAGGGGTACGTCTTCCAGTTCGCGGACGTCGCCGTCTTCGAGCGCGGGGCGACGCTGTGGCACACGCACTCCCCCGCCCCCATGGCCGCGATCCTCGACGGTCTCGCCCGGGAGGGCCGCCCGCTGCCGGACCTGGTCGTCGCCGACCACGGCTGGGCGGGATGCGCGGCCCAGCGCGGTCTGGACGCGGTCGGTTACGCGGACTCCAACGACCCGGCCCTCTTCCTCGCCGAGGCCGAGGGGACCCTCCAGGTCGCCGTGCCGCTCGACGACCACGTCCTCAGCCCGCGCTTCTACGACCCGCTGACGGCGTACCTGCTGGCCGCGGCGGGCTTGGCAGCGCAGGCCTAGGACCGGGCTAGGCCGTTTCCCGCGACGTGCCGGGACCGCCGTTCCACGCGCGGACGCACAGCCAGCTGCCTCCGTAGAGGACCGCGGCCTCGGCGAGCCGGAAGCCGATTCCGGACACCACCCGGGGGCCGCCGGTGAGTTCGACGATCCTGGTGTGCCAGAAGAACAGGGCTATGGCGCCGAGGACGATGCCGACGATGCCTCCGCCCATCAGCAGCACTCTGGTCACCATCGCCATGGGCGCCGGCGCGCGCGTCATCGCTGTTCCCTCCCGAAGTCGTTCCCAATGATCAGCTTCACGAGGGTACTTGGCTCAGCCACGCGGGACCCGGACCACGCCTTCCTGGATGACCGAAACCGCCAACCGCCCGTCCTGCGTGAAGATCCGACCCCTGGCGAGCCCGCGGCCGCCCTGGGAGGTCGGGCTCTCCTGGTCGTAGAGCAGCCACTCGTCGGCCCGGAAGGGCCGGTGGAACCACATGGCGTGGTCAAGGCTGGCCCCGACGACGTCACCGACCGCCCAGCCGCCGCGCCCGTGGGCGAGCAGGACGGAGTCCAGGAGCGTCATGTCGGAGACATAGGTGGCCAGGCAGAGGTGCAGCAGCGGGTCGTCGGCCAGTTTGCCGTTTGTCCGGAACCACACCTGCGACTTGGGCTCGCGCGGCTCCCCCATGCTGGCGAACGGCGGCTCCTCCGCGTACCGCAGGTCGACGGCCCCGCGCGCCTTGAGGATCAGCTCCACGATGTCGGGTCCGCCGAGGTGGTCGGCGTACTGGGGCAGCATCTCGGCGGCGGTCGGCAGAGTCACCGGGTCCGGCGCCGGCGGCATCGGCTCCTGGTGCTCCAGCCCCTCCTCGTACGTCTGGAAGGACGCGGAGAGGTGGAAGATCGGCTGCCCGTGCTGGACGGCCACCACGCGGCGGGTGGCGAAGGAGCGGCCGTCGCGGATCCGGTCGACGGTGTAGACGATGGGCACCTCGGGGTCGCCGGGGCGCAGGAAGTAGGAGTGCAGGGAGTGGGCGAGGCGGTCGCCGGGGACGGTGCGTCCCGCGGCGACCAGGGCCTGAGCGGCCACCTGCCCGCCGAAGACCCGGGGCACCAGGGTGGGGCGGCCGGTGGTGCCGCGGAAGATGTCCTGCTCAATAGGCTCGAGGTCGAGCTGACCGAGCAGATCGTCCAGGGGGGTGGTGGGCTCGCTCATGGGGCCGGTGGTTCCTTACGGGATGGGTGGGGCGGCCTACAGGCCCATCGACTTGGCGATGATCGAGCGCATGACCTCGCTCGTGCCGCCGTAGATGCGGGTCACGCGGGTGTCCGCGTACAGGCGCGCGATCGGGTACTCCATCATGTAGCCGTAGCCGCCGTGGAGTTGGAGGCACTTGTCGATGACGGTGGCCGCGCGCTCGGTGGTGAAGAGCTTCGCGGACGCGGCGTCGGCCGGGGTCAGCTCACCGGCGTCGTGCGCGTCGAGGGCGCGGTCGACGACCGCCTGCATCGCGTCGACCTCGGACTTGCAGTCGGCCAGGACGAACTTGGTGTTCTGGAACGCGGCGACCGACTGCCCGAAGACGGTGCGGTCCTGGACGTACGCCTTGGCGAACTCCACGGCCGCGGCGGACTGGGCGTACGCGCTGACGGCGATGGCCAGCCGCTCCTGGGGGAGGTTGTGGCCGAGGTAGCCGAACGCCTCGCCCTCCTCGCCGAGGAGGTCCTCCACGGGCACCTTGACGTCGGTGAAGGAGAGTTCGGCGGTGTCGGAGGTCTTGAGGCCGAGCTTCTCCAGCTTGCGGCCGACCGCGTAGCCCTCGGAGGCGGTGTCGACGACGAGGATGGAGATGCCGCCGCGCCGGTCCTCGGGTGTGGGCGGGGCGGTGCGGGCGCACACGAGCACCCGGTCGGCGTGGACACCGCCGGTGATGAAGGTCTTGGCGCCGTTGAGGACGTAGTGCGTGCCGTCCTCGGAGAGCCTGGCGGTGGTCTTCATGCCGGCCAGGTCCGAGCCGGTGCCGGGCTCGGTCATGGCGATGGCGGTCATCATGTCGCCGGAGACGAAGGAGGGCAGCCAGCGCCGCTTCTGCTCCTCGGTGGCGTACTTCAGGAGGTAGGGCAGGCAGAGCGCGGTGTGCACGCCGCTGCCGCCGAAGCTCACGCCCGCCCGGGCGCACTCCTCGGCGATGACGGCCTGGAACTTGAAGCTGCTCTCGCCCGCGCCGCCGTACTCCTCGGGCACCTCGATGCCGAAGACACCCAGCTCGCCGAGCTTCTTGTAGAACTCCCGGGGCGCCGAACCGGCCTCGCGCCACTCGTCGTAGAAGGGCACGACCTCGGCGGCGATGAAGTCGCGGATGGTCTCCCGGAACGCCTCGTGATCCTCGTTGAACACCGTGCGACGCACAGCGGCCCCCTCCCTCGTCCCACGCCTACTAAGCGCTTGCTCGGCTGAAGTTACCGAGGGGTCAGCAGGGCTGTCCAGAGTCCGCGTCCTCGATCACCGGGCGGGCCGGTTGTAGCTGAGCTCAGCCACATCAAGCCCGTCCGGCGTTTGAGGACACCGCCGCGCAGCGGAGGTGCACCCACCACGACCTACACCGCATCCGCGGACAACGCGGCAAGCGCACCGAGCGCCAGCCGCCGCAGCAGCGCCGCCGTGGCCGTGCGGCCCGGGAGGGCGGCGGGGCGGCTGAGGTGCGGGGTGGAGTTGAGCAGGCCGAAGACGGCGTGCACGGCGGCGCGGACGTCGGCCTCGGTGGCGTCCGGGTGGAGCCGGCGGACGACGTCGACCCACAGCTCCACGTACCGGCGCTGGAGGGAGCGCACCTGCTTGCGGTCGCTGTCGCGCAGCTGGCCCAGCTCACGGTCGTGGAGGGTGATCAGCGCCCGGTCGTCCAGGGCGAAGTCGATATGGCCGTCGATGAGCGAGTCGAGCACGGCGGCCGGGTCTCCGTCCGCCTCGGCCGCGGCCTCGGCGACCCGCTTGCAGCCCCCGTCGAAGAGCCGCTCGCTGATGCCCACCAGCAGCTCCGCCAGCATCGCGTCCTTGCCGGCGAAGTGCCGGTAGAGACCGGGGCCGCTGATGCCGACCGCCGCCCCTATCTCGTCCACCCCGACACCGTGGAAACCGCGCTCGGCGAAGAGGCGGGCGGCCTCCCGGAGGATCTGCTCACGGCGGGTGAGGGCGGGGGCGGGCTGGAGGCGGGTTGCTGCGTCGGTCACGAAATCAATTCTAGACAGTTGCGTTAGTGGTCGTTAACCTGAAGGAAACGTGTTAACGCTCATTAACCGAGCAAGGGAGCTCGAGTCCATGCAGCAGGCACCGGTGCTGGGGAGCACCGCAGATCCGGCGTCCGACGCCTGGCGGGCCAATGAGGCCGCCCACCGCGAGCTGGCCGCCGGACTGCGCGAGAAGCTCGCCGCCGCGCGGCTGGGCGGGGGCGAGAAGGCCCGCGCACGGCACACCGCGCGGGGAAAGCTGCTCCCGCGCGACCGGGTGGACGCGCTCCTGGATCCCGGGTCGCCGTTCCTGGAGCTCGCGCCGCTGGCGGCCGAGGGGATGTACGGCGGGGCCGCCCCGGCGGCGGGCGTCATCTCCGGCATCGGGCGGGTCTCCGGGCGCGAGGTGGTGATCGTCGCCAATGACGCCACGGTCAAGGGCGGCACGTACTACCCGATGACCGTCAAGAAGCATCTGCGCGCCCAGGAGGTCGCGCTGGAGAACCGGCTCCCCTGCCTGTATCTCGTGGACTCCGGCGGTGCGTTCCTCCCCTTGCAGGACGAGGTCTTCCCCGACCGCGACCACTTCGGCCGGATCTTCTACAACCAGGCCCGGATGTCCGGCGCCGGCATCCCGCAGATCGCGGCGGTGCTCGGCTCCTGCACGGCGGGTGGCGCCTACGTCCCGGCGATGAGCGACGAGGCGGTGATCGTGCGCGACCAGGGCACGATCTTCCTGGGCGGCCCGCCGCTGGTGAAGGCCGCGACGGGCGAGGTCGTCACCGCGGAGGAGCTGGGCGGCGGCGAGGTCCACTCCAAGGTCTCGGGCGTCACCGACCACCTCGCCGACGACGACGCGCACGCCCTGCGGATCGTGCGCAACATCGTGGCCACCCTCCCCGGGCGCGGCCCGCTGCCCTGGGCGGTGGAGCCCGCCGAGGAGCCCCGGGTGGACCCCAGGGGGCTGTACGGCGCGGTCCCGGTCGACTCCCGCACCCCCTACGACGCCCGCGAGATCATCGCGCGGATCGTCGACGGCTCCCGCTTCCAGGAGTTCAAGGCGGAGTTCGGGCAGACCCTGGTGACGGGCTTCGCCCGGATCCACGGCCACCCGGTGGGCATCGTCGCCAACAACGGCATCCTCTTCTCCGAATCCGCCCAGAAGGGCGCGCACTTCATCGAGCTGTGCGACCAGCGCGGCATCCCCCTGCTCTTCCTGCAGAACATCTCCGGCTTCATGGTCGGGCGGCAGTACGAGGCGGGCGGCATCGCCAAGCACGGCGCGAAGATGGTCACGGCGGTGGCCTGCACCCGCGTCCCCAAGCTCACGGTCGTCGTCGGCGGCTCGTACGGCGCGGGCAACTACTCGATGTGCGGCAGGGCCTACTCCCCCCGCTTCCTGTGGATGTGGCCCAACGCCAAGATCTCCGTGATGGGCGGCGAGCAGGCCGCGTCCGTCCTCGCCACCGTCAAGCGCGACCAGCTCGAAGCGCGCGGGGAGGAGTGGAGCGCGGCCGACGAGGACGCCTTCCGGGCCCCGGTCCGCGAGCAGTACGAGACGCAGGGCAGCGCCTACTACGCCACCGCGCGGCTGTGGGACGACGGGGTGATCGACCCGCTGGAGACCCGGCAGGTGCTCGGCCTCGCGCTGACCGCCTGCGCCAACGCCCCGCTGCCCGCGAAGGACCCGTCGGCGCCCGGCTACGGCGTCTTCCGGATGTGAGCGCCCTCATGACAAGCGGAGACACCATGTTCGACACCGTCCTGGTCGCCAACCGCGGCGAGATCGCGGTCCGCGTCATCCGTACGCTCCGCGCGCTCGGCATCCGCTCGGTCGCCGTGTTCAGCGACGCCGACGCGGACGCCCGCCATGTGCGCGAGGCGGACACGGCCGTGCGGATCGGCCCCGCGGCGGCCGCCGAGAGCTATCTGTCCGTCCCGCGCCTGCTGGCGGCCGCGGCGCGCAGCGGCGCGCAGGCCGTCCACCCCGGCTACGGCTTCCTCGCGGAGAACGCGGCGTTCGCCCGCGCCTGCACGGACGCCGGGCTGGTCTTCATCGGCCCGCCCGCCGGGGCGATCCAGCTGATGGGCGACAAGATCCGCGCCAAGGAGACCGTACGGGCGGCGGGCGTGCCGGTCGTGCCGGGCTCCTCCGGCAGCGGTCTGACCGACGCGGAACTGGCGGCATCGGCCCGGGAGATCGGCATGCCCGTGCTGCTCAAGCCCTCGGCGGGCGGCGGCGGCAAGGGCATGCGGCTCGTCCGTGACGAGGCGCTGCTGGGCGAGGAGATCGCCGCGGCCCGGCGCGAGGCCCGCGGCTCCTTCGGGGACGACACCCTGCTCGTCGAGCGGTGGGTCGACCGCCCCCGGCACATCGAGATCCAGGTCCTCGCGGACGGCCACGGCAACGTCATCCACCTCGGCGAGCGCGAGTGCTCCCTCCAGCGCCGCCACCAGAAGATCATCGAGGAGGCGCCGTCCCCCTTCCTCGACGAGGCCACCCGCGCGGCGATGGGCGAGGCCGCCGTGCAGGCGGCGCGGTCCTGCGGTTACACGGGCGCGGGCACGGTGGAGTTCATCGTGCCGGGCGACGACCCCTCCTCGTACTACTTCATGGAGATGAACACCCGCCTCCAGGTCGAGCACCCCGTCACCGAGCTGATCACGGGACTGGACCTCGTCGAATGGCAGGTCCGGGTCGCCGCCGGCGAGCGGCTGGGCCGCACTCAGGCCGAGGTGACACTGACCGGCCACGCGGTCGAGGCCCGCATCTGCGCGGAGACCGCGCGGCCGACGGCCGACGGCCGGGTGGACTTCCTGCCGTCGGCGGGCACGGTGCTCGCCCTGGGCGAACCCACGGGCGAGGGCGTGCGGGTGGACTCCGGCCTCGCCGAGGGCACGGAGGTCGGCACCTCCTACGACCCGATGCTCGCGAAGGTCATCGCCTACGGCCCGGACCGCCCGACGGCCCTGCGCCGACTGCGCGCCGCCCTCGCGGAGACGACCGTCCTGGGCGTGGACACCAACGCCGGTTTCCTGCGCCGGCTGCTGGCGCACCCGAAGGTGGTGTCGGGCGCGCTGGACACGGGGCTGGTCGACCGGGACGCGGTGGCGCTGGTGCGGGGGTCCGTCCCGGACGAGGTGTACGCGGCGGCGGCACTGCTGCGCCAGACGGCGCTGGAGCCGGACGCACTCCGTGCGGGTGGCTGGGTGGACCCGTTCTCCCTCCCGACGGGCTGGCGCCTGGGCGGGGAGCCGGCATGGACGGTCCACCACCTGCGCGTACCGGGCCAGGACCCGGTGGCGGTGGAGGTGCGCGGCGGCGCGGCGGAGGCGGAGATCCGCCTGCCGGACACGGATACGGCCACCACCGGCAGCACGGAGCCGCCGCGGGGGCCCGAGTGTGGCGCCCCGTCCGCGAAGCCCGGCAACCAGGCGGCGCAGCTCGCCGGCACCGTGCCCGGCGGCGCCGAGCCGCCGTCATCCCGGGGGCCCGGGGGCTTGCCCCCCACGCGGCGGAGCCGCACATCGATGCAGCTGGGAAGGGGCGGGGCTGGGGAAAAGACCCCCGCCCACCCCACCCGCATCGTCACCCTCACCCCCCACACCGTCACCCTGGAACTGAACGGCCTCACCCACACCCTCACCCACGCCACCAGCCCGGAGGGCACCTGGCTCGGACGTGACGGCGACACCTGGCACGTCCAGGACCACGACCCCACCGGCGCCCGGGGCGGCGCCGGGGCCGCGCACGCCGGGGCGCTGACCGCGCCGATGCCCGGCACGGTCACCGTCGTGAAGGCCGCCGTCGGCGACGCCGTGACCGCCGGGCAGAGCCTGCTCGTCGTGGAGGCGATGAAGATGGAGCACGTCATCTCCGCGCCGCACGACGGGACCGTCACCGAGCTGGACGTGACGGCGGGCGCCACCGTCGCCATGGACCAGGTCCTGGCCGTGGTCACCCCCGCCGACGCCCCGCAGGAGGAGTCATGACCGACGGACTTCCCATGGTCGTGCCGGAGCCCGGCCTCCCGGACCGCGTCCGGATCCACGAGGTCGGTCCCCGCGACGGGCTGCAGAACGAGAAGACGGTCGTCCCGGTCGAGGTGAAGGCGGAGTTCATCCGCCGGCTCGCCGATGCCGGGCTCACCACCATCGAGGCGACGAGCTTCGTGCACCCCAAGTGGGTGCCCCAGCTCGCCGACGCCGAGCAGCTGATGCCGATGCTCGACGGCGTGACGGCCCGTCTCCCGGTCCTGGTGCCGAACGGGCGCGGCCTGGACCGCGCCCTCGCTCTCGGCGTGCGCGAGATCGCGGTGTTCGGCAGCGTCACGGAGTCGTTCGCCAAGGCCAACCTCAACCGCACGGTCGACGAGTCGCTGGAGATGTTCGCGCCCGTCGTGGCCACGGCACGGGAGGCCGGCGTCACCGTGCGCGGCTATCTCTCGATGTGCTTCGGCGACCCCTGGGAGGGGGCCGTGCCGGTCGGGCAGGTCGCGCGGGTCGCCCGTCGGCTGCTGGACCTCGGCTGTGACGAGCTGAGCCTCGGCGACACGATCGGCGTGGCCACCCCCGGCCACGTCTCGGCGGTCCTGACGGCACTGGGCGCGGTGGGCGTGCCGGCCGAGCGGCTCGCCGTGCACTTCCACGACACCTACGGCCAGGCCCTGTCCAACACCCTGGCCGCCCTGCGCCACGGCGTACGCGTCGTCGACGCCTCCGCCGGCGGCCTCGGCGGCTGCCCCTACGCGAAGAGCGCCACCGGAAACCTCGCCACCGAGGACCTCGTGTGGATGCTCGACGGCCTCGGTATCGACACCGGGGTCGACCTCGGCCGGCTCACCGCCACCAGCGTGTGGATGGCCGGCCATCTGGGGCGGCCCAGCCCGTCCCGCACCGTCCGCGCCCTCTCCCCCCAGGAGCTTTGAGTCATGTCGCTGGACCACCGCCTCTCCCCCGAGCACGAGGCACTGCGCCGTACCGTGCAGGAGTTCGCGCACGACGTCGTCGCCCCGAAGATCGGCGACTTCTACGAGCGCCATGAGTTCCCGTACGAGATCGTGCGGGAGATGGGCCGCATGGGCCTGTTCGGGCTGCCCTTCCCCGAGGAGTACGGCGGGATGGGCGGCGACTATCTGGCGCTCGGCCTCGCCCTGGAGGAGCTGGCCCGCGTCGACTCCTCCGTGGCGATCACCCTGGAGGCCGGTGTCTCGCTGGGCGCGATGCCGATCTTCCGCTTCGGCACCGAGGAGCAGCGGCAGGAGTGGCTGCCCAAGCTGTGCTCCGGCCAGATGCTGGGCGCGTTCGGCCTGACCGAGCCCGAGTGCGGTTCGGACGCCGGCGGCACCCGCACCACCGCCCGGCTGGACGAGGCCACGGACGAGTGGGTGATCAACGGCACCAAGTGCTTCATCACCAACTCGGGCACGGACATCACGGGCCTGGTCACGGTCACCGCCGTCACCGGCCGCGAGGAGGACGGCAAGCCGCGCATCTCGTCGATCATCGTGCCCTCCGGCACGCCCGGCTTCACCGTCGCGGCCCCTTATTCCAAGGTCGGCTGGAACGCCTCGGACACCCGCGAGCTGTCCTTCTCCGACGTCCGGGTGCCGGCGGCGAACCTGCTGGGCGAGGAGGGCCGCGGGTACGCCCAGTTCCTGCGCATCCTCGACGAGGGCCGGATCGCGATCTCGGCGCTGGCGACGGGCCTCGCCCAGGGCTGTGTCGACGAGTCGGTGTCCTACGCCAAGGCCCGTGAGGCCTTCGGCAAGCCGATCGGCGCCAACCAGGCGATCCAGTTCAAGCTCGCCGACATGGAGATGCGGGCGCACACGGCCCGGATCGCGTGGCGCGACGCCGCGTCGCGGCTGCTGCACGGCGAGCCGTTCAAGAAGGAGGCGGCGCTGGCCAAGCTCTACTCCTCCGAGATCGCCGTCACCAACGCCCGCGAGGCCACGCAGATCCACGGCGGCTACGGCTTCATGAACGAGTACCCGGTGGCCCGCATGTGGCGGGACTCCAAGATCCTGGAGATCGGCGAGGGCACGAGCGAGGTCCAGCGGATGCTCATCGCCCGCGAGTTGGGCCTGTAGGGCGCCCCCGCGCGCCTGCGAGAATCTCCTTCATGGCTGAGATCCTCCAGAAGGACGGTACGTGGGCGTTCGACGGCGACACGATACGCATCGTGCCCGGGCGCGAGCGTGGGGTGCACCTGCTGCGCCAGACGCTGGGTGAGCTGGCCGTGCCGCTGACGGCCGTGGCGGGTATCGCCTTCGAGCCGGGCCGCAAGGGCGGCCGGCTGCGGCTGCGTCCGCGCGACGGGGCCGACCCCTTGGCGCAGGCCGTGCGCGGCCGGCTGCCGGACGGCGCCGATCCGTATCAGCTGGCGGTCGAGCCGGGCCGGACGGGCGTGGCGGAGTACCTCGTGGACGAGGTGCGCAACGCCCTGCTGCTGGAGCAGGTGCCGGAGGGTCCCACGGACCGCTATCTGCTGCCGGGCCCGGCCGTGCCGCTGTCGGTGGGCGCCGGGGACGGCACCGTCTCCTTCGACGGCGAGTGGGTCCGCCTGGAGTGGAACTGGATGACCGAGGAGGGCAAGAAGTCCGCCGGGACGCGGACCTTCCCGGTGGCCGACATCCAAGCGGTGGAGTGGCTGCCCTCCCACGGCCTGGAGAACGGATATCTGCGCTTCGTCCTGGTCAAGGGGGCGACCAAGGCCCCGCCGAAGCACGATCCGCACGCGATCGAGCTGTACGGCTTCAAGAAGGATCCGCTGATGGCGCTGGTCGCGGCCGCGGTCCTGGCCCGGCTGCCGCACCCCTCGGGAGCGGGCGCGGCGGGCCGTCCCGCACTCGCCAATGCCTTGCCGCCCGGCGCTCCCGACCCGTCCGGCGCCCCCGGCACGGACGGCGCCCCCGCCGCCCCGGCCTCCGATCATGACGCGCTGCTGCGGCGCCTGCGTGAGCTGGGCGAGCTGCACCAGAGCGGAATCCTCACCGCCGATGAGTTCGCGGCGGCGAAGCAGGCCGTACTCAAGCGCTTCTAATCCGACATTTCTGGGCTCTCCCCACCCTTTCGATCTTCACTCCTGCCCGATATCGGGCAGGATTCTTGCGAAAGACCTCGACACCCCTCAGTATCAACGGGTGCTCGAACGCCGTATGACCCATGACGACCTGGTGGACCACCTGGTGCGCAGCACGCCGCTTCAGCGCGGCGAGGCCGCCCGGGTGGTCCTGGACGTCCTGGCGTACTTCGACGAGACGACCGAGGCGTTCGTGCGCCGCCGACACCGCGAGCTCCAGTCCGGGGGACTGAACAACGCGGAGATCTTCGAGCGGGTCGCGGCGGAACTGCCGCACCGCGCGGTGGCGCCACCCGAGCTCTCGCTGCGGCAACTGCGCCGCATCGTCTACGGCTGAGACCGGCGGCTTCTGCCGCCGCCGAGCATCACTGATCGTTTGCCTGGGAGGGTCAACACCATGTGTGGAATCGTCGGTTATATCGGTAAGCGCGACGTAGCGCCGCTGCTGCTGGAGGGCCTCCAGCGCCTGGAGTACCGCGGCTACGACTCCGCCGGTATCGCCCTGCACGCGAGCGGCAAGACGGGCGGCCTGAAGTCCGCCAAGGCCAAGGGCCGTGTCCGTGAGCTGGAGGCGCGCCTGCCCAAGCGCTTCAACGGCAGCACCGGCATCGCCCACACCCGCTGGGCCACCCACGGCGCGCCCAACGACGTCAACGCCCACCCGCACCTGGACGCCGAGGAGAAGGTCGCCGTCGTCCACAACGGCATCATCGACAACGCCTCCGACCTGCGCGCCAGGCTGACGGCCGAGGGCTTCGTCTTCGTCTCCGACACCGACACCGAGGCCCTCGCCCACCTCATCGCCCGCTCCGAGGCCGGCACGCTGGAGGAGAAGGTCCGCGAGGCCGTCAAGCACATCGAGGGCACGTACGGCATCGCCGTCCTGCACGCCGACTTCCCGGACCGCATCGTCGTCGCCCGCAACGGCTCCCCCGTGGTGCTGGGCATAGGCGAGAAGGAGATGTTCGTCTCCTCCGACGTCGCCGCGCTGGTCAGCCACACCCGCCAGGTCGTCACCCTCGACGACGGCGAGATGGCCACGCTCCGGGCCGACGACTACCGCACGTACACCACCGAGGGCTCCTCCACCTCGGCACAGCCGACCACCGTGGAGTGGGAGGCCGAGTCGTACGACATGGGCGGCCACGACACGTACATGCACAAGGAGATCCACGAGCAGGCGGACGCGGTCGACCGCGCGCTGCGCGGCCGGATCGACGACCGCTTCTCCACCGTGCACCTGGGCGGCCTGAACCTCGACGCCCGTGACGCGCGCGCCGTGCGCCGGGTGAAGATCCTCGGCTGCGGCACCTCGTACCACGCCGGCCAGATCGGCGCGCAGATGATCGAGGAGCTGGCGCGGATCCCCGCCGACGCCGAGCCGGCCTCCGAGTTCCGCTACCGCAACCCGGTCGTGGACCCCGACACCCTCTACATCGCGGTCTCCCAGTCCGGTGAGACCTATGACGTCCTCGCCGCCGTCCAGGAGCTCAAGCGCAAGGGCGCCCGCGTCCTGGGCCTGGTCAACGTGGTCGGCTCGGCCATCGCCCGCGAGACCGACGGCGGCATCTACGTGCACGCCGGCCCCGAGGTCTGTGTCGTCTCCACCAAGTGCTTCACCAACATGGTGGTCTCCTTCGGCCTGCTCGCCCTGCACCTGGGCCGCACCCGCGACCTGTCCGTCGCCGACGGCAAGCGGATCATCGCGGGCCTGCGCAAGCTGCCCGAGCAGATCGCCGAGATCCTGGCGAACGAGGAAGAGATCGAGAAGCTGGCCGGGGAGTACGCCGACGCCAAGTCGATGATGTTCATCGGCCGTGTCCGGGGCTACCCCGTCGCCCGCGAGGCCTCGCTGAAGCTCAAGGAGGTCTCGTACATCCACGCCGAGGCCTACCCCGCGTCCGAGCTCAAGCACGGCCCGCTGGCCCTGATCGAGCCCGCCATGCCGACGGTCGCGATCGTCCCGGACGACGACCTGCTGGAGAAGAACCGCGCCGCGCTCGAGGAGATCAAGGCCCGCTCCGGCCGCATCCTCGCCGTCGCGCACCAGGTGCAGGAGAAGGCCGACCACACGATCGTCGTGCCGAAGAACGAGGACGAGCTGGACCCGATCCTCATGGGCATCCCGCTCCAGCTCCTCGCCTACTACACGGCGAAGGCCATGGGCCGCGACATCGACAAGCCGCGCAACCTGGCGAAGTCCGTCACGGTTGAGTAGACCCGGGCGAGCTCAAAGGAAGCGGCCTGTCCCCGCGACCATCAATTGAGCGACCCCAGCGGCGATCAGCCACCTCCGCGAGAGCGGCGGCGGTTCAGCCGCAAAAGGGAGGACGGTCTTCCCCGCACGTGCCACCACGCGCGCGGGGAGGACCGCCTCCCCTGCGCCGGCGTCGCCCTCACGCCGGCGGTGATGCCGCCGGTCCCGGGAACCGTCACCTCCCGTCCGGCAGCACGTCACATGTAGCGGGTTGTACCCGCCGCCGGGGCACTATCCACCTCTACGCGCGAGTAGATTCATCGGCCTTGTCAAGGCGGATTTGGCGCCATCCCCGGGGCGCGTCGCGGCACCATCTCCCGTACGGCGCATGCGAGTTGACCGCGAATCGACCTACGCCGAGCGCCTGCCGCCGACGGCGGTGATCATGGGATGACGACGACCGGCCGCTGTGCGCGCCGCGCCAGCCGCCCCGCGACGGAGCCGAAGATCCGGCCGACCAGGCCGTGGGTGGAGCCGACCACGATCGCGTCCGCCGCGTACTCCCGGCCGACTTCCTCCAGTTCATGGCAAATGTCCCCACCGCGCTCGACGAGGATCCACGGCACCTCGGACAGATAGTCCGCACAGGCCAGTTCGAGGCCGAGCACCTCGGTCCGGTGGTCGGGGACGTCCACGAAGACCGGCGGCTCACAGCCCGCCCATACGGTCGTCGGCAGCCGGTTGGCCACATGGACGATGATCAGCCCGGAGCCCGAGCGCCGGGCCATCCCGATTGCATATGCAAGCGCTCGCTCGCTCGACGTGGAGCCGTCGAAGCCCACCACGACACCGTGCTGGAACGCCGGATCGCAGGAATGACGTGTTTCTTCCGCCGCTTCGGGGTGCGCCGCTTGATCGGCGACCCGCTTGCGGTCCGCGGGTTCGGAGAATTCGTGACCGGCCATCGGTGTCTCGGCGAAGGAGTCCTCTTGCGGAGGGGGATCGACGGGGGCTGATTGGAGTTGTCGAGGGGGACGGGCCAGATGATCAAGGACGAAAAAATCCGTCCGGGATTCATCTTTTCAAGTGCTTACCCCCCAGGGTACGGCGCCACTCGTCGGCTGCCCAGAGGCCGCCCGGCCAGGCCTGCCGGATCCACACCCCCCGGGGCGTTCCCCGGAGCATGCACGAGGGCGGCGCGCAACGCAATGCCCCGGCCGTGCTCCTGATGCCCTCCTTCCCAGTGACCCGGGGCCCGGCCGGGCGTTGTACTACCGCCAGCAGTCGCCACCAGGGAGCCGTTCCGTGCCCGGAACCCGCGAGTCCGTCCGCGCCGACGCCACCGAAGGGGAATCCCCCGATCCGGTGAGCGACGTAGTCCGCTGGGCGGCCTTCAGCTGCGTCCTGGTCCCCATCGTCCTGCTGATGTGCGGTCAGTCCTTCGGGGGCGCCGCCGGCACGGCGGCCGGTCTGGTGGCGGTCACCTGCGCCTGCCACGCCCTGCTGCGCCAGTCCGAGCGCAGCGCCGCCCGGGTAGCGGCGGAACAGACGGTTCCGCACCGCGGCAGGCGGGGCCGGACCGGTACCGGTTCGCACCGCGGCGCGCGCCATCCGGGCGCCGCCCATCCGGTCGACTGACGGCCTCGCACGCCTGCACCCGTAGGTTTTCAGCCAACTTGGGGCCGAACTCCATCCCTTGGCCAAAGCACCCCCCAACAGCCGGTCGACCAGCAAGGAAAGGACCGTTGAGGGCGGTTGCGCCCTACGGGGAGTGGGCATGGGCGAGAGGCGTACTTTTCACCGGGGCCTGCAAGTGCAACGCTTCGTGATCGAACGCTTCGCGCCAAGTTGTCATGTCGACATAGAGCCGGGTGGTGAACTGGTCACCGCGTCTCCATTCGACGCAGTAGATTCGATCTTGGCCATGACCGGCGGGGGAACCGTTCAGGACCGAGGGGAAACGTGCAGGACCGAGAGGACTCGACCGCCGAGGGGGGCTTAGCGCCATGAGCCAGGACTCCACGACCGTACCGGAGACCGCGCGCAAGCTCTCCGGACGCCGCCGCCGGGAGATCGTCGCAGTGCTGCTATTCAGCGGCGGCCCCATCTTCGAAAGCTCCATTCCGCTCTCTGTGTTCGGCATCGACCGACAGGACGCAGGAGTCCCCCGCTACCGATTGCTGGTGTGCGCGGGCGAAGATGTGCCATTGCGAACAACCGGCGGCCTTGAACTGACCGCACCGTACGGCCTGGAGGCACTCTCCAGGGCGGGCACTGTCGTGGTGCCCGCTTGGCGGTCGATCACCCAGCCGCCACCGACCGCAGCACTCGACGCGCTGCGCCGCGCCCATGAAGAGGGCGCCCGCATCGTCGGGCTGTGCACCGGGGCCTTTGTACTGGCCGCCGCGGGACTGCTCGACGGCAGGCCCGCCACCACCCATTGGATGTACGCGCCCACGCTCGCCAAGCGCTATCCGTCGGTCCACGTGGACCCGCGGGAGCTCTTCGTGGACGACGGTGACGTACTGACTTCCGCGGGCACCGCGGCAGGCATCGACCTGTGCCTGCACATCGTCCGCACCGACCACGGCGCCGACGCGGCGGGGGCCCTGGCCCGCCGTCTCGTCGTACCGCCACGCCGCAGCGGCGGGCAGGAGCGCTATCTCGACCGGTCTTTACCGGAGGAGATCGGCGCCGACCCGCTCGCCGAGGTCGTCGCCTGGGCGCTGGAGCACCTCCACGAGCAGTTCGACGTGGAGACCCTGGCGGCGCGCGCCTACATGAGCAGGCGCACCTTCGACCGGAGGTTCCGCTCGCTCACCGGGAGCGCTCCGCTGCAATGGCTGATCACCCAGCGGGTGCTTCAGGCGCAGCGGCTCCTGGAGACCTCGGACTATTCCGTGGACGAGGTCGCCGGGCGTTGCGGCTTCCGTTCGCCGGTGGCCCTGCGCGGCCACTTCCGCCGGCAGCTGGGGTCCTCCCCCGCCGCCTACCGGGCCGCCTACCGGGCGCGCCGGCCGCAGAGCGGTTCGGCCGACCGGCCGGAGCGGGGCGAGCGTCCGGACCGTCCTGATAGAGGGGACCGCTTCGAGCGGCAGGATCTGCCCGAGCAGCGGCCCGGGGAGTCCTCGGTGATGGCGATGCGGCGGACGGCCATGGCCGGCGCCCATGCCGTGACCGGCGCTTCCCTGGCACCTCCACCACCACATGGCGGACATAGCGGTCATTCCGGACCTGGCGGGCACCTCGGCCATGGGACCGGTCATGGCGGCCACGGCGGACTCGGCCCCGAGCCCGGCAAGCCGGAGTCCGACCTCTACAGCCCACGGCTGCCCGGCCAGCGGGAACGCCCCGTAGGGTGAGACGTATGAACGATCGCATGGTGTGGATCGACTGCGAGATGACCGGGCTCTCGCTGTCGGACGACGCGCTCATCGAGGTGGCCGCCCTGGTCACCGACTCTGAGCTGAACATCCTCGGCGACGGCGTGGACATCGTCGTCCGCCCGCCCGCCGAGGCCCTGACCACCATGCCCGAGGTGGTGCGCCAGATGCACACGGCCTCCGGGCTGCTCGCGGAGCTGGACGGCGGGACGACGCTCGAGGACGCGGAGCGTCAGGTCCTGGCGTACGTGCGCAAGCACGTCCCGGAGCCGGGCAAGGCCCCGCTGTGCGGAAACTCGGTCAGCACCGACCGCGGCTTCCTGCTGCGGGACATGCCCGAGCTGGAGAACCATCTGCACTACCGGATCGTCGACGTGTCCTCGGTGAAGGAGCTGGCCCGGCGCTGGTTCCCCCGCTCCTACTTCAGCAGTCCGAAGAAGAGCGGCAACCACCGGGCACTCGCCGACATCAAGGAATCGATCGCCGAGCTCCGGTACTACCGCGAGGCGATCTTCGTACCGCAGCCCGGCCCGGACTCGGACACGGCGAAGGCCATCGCGGCCAAGCACGTCCTGCCCGCTCAGGGATAGTGACGCAGCTCGCTCCCAGGACGCGTGTCATCTGGGAGCGAGCACCCCTGAAGACCCTGTACACTTTTTCTCAGCCGGTGGGAAACGCACCGGACATGGTGGGTATAGCTCAGCTGGCAGAGCACCTGGTTGTGGTCCAGGATGTCGCGGGTTCAAGTCCCGTTACTCACCCTGTATGACGAAGGCCCGGTCTGTGAAAACAGACCGGGCCTTCGTCGTATCCCCGCTCGTCCCCGCCCCTCTCCTCTCTCCCCCTGGCTGATCCCTCGTCAGCGGGACAGCGCCCCGGAGCCGGTACCGGGGTCCGGGCGACATGCCATGGTGCTTTCTGTGAACCCCTCCCCCCACAGCCGCCCGCTGCGCATCGGCACCCGCAAGAGCCCCATGGCGCTGGCCCAGACCGAGCGGGTCCGCGAGCTCTTGCGCAAACTCGAACCCGATCTCGGCACCGACGTGGTCCCCATCGAGACGGAGGCCGACCAGTGGCAGGGCGATCTCTCGAAGCTCGGCGGGAAGGGCCTCTTCGTGAAGGCCATCGACCTCCGGCTGCAGAGCGGTGACATCGACCTGGCCGTCCACTGCCTGAAGGACGTCCCCGGCGACGGCCCCCTCCCCGAGGGCCTGGTCTTCGCGGCGATGCTGCCGCGCGACGACGCGCGCGACGTCCTCGTCGTGCCCGAGGACTCCGGCGTGCGCACGCTCGCCGAGCTGCCCGCCGGGGCGCACGTGGGCTCGTCCTCCGTACGCCGCCGGGCCCAGCTCGGCCGCGCCCGGCCGGACCTGCGCATCGTCCGGGTGCGCGGCACCGTCGGCACCCGCCTCGGCAAGCTCGACGGCACGAAGGCCATGGCCCCGGCGCTCGACGCGCTGGTCGTTGCGGCCTCCGGGCTCGAACGGCTCGAGCTGGGACAGCGGGCCCGGCAGGTCTTCACCGTCGACGAGATCCTGCCCGCCGTCGGCGCCGGCGTCCTGGTGCTGGAGTGCCGCCGCGCCGACGGCGACCTCCTCGCGCTGCTCCGGCAGCTGGGCG
This sequence comes from Streptomyces syringium, assembly GCF_017876625.1. Lineage (NCBI taxonomy): Bacteria > Bacillati > Actinomycetota > Actinomycetes > Kitasatosporales > Streptomycetaceae > Streptomyces > Streptomyces syringium. The sequence continues at coordinate 2,805,784 of NZ_JAGIOH010000001.1, forward strand.
ACGCGCGGACCCTGGCGGAGGCCACGGCGGAACGGGCGATGCTCTACGGCCTGCGCGGTCACTGCAACTCCCCCATCGCGGGGTACTGCGACACCGAGGTCGACGGGCGGCTCTCGCTGCGCGGCATGGTCTTCGACGAGGCCGGGTCCACGTTCGTCCGCGCCCATATCCGGGGCTCCGCCGACGACCCGGTGGACCTCGGCGGCCGGGTCAGCACCGAACTGCTCCGCCAGGGTGCGGCCGAGATCATCGCCGGCACCGTCCACTGAGCCACCCCCGCGCACACCCATCCCGGTGACTTCGAGGAGACACACCCTCACCCTTTCGGGTAGTGGAGGTGTCGGCGACACGCGCGGCCCTTCAATGAGTTGCAGGCGGGCAGCCGCCCCGCCCTTCCCAGGAAAGGGGCACCTCATGCGCCGTCGGGCTGCGTCCATCATCGTCACGTCCTGTGCCGCTCTGGCGTTCACCGTCATCGGAGCGACACCGTCCGTGGCGGATCCGGGTCCCATCTCGGAGGCGGACTGCAAGGCGAAGAACGGGGTGGTGGAGGACGTCGAGGGGATCTATTACTGCCTCGCCGTCCACGGCGTCATCGAGGGGGCCGACAGGACCGAGGCGGATCTCGCGGACCTCTAGGGCCTCCTCCCCCCGGCGGAACTCTCATCAGGAGGACGCAATTGCGCGGCAGCACGTGCACCTACCGGCGGCGGGCGGTGGTCCTCGGGGCCTTCGCCGCGCTCGGCGCGCATCTCCTCGGTGGCTGCGCCCGGGACGACGGGCCCGCCGCGAGCGGCACCGGGGGCGCCGGAAGTGACGGCAGCGGGAAGACCACGATCACGATCGGCACCTTCGGCGTCTTCGGCTACAAGCAGGCCGGGCTCTACGCGGAGTACGAGCGGCTGCACCCGGACGTCACGATCAAGGAGAGCGTGATCGAGCGCAACGACGCCTACTACCCGCAGTTGCTGACCCATCTCGCGGCGGGCGGCGGACTCGCCGACATCCAGGCCGTGGAGGTCGCCAACATCAACGAGGTGGCCACGACGCTGTCCGGCAAGTTCGAGGACCTGTCGAAGGCGGCGGGGGTGCGCCGGAGCGACTGGCTGGACTGGAAGTGGCAGCAGGCCACGGACCGCAAGGGCCGGACGGTCGGGCTCGGCACGGACATCGGGCCGATCGCCATGTGTTACCGGAAGGATCTCTTCAAGAAGGCCGGGCTGCCCACGGACCGGGAGGCCGTCGGCAGGCTGTGGGCCGGTGACTGGCAGAAGTACATCGACACGGGCAAGGCGTACAAGAAGCGGGCACCGGCCGGCACGGTCTTCACCGACTCGGCCGCCGGGGTCTACAACGCCTCGATCCACGCCTACCCCGAGCGCTACTACGACCGGCGCGGCAAGCCGATCTACGCGAAGAGCCCGGCCGTCAAGGCGTCCTGGGACCTGGCCGTGCAGGCGGCGCGGGGCGGGCTGACCGCACGGCTCAAGCAGTTCGAGAAGCCGTGGGACCAGGCGTACGCGAACGGGCGCTTCGCCACGGTCGCCTGCCCGCCGTGGATGCTCGGCTACATCAAGGAGAAGGCCGGCGAGGCGGGCAGGAACAAGTGGGACGTGGCCGCCGCGCCCAGGCCCGCCAACTGGGGCGGCTCCTTCATCGGCGTGCCGAAGGCGGCCCGGCACAAGGCCGCGGCGGTCAGCCTCGCGGTCTGGCTGACCGCGCCCGCACAGCAGGCCAAGCTCTTCGACCGGCAGGCGAGCATCCCCTCCACCCCCTCCTCGTACGACATGCCGCAGGTCAGGAACGCCAGGCACCCCTACTTCGGCGGCGCGCCGACGGGACGGATCTTCGCCGCGGCGGCCAAGGGCATCCCCACCTTGGTGATCGGCCCGGACGAGCAGCAGATCGGCACCGCCTTCACCGACATCGGTCTGCTCCAGATCGACCAGCAGGGCAGATCCCCGCGCGAGGCCTGGAAGGCGACGCAGAAGGAGATCGAGAACGCGGTGGACGAATGACCACGACCGCCACCGCGGCCCAGGACGCCGGCGCGGGGGACGAGGGCCCCGGGGGCGAGGGCGGCACCCCGCGGCGAGGCCCGGACCGTGGCCCCGGCCGGGCGGGCCGGGTGCGCGGCCGGCTCCACCGGTGGGACGTCCGCTACAGCCCGTACGCCTTCGTCGCTCCCTTCTTCCTCTTCTTCGCCGCCTTCGGGCTCTTCCCCCTCCTCTATACGGGCTGGGCGTCACTGCACCGCGTGGAGCTGGCCGCCCCGGACGACATGCGGTGGGTGGGGCTGCGCAACTACACCCGGCTGCTGGACGACGACTTCTTCTGGAACGCCCTGGGCAACACCTTCACCATCGGCGTCCTGTCGACCGTCCCCCAGCTGCTGATGGCCCTCGGCCTGGCCCATCTGCTGCACTACCGGCTGCGCGCCGCGAACTTCTGGCGCGTCGCGCTGCTCACCCCGTACGCCACCTCGGTCGCCGCCGCGACGCTCGTCTTCGTGCTGCTCTACGGGCGCGACTACGGAATGGTCAACTGGGCCCTGGGCGCGGTGGGGATCGACCCGGTCGACTGGCAGAGCGGCACCTGGACCTCGCGGTTCGCGGTCTCCTCGATCGTGATCTGGCGGTGGACGGGCTACAACGCGCTGATCTACCTGGCCGCCATGCGGGCCGTGCCGGACGACCGCTACGAAGCGGCGGCCCTCGACGGCGCCTCCCGGTGGCAGCAGTTCCGGCATGTGACCGTGCCCGCGCTGCGGCCGACGATCCTCTTCACGATCGTGGTGTCGACGATCGGGGCGACCCAACTCTTCGGGGAACCACTGCTGTTCGGCGGGGCGGGCGGGCAGAAGGGCGGCGCCTCCCACCAGTTCCAGACCCTCGGTCTCTACCTCTACGAGCAGGGGTGGTTCTTCTTCCACCTCGGGCGCGCCTGTGCCGTCGCCTGGACGATGTTCCTGATCCTGCTGCTGATCGCCGCGGTCAACGCGACCGTCGCGCGGCGACTGCGCGCGAGTCATTGAGGGGCTGCCGTGACGACGACCACGACGACCGACCAGCCGGCGCCCGCACCCGTCCCGGCCGGCCGGCCCGGACACGGGCCGGGGGCCGGCACCCGGCGCGCGGGACGGCAGCTGCACGGCGGCCCCGTCGCCTACGCGGTGCTGGCGATCTTCACCGTCGGCTCGCTGTTCCCCCTGGTGTGGACGGCGGTCGCCGCCTCACGGAACAGCTCCCGGCTCGCCCGGACCCCGCCGCCCTTGTGGTTCGGCAGCAATCTGGCGCGGAACCTGGAGACGGCGTGGACGGACGCCAACATGGGCCTCGCGCTGTTCAACACCGTGCTGGTGGCGGGCTCCGTGGCGCTGGGCACCGTGCTCTTCTGCACCGTCGCCGGCTTCGCCTTCGCCAAACTGCGCTTCCGGTTCAAGAGCGTCCTGCTGATGCTGACGATCGGCACGATGATGATCCCGCCACAGCTCGGCGTGGTGCCCCTCTTCATGGTCGTCGCCGAGCTGGAGTGGACCGACCGGCTGCAGTCGGTGGTGCTGCCCACGCTCGTCAGCGCCTTCGGGGTCTTCTTCATGCGGCAGTACCTCGTGGAGGCGCTGCCCACCGAGCTGATCGAGGCGGCCCGCGTCGACGGCGCGAGCAGCTGGCGCGTGGTGTGGCACGTCGTCTTCCCCGTCGCGCGACCGGCGATGGCCGTCCTGGGGATGCTCTCCTTCGTCCAGGCGTGGAACGACTTCTTCTGGCCGATCATCGCGCTGACCCAGGAGAACCCGACCGTGCAGGTGGCCCTCACCGGGCTGGGCCGTGGCTATGTGCCCGACCAAGCCGTGATCATGGCCGGTGCGCTGCTGGGCACGCTGCCGCTGCTGCTCGCGTTCACGCTGTTCGGCAGGCAGATCGTCGGCGGCATCATGCAGGGCGCCGTGAAGGGCTGACCGCTGATGGCCCCCGTGTCTCACTCTGTCTCGTCTGTCTCGCCCTCCCCTTCCCCCACCTCGGGAGCGTTTCGATGACCCCTTCTCCGTCACCGTCCCCCTCGCCCTCCCCCTCCCCGTCCGTGAACTTCCCACCCGGCTTCCTCTGGGGGGCGGCCACCGCCGCTTACCAGGTCGAGGGCGCGGCGCAGGAGGGCGGCCGGACCCCCTCCATCTGGGACGTCTTCGCCCGTATCCCCGGCAAGGTCTTCAGCGGGGACACCGGGGACACCGCCACCGACCACTACCATCGCCGCCACGAGGACGTGGCGCTGATGGCGGAGCTCGGGCTGGGCGCGTACCGCTTCTCCGTCTCCTGGCCGCGCGTCCAGCCCACCGGCCGGGGCCCGGCCTCCCGGCGCGGCCTCGACTTCTACCGCGCCCTCGTCGACGACCTCCTCGCGCACGGCATCCAGCCCATGCTGACCCTCTACCACTGGGACCTGCCGCAGGAGCTGGAGACGGCCGGGGGCTGGCCGGAGCGCGAGACCGCACACCGCTTCGCCGACTACGCCCAGCTCGTCGCCGAGGCGCTGGGCGACCGGGTCGAACTGTGGACCACCCTCAACGAGCCCTGGTGCAGCGCCTTTCTCGGCTACGGCTCGGGGGTGCACGCCCCGGGCCGTACGGACGAGCTCGCGGCACTGCGGGCCGCGCACCATCTGAACCTGGCGCACGGTCTCGGCGCGGCGGCGCTGCGCGCGGTCCTCCCCGACCGGGCGCGGCTGTCCGTCGCCCTCAACCCCGCCGCCGTCAGGGCCCGCACGGCCGCGCCCGAGGACGTGGACGCGGCGCGCCGCGTCGACGCCCTGGCCACGCGTATTTTCACCGATCCCATGCTCCACGGCAGGTACCCCGACGACCTGCTGGCCGACACGGCGGGGATCACGGACTGGTCGTTCGTGTACGACGGCGACCCGGACACCATCAACCACCCCCTCGACGCGCTGGGCATCAACTACTACGCACCCACAGTGGTATCAGGCACCACTGACAGCCGCCCCTCACGCGCGGACGGCCACGGGGGCGGCGAGCGGTCCCCCTGGCCCGGCGCGGACCGCGTCGCCTTCCACCAACCGCCCGGCAAACGGACGGCGATGGACTGGTCCGTCGACCCCACCGGCCTCTACGACCTGCTGATCCGCTTCGCCCGCGAGGTCCCCGGGCTGCCGCTCGTCGTCACCGAGAACGGTGCCGCCTACGACGACAAGCCGGACGGCGAGGGCGTGGTGCACGACCCGGACCGCATCGCCTATCTGCACGCGCACCTCGACGCCGTGCGGCGGGCGATCGCCGACGGCGCGGACGTGCGGGGCTACTTCCTCTGGTCGCTGCTGGACAACTTCGAGTGGGCCTACGGCTACAGCAAGCGGTTCGGCGCGGTGTACGTCGACTACGCCACCCAGGCCCGTACGCCCAAGTCCAGTGCCCGGTGGTACTCCCAGGTGGTGCGGAGCGGGCAACTCCCGCCGTTCTGAGAGCCGTTCAGTACTCCCGTGAGCGCTGCCGCCGCTATGCGAAGGCGTCCGGCGGCGGCGCCGGGGAGGGCCGGGCCGCGGCGTCGGTGACCGGCGCCGCGCCGCCCGTGAAGTCGGCCAGGGCGCGGCCGTGTTCGACCCGCGCCTGGTGCGGGTCGGAGGCGGCCCGCCGGGTCAGTTCGGCGACGGGCAGCTCCCGGTCGCCGGCCAGCAGCACGGCGTTGCCGAAGCGCCGCCCGCGCAGCACCGCCGGTTCGGCGGTCAGGGCCAGCTCGGGGAAGACGGCCGCCGCGGTCGCGATCTGCGCCTTCAGATGGGCGAGCGGCGGACCGTCCGCGAGGTTCGCGGCGTAGAAGCCGCCCGGGCGCAGGGCCCGGCGCACCTCGCCGGTGAACTCCACGCTGGTCAGGTGCGCGGGGGTGCGGGCGCCGCTGAAGACGTCGGCGATGATCAGGTCCGCCCAGCCGTCCGGCACCTTGGCGAGCCCTTCCCGGGCGTCGACGCCGCGCACCCGGATCCGCCAGCCGCCGTCCAGGGGCAGCTCGGTGCGGACGAACTGGACGAGCGGCGCGTCGATCTCGATGATCTGCTGGGTCGAGCGGGGGCGGGTCGCGGCGATGTACCGGGCGAGGGTGAACGCCCCGCCGCCCAGGTGCAGCACCTGGATCGGCTTGCCGGGCGGTGCCACGAGGTCGGCGATGTGGCCGAGGCGCCGCTGATAGGCGAAGTCGAGGTACGCGGGGTCGTCGAGGTCCACATGGGACTGCGGGGCCCCGTCGATCAAGAGGGTGCGGCCGCGCGGCCGGTCCCGGTCGGGCACCAGCTCCGCCAGACCCCCGGCCACCTGCGCCGATACCGGCTCCGCGGTGCGCCCGCGCCCTTGCTTCTGCTTGCCCTTCGCCACCTGGCAAGTATCGCCCGTGGCCCCGGCGGCCCGCGCGGCGGCCCGGGCCTGTCCGGCGGATCTTCGTGGATCAGCGGGCGGCGCCGGGGTACTTCCCAGCGGCAGCTGGAGCCCGTGAAGATCCGCCGGACAGGCCTCAGCGGCAGCGGTCGACGGCCTCGATGGTCCGGGCCGCCTCGCCGAGCGCGGCCCTCAGCACGGCGGGGTCGGTGGAGGAGGTGAAGGCCGCGTCGGGCGGGACGAGCCAGCCGGTGCCGGTGACGGGGGGCTCGGCGTGGCCGCCCCGGGGGGCGCGGCCGTAGGTCTGCGTGCAGGCGCTGCCGGGCACGTCCCAGCCGGCGGCGGTGCCGGGCGGCACGAGGAAGCCGAGGGTGTCGCACGCGCCGTCGTGCAGGACGGGTCCCACGCCGTCGCGCAGCCGCAGGATGTCGACCGCCTCCAGGCCCTGGCGGGCGGGGACGGTGACGAGGTCGCACGGGCCGGCGTCGTCGAACGTGACGGGCGGGTACGGGAACGGGCTGCGGTCCTGGCGCGGTCGGTGCAGCGCCGTCGTAGCCGTCGTACGCGAACCACCGATGTCCACTCCGGCCTCCACCAAGGGAAACGCCTCCTCCGCCGTGGGCACTCCGCGTCGAGCGCACTCCATGGATTCCAACGCCCCACCGCGTCAACGGCTACGGCGCACAGCCGCCGCAAAGGATGGCAGTTCATGGCGGATGGTGCGTGAGATATCCGTTTTGTAGCCAAACCGAGCGTAGTGAACGCCTCACAGCCGGTACGGTTTTCATGCCGCAAAGGCACGTACAGCCGCCCGCCCCGGAGCGCCCGCGGGGCGGCATTCGCCAGGGAGAGGGCCCGGCCATGGCGTCGTCCCACGCATCCTCGTCACCCCGCCCGAACACCGCCTTCCGGCAGTTGCGAGGACACCGCTCACCTGGCGAGTTCGCGGCGGCCGTACGGCGTGCGGCGCGCGAGATCGGCGAGCAGGTCTCCTGCGACGCGCGCTACATCGGACGTGTCGAATCCGGGGAGATCCGTTGCCCCAACTACGCCTACGAACGGGTGTTCCGGCACATGTTCCCCGGTCGCGAACCGGCGGACATGGGCTTCGCGCCACGGGACGCGGTGCGCGGGTGGGGGGCGCGCGGAGTGGAGCGTACGCCGTCCCCGCAATCCGAGATCCCCGAAGCGACCCACGACTCCGCCCCCTCGGACGATCTCGTCGACAGCGCCCCTGACAGTCCCTTCGACCAGCCCTTCGACCGGCAGCGGTCGGACAGCACCAAGGAGAGCGACGTGTTGCGTCGCGCGTTCATGACCAGCGGCACGGCCGCCGTGGCCACCGCCTCGCTGGGCGGCCCCCCCGGCGCCCGCCCGCCCCGCCGTGTCGGCGAGGCCGAGGCCTCCGCCGTCGAGCGGGCGGTTCGGCGCATCCGGGTCCTCGACGACCGGCACGGCGGCGACGGCCTCTACCGACGCGCCGCGCAGCCGCTGCGGCTGGCGTACGAACTGCTCGACGCGGGAACCCGGCGGCAGTCGGTCGCGGACCGGCTGCACGCCGGCGCGGGCGAACTCGCGATCTCGGTCGGCTGGCTGGCCCACGACTCGGGCCGGTTCGCCGACGCCCGCTCCCACTACGCCGAGGCCCTCGCCACCGCGCGGGTCGCCGGGGACGCCGCCCTGGAGGCGCACGCGTTCTGCAACACCGCCTTCCTCGCGCGCGACGCGGACCGCCCGAGAGAGGCCGTCCGCGCGGCGCAGGCCGCGCAGCGGGCGGGGCGGAAGCTTTCTTCGGCCCGGCTGATGTCCCTGCTGACGCTGCGCGAGGCGGGCGGCTGGGCCGGGCTCGGGGACCGGCCGGCGTGCGAGGCTGCGCTGCTGCGGGCGCGAACGCTGTTCGGCCGGGGCTCGGGGGCGACGGACCCGGAGTGGATGACGTTCTTCGGCGAGGCGGAACTGGAGGGGCTGGAGGCGCAGTGCTGGTCGGCGCTCGGCGACTGGCCGCGCGCGGTGGAGCACGCGCGGCAGGCGGTCTTCCTCCAGGACTCGCACTTCGCGCGCAACACGGCGCTGTTCACCGCGCAGCTCGCGGGCGACCTGGCCCGCGCCGGCCGCCCGGACGAGGCGGCGGCGGCGGGCGAACGCGTCCTGGACCTGCTCGACCAGGTCCGCTCCTCCCGCATCCGCGCGATGCTCGCCTCCACGGCCCGCCTGCTGCGCCCGCACGAGCATGATCCGGTAGTGGCGTCCTTCTTGTCACGCCAGTCGGCTGCGCGCCTGGCGTGACACAACAAGCCCGTCCGGCGTTTGAGGACGCGCCCGCAGGGCGCCCGCCGCCGCAGGCGGCAAGACGGCCGGTAGTCGAGGACCCGCCGGCCAGGCGAGAGGCGCCCGCCGCCGCAGGCGGTAAGACGGCTTGCGGCCGGGGCGCCTGCGGGCCGTCTGCCTGCACCCCCGCCGCGCGTCGGTGTCCTCAATCGCCGGACGGGCTGGTTTCGGCTGAGCTCGGCCACACCCCGAACCGCTACGCGAGGTGCCCCGTGTCGTTCCAGCGCTCGATCGCCGGAGCGCCATAGGCCCAGCCGAGGATCGAGAGCGAGGTCGGGTCGAGGCGGATGCGGGAGGCGAAGGAGACGTCGAGGCCGAGCCAGCGGGCGCCGATGACGCGCAGGATGTGGCCGTGGGCGAAGATCAGCACGTCGCGGTCGGCCGAGCGGGCCCATTCCACGACCTCGTCCGCCCGCGCCCCGACCTCCGCCAGCGTCTCGCCCTCGGGGACGCCGTCGCGCCAGATGAGCCAGCCCGGCCGGCCCGCCTTGATCTCGTCCGGGGTCATTCCCTCGTACGCGCCGTAGTGGAACTCCATCAGCGCGTCCCACGTCGTGGCCCGGTCACCGAAGCCGGCCAGCTCGCAGGTCTCCTTGGCGCGCACCAGCGGGCTGGTGCGGACCTCGACGCCCGGCAGCGCGTCCCACGGCTCGCGGTGCAGCCGCTCGCCGAGCAGCTTGGCCCCGCGCCGCCCCTCGTCGAGGAGCGGGATGTCCGTACGGCCGGTGTGCTTGCCGGAGAGCGACCACTCCGTCTGTCCGTGCCGGGCCAGCAGGATGCGCGGTGCCATGGAGGGGCCCCCTTCAGAAGATTTGGGTGATTTTGGCGACAGAACGACAAGCTCGTCCGTCCCACCCCCATCATCGCTCACCCCTTTCACAGGCAACCCTGTGGCCATTTCAAGCGTCTCTTCCCTCACGACCCGTAGACGACCGCACAACAGCGGGCGAACAGGGTGTAGCCGGGAAGTCTCGGGGCGGTGTGCGAGCCAAGTGGCTTACACCGTACGGTTGCATGCGCGCTTGTTGGCCGCCTGAACAAATGGAGAGCGTCCGGATGTACCGCACCGCACCACTCGGGAAGCGGCCGCGCTGGTGGACCGAGCTGCCGCTGATCGCCGTGGTGTACGCGATGTACTCGGCCGGCCGGCTGCTGGTCCGGGGCGACGTGCAATCAGCCGTCGACCACGGCCTGTCAATTCTCGATCTTGAAAAAACGTTCCGAATAAACTTCGAGCACCCGCTCAACCGGCTGTTCACCGAGCACGCCTCCCTCGGCATACCCGCCGACTTCGCTTACGCGTCGCTGCATTACCTGCTCACCCCGGCGCTGCTGATCTGGCTCTTCAAGTGCCGCCCGGCGGATTACCGTCCGTTGCGGACGTGGCTGATGGTCTCCACCCTCATCGGGCTGATCGGCTTCACCCTGCTGCCCACCTGCCCGCCCCGGCTGCTCGACCCCGGTTACGGGTTCGTCGACACGATGGCCCAGTACGGCTCCTACGGCTGGTGGGGCGGCGAGGCCAGCGCCCCGCGCGGGCTCGGCGGGCTGACCAACCAGTACGCGGCCATGCCCAGCCTGCACGTCGGATGGGCCCTGTGGTGCGGCGTCGTGCTGTGGCGCTACGGCCGCACGACCTGGGCGAAGATCGCGGGCGTCGTCTACCCGCTGGCCATCACGATCATCGTGATGGGCACCGCCAACCACTACTTCCTGGACGCCGTCGCGGGCGCCGCCGTGATGGGCGCCGGCTTCCTGCTGGCCCGTCCGGTGCTGCGGCTCGTCGAGCGGATCCAGGGCCGCTTCCGGGCGACGGCCGACGCGGAAACCAGCGAGACGCCCGCGAGTGTCAGTGGCGGGTGCGACACTTCGGCGGGTACAGCGCTTCCCCGGTCGACGCCCTCCGGAGCAGGGGCCCCGAGGGATCGTTCGGGGGCGCCGGAGAGACTTCGCGAGGCGGACGCCAGTGACCAGATCCCTCGACAGCCGGCCCGTGGCGGGGCCGTCGACAGCCACCCCGACGGGGCTGCGGCAGCGACTCGCTGACCTGCGCGGCCCGGCCGTCGCACCGCACCCGCTCGATGCCCGCGCCCTCGCGGCGCTGGCCGCCAATCCCGGCTGTCACCGCCGGGCACTGCTCGACGGCGCCGGGATCGACAAGGGCGCGCTGGCCCGGGCCCTGGGCTCGCCGGCGACCTTCGGGCAGTCGCAGTTCGCCTTCGTCCGGGGCAACGCCTTCGAGTCCCGGGTCAAGAGCGACGGCGGCGCCGAGCTGATCCGTCTGCTGCGGGAGCGGCTGGGCGAGGGCTCGCACGAACCCGGCCCGGACCCCGCCCCGGCCCCCGATCTGTCGGCCGTCGGGCCCGAGGGCCGGGCCGCCCGTACGGCCCTGGCCCTGCGCGACGCCACGGCCGCCGGCCGCTGGACGCTGTTGGACCACCCCCTGCTGGCCCTCCAGGTCGCCGGCACCCCGGTCTATCTGGAACCGGACGCGGTGGTCGTCCACCCCGACGGCAGCTGGACCGTCGTGGAGATCAAGTCCTTCGCGATGATCGACGGCGCGGCCGACACGGCGAAGGTGGGCGCGGCCGCACGACAGGCCGCGGTGTACGCCTTGGCGCTGGAGGACGTGGCGGCGCGACTGCCCCGGCCCTCCGGGCGGGGCGACAGCGAGGACGGCGCGGTGGCGCGTCCGCCGGGCCACCACGACGCACCGGGCGACGGGCCCGCCACCGGCCCGGACGCCCGGCCGGGCCTCGCGGACCTGCCGCTGATCCACCCGGACGACCCGGGCAGCGGACCCGACGCCCGCACCCACCCCGAGGTCCCGCCCTCGCGCGAGCCGGCCGGTGCGCGGCCCCTTGCCCATCCCCAGGGCACTGCCCACCCCCAGGACACCCACGCCACCGCACCGCATCCCGCCGGTGCGGACAGTGGGGCCCGCAGTCACCCCGAGGACACCCCGGCCTCCGGCCGGACCCGTGGCGCGCGCGTGCGGCATCACATCCTGCTGGTCTGTCCCAAGGACTTCTCCAACCTGCCCGCCGCCGAGCTCGTCGACGTCCGCAAGCAGCTGGCCACCACCCGCCGTCAGCTGGCCCGGCTGACCCGGGTCGAGGACATCGCCGCCGCACTGCCCGCCGACACCACCTTCGATCTGCGTCTGGCCGACGACGGCCGGACCGCGACGCGGCCCGCCGCGGAGCTGGCGACCGCCGTCGAGTCGGTCGGCGCGGCCTACGCCCCGGAGTGCCTGGCCGCGTGCGAGCTGGCCTTCCACTGCCGGGCGCGGGCCCGTGCGGCCGGTGCGGTGGAGACGCTGGGCCGTGGGGTGCGCGGCGAGCTGGGCGCGCTGACCACGGTGGAATCCGTCCTGTCCGCCGCCCTGGGCGAGACGGGCGACGCCGCCGACCCCACCGTCTCCGCGCTCCGCCGCGCGGCGGCGCTGCGCGCGGAGGCACTGGGCGCCTCGGAAGGCTGCCCGCCAGGGCACACCACGTCCCGGACGGAGGCCGCATGTCGCTGATCACCACGCTCGCGCGGCTGGAGGCCGTGCAGGAGGGGCGGGCGCGGCCGATGGCGACCGTGCGGCACCGGCAGGTGTCCGAGCGGCCGCTCGTGTTCGTGCCGCTGACGACCGCCGGTGAGGCGGGGGCGCCGCTCGGCGCGCTGGTCGGGACCGAGCGGGACGCGCCGCGGTTGCTGATGGTGGCGCAGCCCCGCGACCGGGATCTGCGGTCCGCGTTCCTCGCCGAGCTGGCCGAGGCCGTGCTGCCGTACATCGAGTCGTTCGCCGACGACGTCGTGCTGGAGCAGCGCAAGGAGACCGATCCGGAGACGGGCAAGAAGGTCCCGGTCGAGGTCGAGCTGTGCGCGGACGCCCCGCAGTTGCTGGTGCCGAGCGGCGGGGGCGTCGAGTACGTACGGCTGCTGGGGCGGTCCATGCGGTTCCGCCGTACCGCCGAGCAGGACCCGGAAACCCCCTACCCCGCTCCCCCGCGCGTGCCGCTGCTCGGCCGCTGGCTGACGCACTTCGGCGAGCGGGCCCGCGTCCCCGGCTCGTCGCTGCTGCTGCCGATGACGCAATTGCTGGGCCGCCACTGGGCGACCGGCCAGTCGAACCTCGAGGATCAGCATCTGGGCGCGCTGCTCGCCTGGATCGATCCCCCGGCGGGGACGACGGGCGCGGAAGCGGCCGTCCGCGCGGAGCTCGGGCGCGGCCCGGACGGCCTGCTGCTCTGTCCGCCAGCCGGTCCCTCCACCGACCCGGTCTTCGACAACAAGCGGCTGGCGCCCGCCGTCGCCCGCTACGACCGGGCGCGCGCGGAGGTCCTGGAGGCGGGCCCGTACCACCCGTCCGCGCGGGACGCGCTGGCCGGCGCCGAGCGTGAGATCGGCGCCCTCCTCACCTCGCAGCTGCGCCCCACCTGGGATGCCGTGTGGCGCGGCGTCGATCTGCTGCGTGCCCTCCCGGAGGGGGCCAGGGTGGGTGAGCGGTGGAAGCGGGACCGCTGGTCCTACACCGCGCACCGCGACCGCGTACGGGCCGGGGAGCCGCCGCAGCCCAAGCGGGACGACGCGGTGACGGCGGCCCGCAAGCTCGCGGCGCGGGAGACCGCGCAGGCACAGCTGGACGCGCAGGAGGCGCTGGACGATCCGCTGGTCATGGCGGCGCGGCGGCTGGCCGGCGAGGCCTTCGCGGGCGAGGTCACCGAGGTGGTCATGGAGTATTCGGACGCGAAGGTCCCGCGCCCGCGCCCCCTGGTCACGGTCCGGACGGACGACGGTCCGCACGTCGCCGAGGGGGCGAAGGTGCACCGCGCGCTGGCGGACGGCAAGGCGCAGTCGGCCGAGTTCGTGGCCCACGGGGCGGGCGCGCTGACCGTTCGGCTGACGGGTGGCATGGGCCGGGGCAAGGTCCCCGACCCGGGGTCGGTGCCGGTCCCCGGCGACCACGTGTGCTGGACTCTGTTCGAGCACGCTCCCCGGGGCGGCCCGGAGCTGCCCGACCCCGAGCGGACGCCGTGGACCCACGGCGGCCCGCCGGGCACGCACGAGGACGGCCCCGACCCGGTGACCGCGGAGGACCTTCTGTGACCGAGTACCGGATGCCGCCCGCCCCTGCCCGGCGGGTGGCCCCGTGAGCCTGCGAGCACCCCGCACGGCCTCCTTCGACCCCGCGGCGGCGGCCGGCGCCGCGACGGACGCGATCCTGCGGGACACCTTGCACAGCCCGCACCGCGGCGTCGTCGTGGACTCCCCGCCGGGTGCGGGCAAGTCGACGCTGGTCGTGCGGGCCGCGCGCGAGCTGGCCGCCGCCGGCCGGCCGCTGATGATCGTCGCGCAGACCAACGCCCAGGTCGACGATCTGGTGCTGCGGCTGGCCGAGCAGGACCCGGAGCTGCCCGTCGGGCGCCTGCACAGCAGCGACGCGCGGCCCTACGACCCGGCGCTCGACGCTCTCACGTCCGTCGTGACGTCCGCGAAGGCCGCGGAGCTCGCGGGGCTCGACGTCGTCGTCTCCACGGCCGCGAAGTGGGCGCACACCAAGGTCACCGAGCCGTGGGGCCACGCGATCGTCGACGAGGCGTACCAGATGCGCTCGGACGCGCTGCTCGCGGTGGCCGGGCTGTTCGAGCGGGCGCTGTTCGTCGGCGACCCGGGGCAGTTGGACCCGTTCAGCGTGGTGGGCCCGGACGGCTCGGCCCAGTGGGCGGGGCTGTCGTACGACCCGTCCGCCAGCGCGGTGACCACGCTGCTGGCGCACAATCCCGAGCTGCCGCAGCACCGGCTGCCGGTGTCCTGGCGGCTGCCCGCGTCCGCCGCGCCGCTCGTCTCGGACGCCTTCTACCCCTACACGCCGTTCCGCAGCGGCACCGGTCACGGCGACCGGCGGCTGTCCTTCGGCGTCCCCTCCGACGGTTCGGGCCCGGACCGGGTGCTGGACGAGGCGGCCGAGTCGGGCTGGGGCCTGCTGGAGCTGCCCGCCCGCCACACGCCGCGGACGGACCCGGAGGCGGTCGGCGCGGTGGCGCTGGTGGTGCGGCGAATGCTGGACCGGGGCGGGGTCGCGACGAGCGAGCGGTCACCGGACCCGGTGCCGCTCACGCCGGACCGGATCGCGGTCGGCACGGCCCACCGCGACCAGGCCGCGGCCGTCCGGGCGGCCCTCGCCGGGCTGGGCGTGTCCGGCGTCACGGTGGACACGGCGAACCGGCTGCAGGGCCGGGAGTTCGATGTGACGGTGATGCTGCATCCGCTGTCGGGGCGCCCGGACGCGACGGCGTTCCACCTGGAGACGGGCCGGCTGTGCGTGCTGGCCTCACGGCACCGGCACGCGTGCGTCGTGGTGTGCCGGGCGGGGGTCGACCGCCTGCTGGACGAGCACCCGTCGGCGGAGCCCGTGCAGCTGGGGGTGACGGTGAAGTTCCCGGACGGGTGGGAGGCGATGATGTCGACGTGGGACCAATGGTCCGACCATCGGGTGGCCTGGCGCCCCTGACCCGTGCCGTGCCCGGCGGAGTCCGCACCACCGCTGCGCGGCGGTGTCCTCAAGCGCCGGACGGGCTGCTGTGCTGTGTCCTCAAGCTCCCAGCGGTAGCCGGGGGAGATTGAGGACGCGCCCGCAGGGCGCCCGCCGCCGCAGGCGGCACGACGGCTCGCGGCGCAGGACAAACCGCCGGACAGGCCTTAGCCCGTGGGCCTACTTGCGCGACGCAGGACAATGGATGGCGGTGGAGACGATCCTGGAGGTATGTACATGTGCGAGCCGCAGTCGGCTGCCGACGCGCGCGGTGGGAGTGGGCCGCGCCGCCTGAAGCCCGCGCAGCTGCTCTTCGAGCCGCCCGAGGCCGTCGCGGAGGCCGAGCACTTCTTCGACCTGGAGTCGATCGAGGACCCGCGCGAGCTGCTGGCCCGCTCCACCGAGCTGGCGCTGGCCTTCCGTGCGGCGGCCGACCGGGCGATGGAGTACCAGGCGGTGGCCGCCGCCCAGCTCGCCGACCCCCGGCGTTTCGACCGGCTGCCCACCGCCGTGATCGCGGCGCGCGCCGAGTGGAGCGAGGACTACACGAAGAAGATGGTCGAATTCGGCCGTGACCTGCTGCGCAGCGGCAGAGCGGTCGACTGACCGCCCGGTGGCCACGGCGGCCCATGGTCCTCGATCATGGGCCGTTGGCATATGCGGCGCACAAACTAGCGCACCCCTCATCGCCTTGTCCCGAGTTCGGGCAACTCCCGGCAGTGGCACCGGAGATGGCGCTGAATATAGGACCCATGAGCTCCTGGCCGCACCACCCGCGCCCCGCCCGCCCGCACTCCCACGTCGCCCCGCAGCAGCCCCCTCACCCGTCCCCGCACCGCGCGACCGCCGCCTACGTCACCCTCGCCGGGGCCGACTGGCTCGCCTCGGCCAGCCCCTTCCCGCAGAGCGTCCACGCCCTGTGGTGCGACCAGCCGAGCGCACCGGTCGTGCTCCCCTGCGGCACGACGTTCGATGTGATCAGCGCGCCGGCACTGTTCGGACGCCGGTTATTGGACCGATTGTGGTCCGCGGGCCCGGGCTCCGGCCCGGTCGCCGCCCAGCGCGGCCGGCTGCTGCTGTTCGCCGCCCCCGGCACCGCCCAGCGGCTGCCCGCGCTGCTCGCCTGGGAGGAGTGGTCCCGCGCGGTGCCGCCGCTGCTGTGCCACGGCAAGGGCGACGCGGTGACCGCCCCCGCGCTCTATCCGCCGGGCGACGAGGAGCCGACGGCTCCCGTCTCCCGCTGGCTGGTGGCCCCCGAGGTGCGGCACCCCTGGCTCCCGGGTCCGGAGGTCCTGCTGTGGGCGTGCGTACGGGCCGCCCGCGAGGGGGCGACGGCCGAGCCCGCAGGTGGGGGCGGCATCGAGGCCGCGCCCTTCGCCACACCGACCCCCGCGCCCCGCTGACCGCGCGGGCGCCGGGGCTCCCGCCGGGCCCGGCCTTATGGATTTTCGTATCCCCGGAACAGGGTGCTAAAGTCTTCCACGTCAGCAGGCGCCGCTAGCTCAGTTGGTTAGAGCAGCTGACTCTTAATCAGCGGGTCCGGGGTTCGAGTCCCTGGCGGCGCACAGACAGTCGAAGGCCCTCACCCTTGGTGAGGGCCTTCGTCGTGTTCCCATGAGGCGCCACCGGGCGCGGCTCTCACTCGCGCTGCACCGCGACCGTCCACGCCCCGTCGGCCGTCCGCGCCCGCACCTCCACCCGCACCCCGTCCGGGCCCGTCGACAGGGACTCCCCCGCGCGCAGCGGCGCGTCCGCCAGCGGCGGGTAGACGGACTCGCCCCAGCAGGCCTGGCTGTCGGGGTGCGCGTCCAGCACCTGGACGGGTCCGCCGCCGGAGGCGGTGTCGCTGAGCACCCGGTAGACCAGCACGCCCTCGGAGCAGGTGGTGGTGTCGTTGCCGGACGCGCCGCGTGCCTCGATGACGATGGCGCTCGTCTCGCCCGTACGGACCACGATCATCCGGGTCCGGGAGTCGACGCCGGGCCGCATCGGGGCCTCCAGGGCGTGGAGCGCGTGCAGGGTGCTGCCGGCGGACCGGACGCAGCGGACGTGCCGCGCGGTGAGCCAGCCCAGCTTCCACTTGTGCCAGCCGAAGGGGTCGGAGGCGAGCCCGAACTGGCTGCCCATGAGGTCCCAGTCCCCGACGTGGGTGTCCCAGTCGCCCTTGCCGTCGGTGGGCCGGTGGTAGAGGTCGGGCAGGTCCAGGACGTGCCCCGTCTCGTGGGCGAGGACGTTGCGGTCCGGCGGGTGGTGCTCGAAGACGGTGACGATGCGGCGGAGCACGGTGCCGTCGACCCGGACGGGCCGGTCGAGGTTGACGACCTTCGTCGCGTCGGAGTCGACGCCCGGGGCGTCGGGGTCGGCGACGAGGTAGACGAGGTCGTAGCGGGCGAAGTCCACCACGCGGTCGGCGGCGGCGATGGCGTCGCGCAGATAGGCGGCGCGCCGGTCGCCGTCCCAGTCGCGCTGTATCCGGTACGAGTCGGCCGACCGCGGCATGCGCAGCCAGCGGTTCACGGGGTGGGGGTGCAGCGAGAACCGCCCGTAGGAGGCCCGGTCGAAGAAGCGCGAGGTGCCGGGGAAGTGGTCGGCCGCCAGCTGGGCCGGGGTGGTGCGGGGCCGGGAGCCGGGGAAGGACAGGAAGACCATGACGGCGTCGAGGTGGCCGAGGGGGCGGGGGTAGGCCGGGTTCCAGGTGTCGAGGCCCTCGGAGTGGTGGGCCTGGCTGCGGGGGAGCGCGCACGGCCCGCCGGGCCCCGCCGCCTGCGCCGGTCCGGCGACGACGGTCGTGGCGGCGATCGCGCACATCGAGGTGACCACGGCTCCGGCGCGGCGCCAGCGGGGCTGCCGGTCCACTCCCATGGGTGTCTGCGGACGCACCACGTCGACCTCCGGAGACGGATTCGGGACACCTCACCCACCCTCTGATTGTTTGTGGTGATATGCCCTGTTCCACTACCCCAGTCGAGTGACTAAGCCGACTTCTGGGTACATCACACTCAGTCACTGACGGTCAATCGAGAAGACGCGGCCACCCGGACTCAGGCACGAGCGCGCACGGTCATGCAAAAACGGACAAACCAGAGACGGCGGTTCGGGCGCTCGCGGGAGGGCCGCTGGAACGGTCCTGGCGCGAGCCCTATGATCGCCACATTTCCAGCACGGGATACCCCCGACAGGGCGGTCATATGCCGCGTTTTCGACCACGCGTACGAGATCCACGAGAACCAAACGAAACCAGTGCGGAATGAATGCCACGTGGGAGCGAGCGGTGAGCGGAACCCTCGACGGCCAGGGCGGCACGCCCGGTTCAACGCCTCCAGTCGTCACGCAACGTAACGTACCTTCGAGCGATTTCCGTGCCGCCTTCCATGCCGCGCGGCTGGGCATGGCCGTCGTCGGCCGCGACGGACTCGTACGCACCGCCAACGACGCGCTGGGCGCGCTGCTCGGCACCGACCCCGCCCGGCTGGCCGACTCCCCCGCGGCCGACTTCACCGGCCTGCGCGAGGACGCCCGCACCTGGAGCGAGTACCGCGAGGTGCTGCTCGGCCGCCGCGACCGGCTGCACTGCACCCGTCGGCTCAGACACCGCGGCGGCCGGGGGGTGTGGGCGGAGGTGACGCTGACCCAGCTGCCCGACAGCCGCGAGACGCTGCTGTCGGTCGCCGACATCAGCGACCGGCGGGAGCTGCGGGAGCGGCTGCGGCATCTGCGGATGCACGATCCGGTCACCCGGCTGCCCAACCGGAGCCTGTTCTTCGAGCGGCTGGCCGCGGCGCTCGGCGCGGCGGCCGTGTCCCGGGACGGCGGCGGCCGGATCGGGCTGTGCTATCTCGACCTGGACGGCTTCAAGGCCGTCAACGACACCCTCGGCCACCGGGCCGGCGACCGGCTGCTGGGGCTGGTGGCCCAGCGGCTGAGCGAGTGCGCGGCGCCCGACGGCCATCTGGTGGCCCGGCTCGGCGGCGACGAATTCGCGCTGCTGGTCGAGGAGTCGGCGGGCACCGAGCAGCTCGTGACCCTCGCCGCGGCCGTACTGACGGCGCTCCAGCGGCCGTTCGACGTGGCCGGGCAGCGGCTGTCGGTGTCGGCGAGCATCGGCGTCGTCGAGCGCCCGGCGGCCGGTACGCACGCGACGGAGCTGATGCAGGCCGCGGACACCACCCTGTACTGGGCCAAGGCGGACGGAAAGGCCCGCTGGACGCTCTTCGACCCGGAGCGCAACGCCCATCGGATGACCCGCCAGGCCCTCTCCAGCACCCTGCGGCCCGCCGTCGAGCGCGACGAGTTCGTCCTGCAGTACCAGCCGCTGGTGGGGCTGGGCGACGGGATCGTGCGCGGGGTGGAGGCGCTGGTGCGCTGGCGCCATCCGCAGTTCGGCACGCTGGCCCCCAACCGGTTCATCGGCCTGGCGGAGGAGACGGGGGCGATCGTGCCGCTGGGCCGCTGGATCCTCGCGACGGCCTGCCGCCAGGCGCGCCGCTGGCAGCTCGACCACCCCGAGGAGCCGCTCGTCGTCAGCGTCAATGTGGCGGTGCGCCAGGTGTGGGACTCCGACCTGGTCACGGACGTGGCCCGGATCCTCGCCGAGACCGGGCTGCCGCCGCACCTGCTGCAGCTGGAGCTGACCGAGTCCGCGCTGATGGGCTCGGCGGGCCGCCCGCTCCAGCAGCTCCAGCAGCTCAGCGACATGGGCGTCGCCATCGCCATCGACGACTTCGGCACCGGCTATTCCAACCTCGCCTACCTCAGCCGGCTCCCGGTCTCCACCCTCAAGCTCGACGGGTCGTTCGTGCACGGCTTCCGTGCGGACGAGCACCCCAACCCGGCCGACGAGACGATCGTCGAGGCGCTCGTCCAGCTCGCCCACCGGCTGGGGCTCACGGTGACGGCGGAGTGCGTGGAGAGCGCGGAGCAGGCGGAACGGCTGGGGCGGATCGGCTGCGACACCGGCCAGGGATGGTTCTACTCCCGGCCGGTGCCGGCCGACCGCATCTCGGCGCTGCTGCGCACGGGGGTACGGCCGTGAGGGCCCCACGCCTGTCCGGCGGGCATGTGACCGGGCCCTGCGGGCCGTGTCGTCCGCACCCCCGCTGCGCGGCGGTGTCCTCAATCGCCGGACGGGCTGCTGTGCTGTGTCCTCGATCGCCGGACGGGCTTGGCAGCTGAGCTCAGCCGAATCAAGCCCGTCCGGCGTTTGAGGACGCGCCCGCAGGGCGCTCGCCGCCGCAGGCGGCAAAGGCGGCCCGCAGCCGACGATCCGCCGGACAGGCCTACGCGTCCGGCAAGCCGTACGCGTCCGCGATCAGTTCATAGCTGCGCAGCCGAAGCCCCGGCGTATGCGCGTTGGCCGTGAGCATCAGCTCGTCCGCGCCGGTCCGCTCGACGAGGGCATTCAAGCCCGCGCGCACCTCGTCCGGGGTGCCGAAGACGACATTGCGCAGCCAGTCGTCGACGAACTCCCGCTCGGCCGGGCCGAAGTCGTACGCCTCGGCCTCCTCCGGCGTCGGGATCAGCCCGGGCCGTCCGGTGCGCATCCGCAGCATCGCGAGCGCCCCGGTGAGGACCTGACGGCGGGCCTCCTTCGGGTCGTCGGCGGCGAACGCCTGGACGCCGATCTTGGCGTACGGGCGGTCGAGGACCTCGGAGGGCCGGAAGGAGTCGCGGTAGAGCTGGAGCGCCGGGATGGTGTTCGCGGCGGAGAAGTGGTGCGCGAAGGAGAAGGGCAGGCCGAGGGCCCCGGCGAGCCGTGCGCTGAAGCCGGAGGAGCCGAGCAGCCAGACCGAGGGCCGGTCCGCCCGCTGCACCCCGCCGGGCACCCGGCCCTGGACGGGCCCGGGGACGGCGTGGATGCGGGCGTAGGGATGGCCGTCGGGGAAGTCGTCGTCCAGGAACCGCGTCAGCTCGGCGAGCTGCTGCGGGAAGTCGTCCGCCCCCTCCCGCAGCCGGTCCGAGCGGCGCAGCGCGGCGGCGGTCGCGCCGTCCGTGCCGGGCGCCCGGCCGAGGCCGAGGTCGACGCGGCGGGGGGCGAGGGCCTCCAGGGTGCCGAACTGCTCGGCGATCACCAGCGGGGCGTGGTTGGGCAGCATGACGCCGCCGGAGCCGAGGCGGATCCGGTCGGTGCGGGCCGCGAGGTGGGCCAGGATGACGGCCGGGGAGGAGCTGGCCACGCCGGGCATGGAGTGGTGTTCGGCCACCCAGAAGCGGTGGTAGCCCCGGCGCTCGGCGAGCCGTGCCAGCTCGACCGTGGTGCCCAGCGCCTGCCGGGCGGTCCGGCCGCTGCCGACGGTCGCCAGGTCCAGTACGGACAGCGGCACCGGCGCGCTTCCCTTGGGCTCGGCCCGGATGATGTCGTCCCGCTCGTCGGCCACGGTGGCCCGCCTCCCTGGTTGGCGCTGCGTCTGGTCGCTCGCGCCGCGCGGGGTGTCCCGCACGTCGCGCCCACCCCAACCGGAGCATCACTCCGCTTATTCCCGGCCGCACCGCGGAGTCCCTTTTTATGACATCGGCATATGCCTTCGGGGCGCTTCCCTGGACAGGCGCCCGATACCCGGGTCCAACTCCTCAACACCCGCTCCTGAAGGACCCTTTCGCCTTTATCGTGGAGAGCGGATACTCGCTGGAAACCGCTAGGGGGAAACCGTGGCGCTCAAGCCCGAGCCGACCGCGCCGTTCCACTCGGTGCAGTACGCCCTGCGCGTGCTGGAGACGGTCGCCAGACACTCCGGCGGCGTCACCGAGGCCCAGATCGCGCGCGAGACCGGCCTGCCCGCCGGCCACCTCGCCCATCTGCTGCTGATGCTCCGCCGCGAGGACTACGTGGAGCGGGTCGGCGACGGCGCCTACATCATCGGTGAGTCCCTGGTGCTGCTCGGCTCCGGCGGCGACCGCGCGAAGGCCGTGGAGCGCAAGCTCCAGCAGTCGCTGTTCGCGCTGCGCGATTCGCTCGGCGCGGCCGTCTATCTCAGCCGCTACATCGACGGCGAGGTCAGGATCACGCAGTACGCGGACGGCCCGCGCACGCCCAAGGTCAACGAATGGGTCGACTTCCGCTCCGCCGCCCACGCGAGCGCGCTCGGCAAGTGCCTGCTCACCCAGCTCGACCACGACGACCGGCGCGACCACCTCTCGCGCCACAAGACCGCCCGGCTCACCTCCCGGACGATCACCAATGAGCAGGTCCTCTTCCGCAAGCTCGACGCCCAGCCCGCGACCGTCCCCGTCCTCGATCTCCAGGAGTACGCGGTGGGCACGGTCTGCGCCGCCGTCCCGATCACCGCCGGGCACTCGGTCGGCTGTCTCGCGCTCTCGCTCCCGCTGGCCCACGCCCACCGGCTGCGGCAGGCCGCCGAGACACTGAACCGGAAGGCCGCACCCCTGTTGCTGTCGATGTCCCTCTGAGCCCCTCCGACGCCCGCGAGAAAGGGGCGGGAGGGGCCCCGGCGGCGGGTGGTTCGGAGCACCCGTTCGGACCGGGTATTATTTTCTCTGTCAGCAGGCGCCGCTAGCTCAGTTGGTTAGAGCAGCTGACTCTTAATCAGCGGGTCCGGGGTTCGAGTCCCTGGCGGCGCACAGACAGTCGAAGGCCCTCACCGATGGTGAGGGCCTTCGTCGTGCTCCCGGAAGTTCTCGGGGGAGACCGTCCGCCGACCGGCCGCCGTAGCATGGGGGCCGCGGCGGGCCCTGCCGCGCGTAATGAGGACCGGGAAGGAGGGCCACGTGCCGCAGCACCGCCGTCCGACGGCAACCGCGCTGCTCCTGCTCCTCCTCGCGGTCCTCTCCGGCCCGACCCCGGCCGGCCGGCTCCTCTCCGGCGCGCTCGACTCCGCGTACGCGCGGGCGGCGAGCGGCACCACGGCCACCGTCCCGCAGGACACCCGGCCCGAGATCCACGACCCCCACACCGCCCGGGCCGGCTCCGGCGACGCGGGCGGCACGTGCCGTCCGCAGGGCCTCCCGCCGGGGGGCGCCGAGGCCGTCGTCCCGGCCGGGCACGGCGACCCGCTCACCGCACCCGCCGCGACCCGCGCGGCGCTGCCCGCCGCGCTCCCGCCACGGGCCACCGTGCCGAGGTCGCCGCCCGCCCCCGTCGCCGGCTGCGCCGAGCTGCTCCCCGTCCTACGGATCTAGACCCGCCCACCACGGCCCGCCCGGGCCGTACCCCGGCATGCCCAGAATCCGTCAGACCCATGGAGTCCCTTCCTCATGTCCGCACCGCTCACCTCGCCCGCCCGCCGCCTCGCGGCCATCGGCGCGGTCCTCGCCCTCGTCGTCGCGCTCGTCGCGGCCGGCATCGCGATCGGCAAGAACGCCGGCGGCTCCGGCAAGCGGGAGGCGTCCGCCTCCTCCGAGCCCGGCGCCGACCCGCAGCAGCCCGCCTACGACGAGGCGGAGAAGGCCACCAGCCGCCGTAAGGACGGCGACCCGCTCGCCCTCGGCCGGACCGACGCGCCCGTCGTGCTCGTCGAGTACTCCGACTACCAGTGCTCGTACTGCGGCCGCTACACCCGCGAGACCCAGCCCGAACTGATCAAGAAGTACGTGGACGAGGGCGTGTTGCGCATCGAGTTCCGCAACTTCCCCATCTTCGGCAAGGACTCCATGCGCGCCGCGCGGGCCGCCTGGGCCGCCGGGCAGCAGGGCCGCTTCCCGCAGTTCCACCACGAGCTGTTCGCCAAGCTCCGCAAGGGTGACGCGCTCGCCGAGGACAAGCTGGTCGAGATGGCCCGCACGGCCGGCGTGTCCGACGTCGACCGGTTCCGCGAGGACATGAACGGCTCGGCGTCCGAGGCCGCCGTGAAGAAGGACCAGGAGGAGGGCTACGCCCTCGGCGTGCAGAGCACCCCCTCCTTCCTCGTCGGCGGGCGGCCCGTCGCGGGCGCCCAGCCGATGAGCGCCTTCGAGGCCGCGATCGCCCAGGCCAAGGCCGCCAAGGCGGCGAAGGCGGCCGGCCCGGCCAAGGGCGGGGACAGCGGGAAGAGCGAGAAGTGACCGACATCGGTTACCTCGCCGCCTTCCTCGGCGGCGCCCTCGCCCTGCTCAGCCCGTGCAGCGCGCTGCTGCTGCCCGCGTTCTTCGCGTACTCCCTCGCGAGCCCCGGCAAGCTGCTGGCCCGCACTTGCGTCTTCTACCTCGGGCTCGCGACCACGCTCGTACCGCTCGGCGCGGCCTCCACGGCCGCCAGCCGGCTCTTCAACGGCCACCGCGATCTGCTGATCACCGCCGGCGGCTGGATCGTGATCGCCATGGGCGCCGCCCAGATCCTCGGTCTCGGCTTCGCCTCCAGGAAGGCCCAGGCCGCCGCCGGGCGCATCACCCCGCGCTCGGCTGCCTCGACGTTCCTGCTGGGCTGCGTCTACGGGCTGGCGGGCTTCTGCGCCGGGCCGATCCTCGGCGCGGTGCTGACCGTGACCGCCGTCAACGGCAACCCGGTGTACGGGGCGTCGATGCTCGCCGTCTACGCGCTGGGCATGGCGCTGCCGCTGTTCGTGCTGGCCGTGTTCTGGGACCGCTTCAAGCTCGGCAGCCGGGGCTGGCTGCGCGGCCGGGAACTGCGCCTCGGCCGGCTGCGGCTGCACACGACCTCGCTGGTGTCCGGGCTGTTCTTCATCGGCATCGGCGTGCTCTTCCTCGCCTACGACGGGACGACCGGCCTGCCCGGGATCCTGGACGCCGACCAGGAGTTCGAGCTGGAGGAGCTCGCCTCCCGGATCGGCAACGCCGTGCCCGACTACGCCCTGCTGGCCGTGATCGCGCTGGTCGTCGCGGGGGTGCTGGCCCGGATCGCGCTGCGGCCGGTCAAGCCTGCTGAGCCTGCTGAGCCCGCCGACCGGAGCGCGCCGGTCCGCGAAACGTGACCGGGCCGGCGCGGGAGACCTCGGTGCGCGGTGCGCACCAAAGGTCTCCCGGCCGGCCCGGCGCCGGTGGGGGCTCAGGTCAGAACTGGACGTCCGAACAGGCGTAGAAGGCGTTGGGCGTGTCCGCGATCGTCCAGACAGCAAGAATGATGTGCTTGCCGGTCTTCAGGGTGGGGACGGCGCCCTGGTGGGTGACGGTCGCCTCGGGGACCCGGCCCCCGTAGGGCACGCTCATGAAGGGCTGGGGTTCGAGGTCGGCGCGGGTGAGCGGCTTGGCGGGGTTGTAGCCGTCCTTGGTGATGTAGTAGCGGAAGTCGGTCGTGGCGTGCCGGGCGGTGAGCTTCCAGCGGAAGCCGTAGCCCTGCCCCGCGGTGAGCTTGGTGGCGGGCCACTGGCCGCCGCGCGGGTCGTCGAGCTGGGCGAAGCGGCTGTTGCCGCCCGCGCAGATCCGGCCGTCGGCGGGGCCGCGGGACGGGAAGCCCTTCGGACCCTCGACGCTCTGGGGTTCGTACTGGATCTCGCCGCAGTTCTTCACGGTGCCCTTCGCGCAGAACACCTGCCGACTGGTGGGGGAGTCGGTGTAGCCGTGGCTGTTGGCGCTGCCGGTGGCGAGCACGGACACGCAGGCCACCGAGAGGCCGATGATCACCGCACTGATCTTTTTGCGCATGCTTCGCTCCCTCGAGAACGTGGGGGGTTCTCCGTGAGGTGGGTGGAGTGTGCGGTCTAGACCAAGTCGGAGATTAGTCCTCCGAAATAGTCATGTCCAGGCCAAAGGACGCGAGAATCCGGTCGCTGTTCACGCGCGAGGACTTGACCAGTTCACCGTTGGGCCGGTCATTGCCCAGCTCCCAGGCCCGCGCGCCCGCCAGATCGCGCCCGTCGGCCAACTGCCGCTCGACCAGACGCCCTTGACGCACCTCGTCGGGCGTCTCCAGATACCAGACCTCGGCCAGCCACCGACGGGCCTCCCGCCAGCCCGGCTCGTCGCACGCCAGGTAATTGCCCTCGGTCACCACCAGCCCGGTCGGGGGCGGCACCTCGTGCCGGGCGGCGACCGGCTCGTGAAGGACACGGTCGTAGTCCGGTACGTACACGCTGCGCTCGCGCTCCTCCACCACCCGGCGCAGCAGCGCGGCGTAGCCCCACACGTCGAAGCTCGGCGCGGAGCCCTTGCGATCGGTCAGGCCGAGGCGCTCCAACTGCGCGTTGGAGAGATGGAAGCCGTCGAGGGGCAGATACGCGGCCGCGCCGGCGCCGTGCAGCCGCTCCAGCTCGGCGACCAGCGCCCGGGCGAGCGTCGACTTCCCCGCGCCGGGCGGGCCCGCGATGCCCAGCACGACGCGACGGCCGTCGGCCGCCGTGAGATTCCATGCGTCGGCCGCCAGCTCGGCAATGTTCCCCATGCCCGCACCTTAGGCCTCCGGCGGATCTTCGGCTGCGGGCCGTGTGCCAGCGGGCTCTGCGGCTGAGCCGGCCACAACCAGTCCGCCGGGGGCACCTCCCAGCGGTAGCTGGGGGAGATTGAGGACGAAACGGCGGGTGAGCCGGCGACCGAGAGCGCGGCCGGACAGTCCCCGACCGTCCGCCGGGACGGCGGACGGCGGCCGTACGGGTGCCGTCGGCGCCGAGCCAGGTCAGCGCGGTCGGCCGTACAGGTTGGGGCTGTAGTAGGAGAAGGTCGAGATGCGGACCTTCTTCCCCGGGCGGGGAGCCTCGAGGTATTTGCCGCCGCCCAGATAGATCGCGGCGTGGTGGACGCCGGACGCCTTGCCGTTGGTCGACCAGAAGACGAGGTCACCGCGGCGCAGAGCACGGCGGGTGATGCGCTTGGTGGCGCGGTACTGGTCGGCGGCGATGCGCGGCAGCTTCACGCCCGCGCGGCGGTACGCCTGCTGGATCAGCCCGGAGCAGTCCCAGGCGTGGGGACCGTTGCCGCCCAGCTTGTAGGGGTCGCCGATCTGGGCCATGGCGAAGGTGATGGCCGACTCCAGTCGGGGCTCGGCGGCGGTGGGAGCCTGCGGCGTCCCTGCGGGATCCGCCGGGAGGGGCGGGGAGAGGGGCCCCCGCAGGGCGGCGACGCCGGGTATGTCCTGGTCGCTGAGCGGGACGGCGAGCTCCTGCGGCTCCGGCTCGCCCGGCTCCGACTCGCCCGGCTCCGGCTCGTCCGCGAGGGGGTCGCCGGGGAGCGCGGGATCCTCCGCGTCGCCGGGTTCGTAGACGGAGCTGTCCCCGCCCACCGGGTCCGGGGGCTCGGGGGCGGCCGTGGCACCCGTTCCCGAGCCGGCGATGACCGCCACCCCCACCGCCGCCACGATCGCGCCGCGCAGGGCGCACCGGTGCCGGGTACCGCCCTCGTCGAGAGGCCCGTCGGGAAGCTCGCCGAGAGGCTCGGCGTGAGCAGCGTCACCGTCGTCCGCCCGCGCCGGGGCGGCGGCCGTGTCCGCGCAGAGCGGGCATCCACGGCCGTCGGGTGGTTCCTCGGTGAATGCCGGAGTCCGCACCGCCTCACCGCCTTCCCGTACGCCTGTCCGGGGCGGTCGCCGACGGGCCCGCACCCGCCGTGCCGCGGCGGCCCGCCGGACCGCTTGTCACGCGTCCGTACTCGCCACAGCTTCTCAACGGGCCGGAGAAACCGCACGTCGGCGCGGTGTGAGCCGATCACGGCGGGAGAGACGCCGCTCCCGCGGGCGGCTCGCGGGGTGGTCGGAAGCACCCTCGAACATCAGGTAGAGTTTTCTCTGTCAGCAGGCGCCGCTAGCTCAGTTGGTTAGAGCAGCTGACTCTTAATCAGCGGGTCCGGGGTTCGAGTCCCTGGCGGCGCACAGACAGTCGAAGGCCCTCACCATTAGTGAGGGCCTTCGTCGTGTCCGGGCCGGGCCGCGGGATGCGCCTCACCCCCTTCGACACCTTTCGCACACTCCTTCGCTTGACGCACCGCTTTGCCCGGTAACCACCTCGTTTCACCCTTGCGATCATGACGCGGGGTCGGAGATCCTGAACCGACAGCAACGACTCGTTCTCGCTGCGTGAGCAGTGGGTCGGGTGGGGTGCCGGGGGGAGCCGGTGCCCCTGCGCCCGAGCGGCCGGGGGGTCCGCGGGCTCAGGATCTGACACACGCAGACAGCTGCGTGTCGGGGGGATGACTCATGACGTCGACGCCTGCCCATGCCCGGCAGCAGTCCCACGATCCGTCCTCGGCCACGCGCCCGCGCCCGCCCCGTGCGCCGGTCCCGCGCATCCCGCCGGATCCGCCCCCTCCGGCCGGCACCGCCGGTGCGACCGGGGCAGCCGGATCAGCCCCGCCCGGCGCTGCCCCGCCGCATCAGCGCAGGCCACGGCCCCGCTTCGACTACGAGCACTACAGCCGGCTGGCCGGCCCGCTGACCCAGCCCCACCCCATCGAGCCCTACCGCGTCCGCTATCGCAGTCTCCTCGCGGACGAGCCGCACCGGATCCGGGCGGCGCTGCTCCTCGGGGCCGCACCCGTCGTATCGCTGGGGCTGCTGGTGTGGCTGATGCAGCCCGCGCACTGGACCGAGCGCGACCACGCCACGACCGCCATGCGGTTCCTGGACGCGGTGATGCTCGTCTCCATCGGCCTCATCGAGCTGTTCCGCACCCTGAATGTCACGTCGAACGCCCATGCGACGCTCGTCGCCCGCGACCCGGTCCCCGTCGTGCCCGAGACCGGCACCAAGGTCGCCTTCCTGACCTCGTTCGTCCCCGGCAAGGAGCCGATCGGGATGGTCACCAAAACCCTGGAGGGCGCGATGCGGCTGCGGCACCGCGGCCCGCTCGACGTATGGCTGCTGGACGAGGGCGACGACCCCGAGGTCAAGGACGTCTGCCGGCGGCTCGGGGTGCGGCACTTCTCCCGCAAGGGCGTCGAGAAGTGGAACCAGAAGAAGGGCCCGCACCGCGCCAAGACCAAACACGGGAACTACAACTCCTGGCTGGACGCCCACGGCGACGATTACGACTTCTTTGCCTCTGTCGACACCGACCACGTGCCGCTGCCCAATTTCCTGGAGCGGATGCTCGGCTATTTCCGCGATCCCGACATCGCCTTCGTCGTCGGTCCCCAGGTCTACGGCAATTACGACGCGGCCGTCACCAAGGCCGCCGAGAGCCAGCAGTTCCTCTTCCACGCCCTGATCCAGCGGGCCGGCAACCGCTACGGCGCGCCCATGTTCGTCGGCACCAACAACGCCGTGCGGA
Source organism: Streptomyces syringium (assembly GCF_017876625.1). NCBI lineage: Bacteria > Bacillati > Actinomycetota > Actinomycetes > Kitasatosporales > Streptomycetaceae > Streptomyces > Streptomyces syringium. The sequence goes on from NZ_JAGIOH010000001.1 coordinate 2,835,095, forward strand.
TCAGCGCGCTCAAGGGCATCGGCGGGCTGTACGACTCGATCACCGAGGACATGGCCACCGGCTTCGAGCTGCACCGGCACCGCAATCCGGCGACCGGGAAGAAGTGGCGCTCGGTCTACACCCCCGACGTGCTCGCCGTCGGCGAGGGGCCGAACGCGTGGACCGACTTCTTCACCCAGCAGCTGCGCTGGTCCCGGGGCACCTACGAGACGATCCTCAAGCAGTTCTGGAAAGGGCCCTTCACCCTCTCCCCCGGGAAATTCCTGAACTACACCCTGATGGTCATCTACTACCCGATGACCGCCATCAACTGGATGCTGGGCGCGCTGAGCTGTGCCCTCTTCCTCGGCCTCGGCGCCTCCGGCATCTCCATCAATTCGGAGATCTGGATGATGCTCTACAGCGATGCCGCCGCCCTGCAGATCGGGCTGTACATCTGGAACCGCCGGCACAATGTCTCACCGCACGAGCCCGAGGGCTCCGGCGGGCTCGCCGGCATGGTGATGTCCGCGCTGTCCGCGCCGATCTACGCCCGCTCGCTGATGGACGCCGTGCTGCGCCGCAAGAGCAATTTCGTGGTGACGCCGAAGGGCGACTCGGCCAGTCCCGACACTCTGTTCGGCACGTTCCGTGTGCACCTGTTCTTCCTGGTGGTATTCGGCGGCTCGCTGGCCGCTTCCTTCTGGTTCGGCCACACGCATGTTGCGATGACCACCTGGGCTTCGCTCGCCCTCGCGATCACTGTCGCGCCGATCGTCGCCTGGTGGTGGACCCTCCGCCACACCGACCGTGCCGTGGAGGCCCGCGCATGAGAGCCCGCCCGTTCCGCGTCAGCCGCCGCACCCGCCGCGTAGGCATCGGTGCGGCGGTGGCGGTCGTCCTGGCGGGGATGAACGGCCCCGCCATATGGGGCTACGCCTCCGCCAAGTACCACGACTACAAGATCAACCAACCGGGGTACAAGGCGGCGAACGGTCACTGGAAAGTGGTCGACATGCCCCGGGAATACCGGATCAATACGATCCACGCGGCCCTGCTGCACACGGGCAAGGTGCTGCTCGTCGCCGGCTCGGGGAACAACGCCGCCAATTTCGACGCCAAGAGCTTCCGCTCGGTCCTGTGGGACCCCGAGCACAACACCTACAAGAACATCGACACCCCCAAGGACCTCTTCTGCGCCGGGCACACCCAGCTGCCCGACGGCAAACTGCTGGTCGCGGGCGGCACCCAGCGCTACGAGAAGCTGGAGGGGGACGTCACCAAGGCGGGCGGGCTGATGGTCGTCCACAACGAGGACCCCGACAAGCCCATGACCCTCCCGGCGGGCACCCGCTTCACCGGCGGGAAGAGCGGCAAGACCTTCGAGTCCCACGACCCCCTGCTCGTGCCCCGCGCCAAGAAGACGCAAGGGGAGGGGGGCAAGGTGACCGTCACCGCCAGCACCGCGCGCGTCTATGTGGAGGCGCTCGGCCAGGGCCCCAAGTACGAGACCGGTCTCACCGACAACTACCGCATCGAGGGTCTGAAGGGGAAGGACGCCCAGAACCTCTACGGCATCGCCAACAAGCTCTCCTTCGACAAGAAGGATTTCCAGGGCATCCGGGATTCCTTCGAATTCGACCCCATCGCCGAGCGGTACGTCCCGGTCGACCCGATGCGGGAGGCCCGCTGGTATCCGACGCTGACCACCCTTCCCGACGGCAGGGTCCTGTCCGTCTCCGGGCTGGACGAGATCGGCCAGGTCGTCCCCGGGAAGAACGAGATCTACGACCCGAAGACGAAGAAGTGGAGCTATCTCCCCAAGGAGCGGTTCTTCCCCACCTACCCCGCCCTTTTCCTCACGGACAAGGGCCGGATCTTCTACACGGGGTCGAACGCGGGCTACGGTCCGGCCGACAAGGGCCGGGTGCCGGGGCTGTGGGATCTGGAGAGCAACGCGTTCACCGAGGTGCCCGGCATGAGCGACCCGGACACCCTGGAGACCTCGATGTCCGTTCTGCTGCCGCCCGCCCAGGCCCAGCGGTACATGGTGCTCGGCGGCGGCGGGGTCGGGGAGAACAAGAAATCCACCGCCAGGACGCGCATCGTCGATCTGCACGATCCGAAGCCGCGCTTCCGGGACGGCCCCGACCTCTACGCCAAGGCCCGCTACCCGAGCAGCGTCATCCTGCCCGACGACACCGTCCTGACGACCAACGGCTCGGGCGACTACCGCGGCCGCAGCGACTCCAACGTCCTGAAGGCCGAGCTGTACGACCCGAGGACCAACACCAAGCGCGCGGTGGCCGATCCGCTGGTGGGCCGCAATTACCACTCCGGCGCGCTGCTGCTGCCCGACGGGCGGGTCATGACCTTCGGCTCCGACTCGCTCTTCGGTGACCGGGCCAATTCCAAACCCGCCACGTTCCAGCAGCAGATGGACCTCTACACCCCGCCCTACCTCTTCCGCGACTCACGTCCCGCGCTGCGGGACACCGCTCCGCGAACGGTGAAGGCGGGCGAGAAGACCACCTACGCGACGGCGCACTCCCAGGCCATCCGCAAGGCGCGGCTGATCCGGCCCGGCTCCTTCACCCACGTCACCAACATCGAGCAGCGCTCGATCGAACTGGAGCTCACCAAGACGGCGAACGACATCACCGTCACGCTGCCCGAGGACACGTCCCTGATGCCCCCCGGCTGGTACATGCTGCATGTGATCGACGACCAGGGGACCCCGTCCGAGGCGGTCTGGATCAAGGTGCCCAGGGTCGGGGACCGGGACTAGCCTGTCGGGCGGTTCTTCGGCCCCCGGGCCGTCTTGCCGCCTGCGGCGGCGAGCGCCCACCGGCGCGTCCTCAAGCTCCCCCAGCTACCGCTGGGAGGTGCCCCCAGCGGGCTGGTGGTGGCCGGGCTCAGCCGAAACAAGCCCGTCCGGTGCTCGAGGACACCGCCGCGCAGCGGTGGTGCGGACGGCATCCACAGAACAGGCCGCGTCAGCCGGCGTTGCGGGCGAGCTCCAGGGCGTAGGTCTCCCACCACTGGCCCGCGTCCGGGCCGCCCTTGCAGGCGCCGTCGGACTCCCCCGGCCGCTTGACCCAGAGGTAGGCGTCCGTCAGCGGGTCCCCGGTCCGGGTGGTCGGGGGGTCGCCGAGGGCCCGGCCGGAGGGGTTGCACCAGGCCTTCTCGTGGTCGCCGCCGTTCAGCGGGCCGTTGCCGTTGCGGCTGGTGTCGATGACGAAGTGCTTGCCGCCGACGAGGGCGGAGAGCCTGCGGCCGTAGTCCTTGTTGGCCTGCGTGGTCTGGAAGTTGGAGACGTTGAGCGCGAATCCGTCGGCCTTGGCGATCCCGGCCCGGCGCAGCGGCTCCGCCATCCGCCCGGCGGGCGTGACCCAGCTGGGGTTGCCCGCGTCGAGATAGACCTTGGTGCGCGGCAGCGCCTTGAGCTTGCCGACGGCTTCGTTGAGCAGCGCGAACCGCTCCTCGTGGAACTCGCGCGGCGTGCAGCCGTCCTCGATGTGCGGCAGTGCGTCCGGCTCCAGGATCACGGTCGCGCTGCGGTCACCGATGCCCTTGGCCGCCTGGTCCAGCCACTGGCGGTAGGCGTCGCCGTCGGCGGCGCCGCCCTGGGAGTACTGGCCGCAGTCGCGGTGCGGGATGTTGTAGAGCACCAGCAGGGCGTCCCGGTCGGCCTTGGCGGCGGCCTGGGTGAAGCCGCGCGTCTGGCCCTCCGGGTCGTCCACGCCGATCCACTCCGCGACCGGCTGCGCGGCGATCTTCCCGAGCAGCTCGGCCTCCCGTGCCTTGCCGTCGCGGCGCAGCCGGTCGGCCCGCTGGGCGGCGGTGGCCTGCGGATTGACCCAGAACGGGGCCTGCGCCTTGGGCTGCTGGGTGGGCGGCCGTGAGGACTCGCGCTCCTTGGGAACGGCGGTGTCCGAGGACGAGAAGCACCCGGAGAGCAACAGCAGTGCCCCCACCGCGGCTGCCGCCCTCGCCGGGCCCGTGCGGCCCCTGCGTGTGTGGCCGGTGTAGCTGCCGTACATCCACTCCCCCTTGGCTGTACTGCCTGGGGGTGCCCCCAGACCCGCGCGGGACATGACCGGTCGTCTCAATGCTGACACAGACGTGTCCTCCACAGTGGGTGCTCAGGGTATGACTTGGCGTCATATCGCCCTGTTGGACCAGGGACCGCGGTCGCGGCCTGCCGGAATCGGGGGTTCATACCCGGCCCGCGCCGGTCAGGTAGGCGGAGACGACGACGTTGGCGGAGTAGGAGTGCCGGACGCGGTCGTAGTCACCGCCGCAGGTGATCAGTCGCAGCTCGGCCCGGTCCGGCTCGCGGGGCCCGTAGACCTTCCGGGCGTCGAAGCGGTCCTTGGTGTAGACGGAGACGTCCTCGACGGTGAACTCGGCGCTCGTGCCGTCGACCCGGGCCACGGTGATCGTCTCCCCCGGTTTCAGTTCGCTGAGGTCGTAGAAGACGGCGCGGGCGCGGGGGGTGTCGAGGTGGCCGACGAGGACGGCGGCGCCGGCGCTGCCGGGCTGCGGGCCGCCGCGGTACCAGCCGACGGCGTTGGACCGCGAGTAGGGCGGCGGTTCCACCGCCCCCGTCGGGTTGAGGCCGCGCTCCTCGATCGGGGCCCAGACGCCCGTCGCCCTGATGGACAGCCCCCGGGGCCGGGAAGCGGGCAGCGGTTCACGGGCCGGGGGCAGCGAGCGCCCCATCGGGCGGCCCGCCGCGGCGACGTCGCCGGTGGTGGGCGTGGCGGGGCCGTGCCCCTCGGTGATCTCCCGCCCCCACAGCCACAGGGCCAGCAGTAGTGCCGCCCAGGTCACTCCGGTCAGCAGGCGGCCGGTGCCACTGGCACGCGGTTCGGACATCGGCTCGGGCCCGCGTTCCGTCAGTGCCGCGATTCGTCGGTGTCGCGGCGCTGCGCGGCCTCGTTGCGGCGGCGGTACCAGATCACTCCGGCGGCGATCAGCGCGGTGCTGCCCGCGAGGACGAGCCCCGGCGTGCCGGGTGCCTCGGCGGTGGCCATCGACGTGCCGCCGCCGCCCGCGGGCACGGGCGCGACGGGCAGCTCGGAGGAGGGGGAGTCGGGCAGGGTGTGGTCACCGGGCGGCTGCCCGCCTTCGGGCCGGTCGTGGGTCTCGGCACCGACGCGGTCGTCCTGCCGGTCGCGGGCGCCCTCCGGCTCCTCGCCCTCCTTGACGATGGTCAGCCGGCCCGCGGCCGTCGCGTCGTAGCCCTCGCAGTTGACCTTCACGGGGTAGACGCCGGGGGCGACGGTCGAACGGACGGTCGCCTCGGCGAACAGCCCGGCCGAGTCCTTCGCCAGCACGGCGTCGGAGACGAAGGCCTCGGAGCTGGCGGTCGCCCGGTTGTTGCCGCAGCCGGAGACGCGCAGTTGTACTTCGCCGCCGGGGTGGCTGGTGACGGGGGTGAGTTCGACGGTCCCCGACATGGTGGCGGGGTCGTCGGCGGCGTACGCGGGGGCAGCGCAGACGACGGCCGCCGCCACGAGGGCGCCACAGAATGTGAAGCGGGCAGAGTCCATGGGGAAACCTCCTGGGTACGTCAGAAGGTTCACCCGCCGGTCTTCGGCGTCGCATCCGCTCCGTAGCCGTATTGCGCCATCCGGTGCCCAAAGGCCCCCGATCGGCTCGGAGCGAATCGGATCGCTTCAGGCCGGTTGAGGCCTGGTCAGATCAGTTCGACGAGGTCGGCGATCGAGTCGACGACGCGGGAGGGGCGGAAGGGGTGCAGCTCGATCTCCTCGGAGCGGGTGAGCCCGGTCAGCACGAGGAAGGTCTCCATGCCGGCCTCCAGCCCGGCCAGCACATCGGTGTCCATCCGGTCGCCGATCATGGCGCTGGTCTCGGAGTGCGCGCCGATCGCGTTGAGCCCGGCCCGCATCATCAGCGGGTTCGGCTTGCCGACGAAGTACGGCTCGCGGCCGGTCGCCTTGGTGATCAGGGCGGCGACGGAGCCGGTGGCGGGCAGGGCGCCCTCGGCGGAGGGGCCGGTCTCGTCGGGGTTGGTGGCGATGAAGCGGGCGCCCGCGTTGATCAGCCGGATGGCCTTGGTGAGCGCCTCGAAGCTGTAGGTACGGGTCTCGCCCAGGACCACGTAGTCGGGGTCGTGGTCGGTGAGGACGTAGCCGATGTCGTGCAGGGCGGTGGTGAGTCCGGCCTCGCCGATGACGTAGGCGGTGCCGCCGGGCCGCTGGTCGTCCAGGAACTGGGCGGTGGCCAGCGCGGAGGTCCAGATGTTGTCGACGGGGACGTCGAGCCCGATGCGGGCCAGCCGGGCGTGCAGGTCACGGGGGGTGTAGATGGAGTTGTTGGTCAGTACGAGAAAGGGCTTGCCGGACTCGCGGAGCCGCTTGATGAAGGTGTCCGCGCCGGGCACCGGGATGCCCTCGTGCATCAGGACACCGTCCATGTCGGTCAGCCAGGACTCGATGGGCTTGCGCTCTGCCACAGTGGGACTCCTGCCGTAAACGCCCCTCGCCGGGGCTGGGTACGCCAGAGCGGCACCTCTTGTGCGCCGCCCTGACCCCTCCAGCCTAATCAGCTCCCGGCCGTGACCTCCCGGTCGGCGGCGCGGGAGGGGTCAGCGGCCCGACCGCCGCGCCCCGAACATCAGCGCCGCCCCGCCGAGCAGCAGCGCGAGGCCCGCTGCCCCGATCCCGAAGAGGTGGTGCGGGGAGCCCGTGTCGGCGAGCGCGGGCGGGCTCGCGTCGACGTCACGGGGCGTGCGGTCACCGGGGTCGCCGGGGTCCATCGCGTCCCCGGGGTGTCCGCCGGTCCCCCGCCCGGTCTCCTCGGCGGGTTCGGGCGCGCCCTCCTCGATGGCGAAGGTGTAGTCGTCGGACTCCCCCACCCACTCGCCGTCGTTCCCCCGGCGCTGCACGGCGGTCACATTGGCCGTGACCGGGCCCTCGGCGGCACCGGCCGCGAAGGACAGCCGCAGATCGACGGTGACCGAGCGGCGGGCGGGGACGGCGAAGCCGGGGAAGTCCGGCGAGGAGCCGTCGAAGACACCGACGTTCTCGGCCTCGTCGGTCCGCTCGAACCGCACGGGCCGCCAGCGCTCGGCACCCCGGTCGTAGAAATCGAGGCGGATGTCGCCGGGCCGCAGCGCGCGGCCCCGGTCGGCGAGGACCGCGACCGGGTGCACGGCCTGGCAGTCGGCGCCCGTGTCGTTGCGCAGCTCCAGCCGCCAGCCGTGCGGGGCGCCGCCGCGCCCGTACACCTCGGGGCCGCCGCTCAGCCGCGAGCTGATCGGGAAGGCGGCGCTGCCGGGGTCGCCGCAGGGCGGCTGCTCGGCGGCGAACCGCGCGGCGGCCCGCACGGTGGCCGCCGGTGCCGCCGGTGCCGTCGCCGGGACGAGCGCGAGCGCGGCGGCGCCGACTGCGACGAGGGCACGGGGCAGGGGCATCGCGGGGCCTTTGCGGTGGGAGTGCGGGTGGGGTGCGGGTGGGGTCCAGGTCCTCTGGAACATCCCACCGCCCGCGCGCACGAGCCCGGCGCGGCGCGGCCCCGTGCGGCCGACTGGCCGTCACATACCGCCCGATGTGACGATTTTCGTCTCATCGGACCGGGTCGTGAAGGCCGTGCCGGACCGCCCGAAGAGCGGGGCGAGCGCCAGCTCGGCCGCGCCCTCGACCACCGTCCGGCCGCCGCCGGGGGTGACGGCCACGGGGACCGTACGGCCGTCCGCGCGGCCGGCGTCCTCGGTGAGGACCGCGCGCACCCCGCGCAGATACGGCTCCGGTTCGGCCAGCACGGTCCGGCCGCCGAGCAGGACGAGGTCGATGTCCAGCAGCCGTACGAGGTTGGCGGCGCCGACGCCGAGCAGCCGCGCGGCGCGGGCGGTGCCGCCGGCCGCGACGGCGTCCAGGCAGAGCGCTTCGATGCAGCCCCGGTTGCCGCACGGGCACGGCGGCCCGTCGAGCTGGAGCACCTGGTGCCCGAACTCCCCGGCCCCGGTCCTGGCCCCCCGGTGCACCCCGCCCCCGAGGACGAGCCCGGCGCCGAGCCCCGTGCCGAGGTGCAGATAGGCGAAGGAGTCGGCGGCGGGCGCGCCGCCGCCCGCGCCGCGCAGCACGAGCCCGAGCGCGGCGGCGTTGGTGTCCTTGTCGACCACGACCGGCATCCCGAGCCGCTCCGCGAGCGCGTCACGCAGCGGAAAACCGTCCCACTCGGGGAACCCGGTGACCCGGTGCAGCACGCCGCTCGCGTGGTCGAGCGGCCCGGGCACGGCGACGCCGACGCCGAGGAGGGGGCGGTGTGCGGTGCCGCTCGCGCGGGGCGAGGAGGGCACGGCGTGTGCGGCCCCGCCTGCGGCGAGCTCGCCTGCGGCGGCCGACGAGCCCTCGCGGGCGTCCGCGGCGAGCGCGCGCGAGCCGGGCGCCCCGGACGGCGACGCGGCAGCGGTCCCGCGCACAGCGCTCGGGGACGTTCCCGCCGTCGGCCCCCCGGCCGCGCACCCCTCCGCATCCGCCAGCAGCGCCGCCACCTCCTTCGCCACCGCGTCCAGCAGCGCCTCCGCGCCCGCGCCGAAGGCGAGGGGGGCGGTGCGGGTGGCGACGGGGGTGCCGGTGAGGTCGACGAGGGTCGCGGTCAGGGCGTCGCGGTCGAGGTGGAGGCCGATGGCGTGGGCCGCGTCCGGGACCAGGCGCCAGGTCGTGGCGGGCTTGCCGCCGGTGGACGCGCGGCGGCCCGCCTCGGCGGCGAGGCCCGCTGCCCGCAGCCGGGCGCAGATCTTGCTCACGGCCTGCGGCGTCAGGCCCGTACGCCCGGCCAGCTCCGCGCGGCTCGCGCCCGCCGCACCGGCGTCGCGCAGCAGCCCGAGGACGAGGGCGGCGTTGTGGTCGCGCAGCGCGGCGAGATTGGCACCGGGAGGGGGGTTGCCCAGACCTTTGTTCACACCGCCCATTGTCGCCATCGCTTGCACTTTCGCAACAGCGTTGCCAAAGTGGGGAGCATGGATGGCACCACAGGCACCCCCCGCACCCCGCTGCGCGTCGGACTCATCGGTTACGGCCTGGCGGGCTCCGTCTTCCACGCCCCGCTGATCGCCGCGACCGAGGGCCTGGCCCTCGACACGGTCGTCACGGCCGACCCCGACCGGCAGCGGCAGGCCGTGGCCGAGCACCCGGGCGTCACCACGGTCGCCGACGCGGACGCCCTCTTCGCGCGGGCGGGCGGACTCGACCTGATCGTCATCGCCTCCCCCAACCGCACCCACGTCCCGCTCGCCCGCAGGGCCCTGGAGGCCGGGCTGCCGGTGGTCGTCGACAAGCCGCTCGCCGCGACGGCCGCCGAGGCCGAGGAGCTGGCCGCCCTGGCCGACGAGCGCGGGCTGTTGCTCGGCGTCTTCCAGAACCGTCGCTGGGACAACGACTTCCGTACCGTCCGGAAGCTGATCGACGACGGTGCCCTCGGCCGGGTCCAGCGCTTCGAGTCCCGCTTCGAGCGCTGGCGGCCGCGTCCCAAGGGCGGCTGGCGCGAGTCCGGTGACCCGGCCGAGATCGGCGGGCTGCTCTACGACCTGGGCAGCCACGTCGTGGACCAGGCCCTGCACCTCTTCGGCCCGGCCGCCACCGTCTACGCCGAGACCGACGTGCGACGCGAGGGCGCCGAGGCCGACGACGACACGTTCATCGCGATCACGCACGTGAGCGGCGTCCGCTCCCATCTGTGGGTGAGCGCCACCACCGCCCAGCTCGGCCCCCGCTTCCGGGTGCTCGGCAGCGAGGCGGGCTTCGTGAAGTACGGCCTCGACCCGCAGGAAGCCGCGCTGCGCGAGGGCCTGCGCCCCACGGCCGACGGCACGGCCTGGGGCGTCGAACCCGAGTGCGCGTGGGGCCGCCTCGGGGCGGGCGAGTCCCCGCAGACGGGCGGCGGGGAGCCCGTACCGACCCTGCCCGGCGACTACCCCGCCTACTACGCGGCGATCGAGGAGGCCCTGCGCACGGGCGGCCGGCCGCCGGTCACGGCGGCCGAGGCGGCGGACGCCCTGCGCGTCCTGGAGGCGGCCCGGACCTCGGCGGCCGAAGGCCGTGCGGTGCGGATCGGGGCGGGCCGATGAGCGAGGGGCCGGTGAGCGAGGAGATCGCACGGCTGGAGGAGCAGGAACGACGCCTGGTCCTCGGCCACTTCGACAACGACGACGCCTGGCGCATCGGCTCGCTCCTGGCCGGTCTGGCACGCGAGCGCGACGCCGCCGTCACGGTCACCGTCCGGCGCGGCGCCCAACGCCTCTTCCACTGCGCCCTGCCCGGCACCTCCGCCGACAACGACGCCTGGCTGGACCGCAAATGCCGCGTCGTCGAGCGCTACGCCGAGTCCTCCTACCTCGTGGGCGCCCGCTTCCGCGCGAAGGGCCGCACCTTCGAGGACTCCTCCCGGCTGGACCCGGACCGCTACGCCGCGCACGGCGGCGCCTTCCCGCTCACGGTGCGCGGCACGGGCGTCGTGGGCGCGGTCGCGGTGTCGGGGCTGGCGCAGGCGGACGACCACGCGCTGGTGGTGGAGGCGCTGGAACGGTTCCTCGCCGAGGACTGACGCGAGGGCGGCGGGCCGGGGCGGGCAGCGGGGCCGGGCGCACGGAATATCGCTCGATCCGATCGCGCGGCGTACGTATCGTGACCTGGGCCAACGGCACACGGGGGGCATCGGTCCGGCATGCCCCGACGCGAGGGGAAGAGCAGCACAGTGGAGCACAGCGGATGGGCCGACGAGGGGTTCGGAGCCGTAGCGGACGAGTTCGCCCGGAACTTCACCGAGCGCGGTGACCTCGGCGCGGCCGTGACCGTCTTCGCGGGCGGCCGCAAGGTCGTGGACCTGTGGGGCGGCATCGCCGACCAGCGGACCGGCCGGGCCTGGGAAGAGGGCACCGCCGCCCCGGTCTTCTCCGCCGCCAAGGGCATCGTCGGCATCTGCGCCCATCTGCTCGCGCAGCAGGGCCGGCTCGACCTCGACGCCCCCATGGCCGACTACTGGCCGGAGTTCGGGCAGCGCGGCAAGGAGAAGATCACAACGCGCATGGTCCTCGCGCACCGCGCCGGCCTGCCCGCCGTCGACGACCGCACGCTGACCTTCGAGGACCTCGCCGCCTGGACCCCGGTCATCAAGGCCCTTGAGGAGCAGGAGCCCCTCTGGGAGCCCGGCACGGCGCTGGAGTACCACGGGTTCACCCTGGGCTGGCTGGTCGGCGAGGTGATCCGGCGGATCACCGGGCTCACCCCCGGCGCGTACTTCCGTGCGGCCGTCGCCGACGAGCTGGGCCTGCGGACCTGGATCGGGGTGCCCGAGGCCGAACTCCCCTCGCTGGCCCGGCTCGTCGAGGCCGGGGGACGGCCCGCGCTGCCCGACCCGGAGACGCTCATCATGCGGATCCTGACGACGAACGGGCTGGTGCCCTTCCCCGGCCTCGACGATCCGCACGGCTACAACTCCCCCGCGCTGCTGACCGCCGAGTTCCCCGGGACGGGCGGCGTCTCCTCGGCGCGCGGTCTGGCCACGCTGTACGCGGCCGCCGCGCACGGTGTGGACGGCGGGCCGCGGCTGCTCAGCCCGGAGACCGTCACCGACGCGGTGCGGGAGCAGTCGGCCGGCGCCTCCTGGTCGGGCTTCCCCGACCTGGGCGCGCGGTGGGGCTCCGGCTTCCACCTCGACTCGGCCCGCCACCCCCTGCTCGGCCCCCGCAGCTTCGGCCACGACGGCTCGGGCGGACAACTGGCCTTCGGCGACGACGAATACGGCGTCGGCTTCGGTTATGTCACCAACCGGATGATCGGCCACGGCGACGCCAGGACGGCGTCCCTGCTCATGGCGGTACGGGGGTGTGTCGGGCGCTAGGTGTATTGCCCTGCACCTGGCCGACGGGGCCGTCTTGCCGCCTGCGGCGGCGAGCGCCTCTCGCCTGGCCGGCGGATCCTCGACTACCGGCCCGCCTTTGCCGCCTGCGGCGGCGGGCGCCCTGCGGGCGCGTCCTCAAACGCCGGACGGGCTTGTTGTGGCTGAGCTCAGCCACAACAAGCCCGCTGGGGGCACCTCCCAGCGGTAGCTGGGGGAGTTTGAGGACACCGCCGCGCAGCGGAGGTGCACACGCCCCAGCAGTGGGGGGTTAACTACCAGCGCGGCTTCGCGGAGGTCTCGTCCGCCTTGATGCAGGCGGCCCGCTTCTTGGCGATGGCGTCGGCCTGGGCCTGGGCGCGCTTGGCCGCCTCGGGCTCGCCCAGCTTCCGCAGCGTGGCGGCCTTGGCCTTCAGGTCGGCGACCTGCTGACCCATCTGGTTGATGTTGCAGGTCTTGTGGGGGGCCGCGGTGGCGGTCGTGACGGGCAGGGCCGTGAAAAGAACACCGCCGGCGAGCGCGGCGGTCACGGCGAGCGCGGAAATACGACGCATGCGTCTCTCCAAGTTCCGGGTCGTACCGACCCGTTGAGGGGGGAAAATTCGCCGACCTCCATCGGTTACCCAAGGTGGCCGACAACGCGGAGCGTAGTGGAAATAAGGATCTTGAAGGCCCGGCAAGTCGGGCAGAGTCCGCATATCAGACCGCCAACTCCCCGTGGTTTCCGTCACTTCCCCCGAACCAGTCCGCGCCACCCCGTCCCCTCACACACCGTTATCACGCCACCTGGAATCACGCACCGTCACGGCCTGAATTCAACCGTTCCCGCGACGGGCCCGGCGCCGACCTCCGGTCGCGGTGACCCGCCTCCACGACCCGTGCCCCGGGAAGCCCCAGGTCACCTAGGATCGATCGGGAACGATCCGACTCCCGAGCTCGTGGAACTCCCGCTCGTTGTGGGAGTGGCGGGCCCGCGCCGAGCAGGGTGCGGGCGGGAAGCACGAGTGAGGAGCAGAGCGTGGCGGACGCGGCGGTCGACGCACGGTCGGAGCACAACGGGCCGGAGGACGGGTCGGCGCCACAGGGCCCGCGCGGCAAGAAGGCAAAGAAGCAGCGCCCCTTCTGGAAGGAGCTGCCGATCCTCCTCGGGGTGGCGCTCCTGCTCGCCCTGCTGATCAAGACCTTCCTGGTGCAGGCGTTCTCGATCCCGTCGGACTCCATGCAGAACACCCTGCAGCCGGGCGACCGGGTGCTGGTCGACAAGCTGACCCCGTGGTTCGGCTCGGAGCCCGAGCGCGGCGAGGTCGTCGTCTTCCACGACCCGGGCGACTGGATGAAGTACGAGCCGACCCCGCAGCCCAACGCCGCCCAGAAGGTGCTCAGCTTCATCGGCCTGATGCCGTCCGCCGAGGAGAAGGACCTGATCAAGCGGGTCATCGGGGTCGGCGGCGACACGGTGGAGTGCAAGGGCACGGGCCCGGTCAAGGTCAACGGCAAGCCCCTCGACGAGCCGTACGTCTTCGCGGGGAACACGGCCTGCAGCACGGACGAGAGGGGGCAGTTCAAGGTCAAGGTCCCCAAGGGGCACCTGTGGGTGATGGGTGACCACCGCCAGAACTCCGCGGACTCCCGCTACCACCGCGAGAACCCCGGCGGCGGCATGGTGCCGGTCGGCAATGTGGTGGGCCGCGCGGTCGTCGTCGCCTGGCCGGTCGACCGCTGGTCCACGCTGCCGGTGCCCGGCACGTTCGACCAGAAGGACATCAACACGGTGGCCGCCACGGCCCCCGGCGCGCTGGCCCTCGTGGGCGCGGCACCGCTGGTGTGGCTGCGCAGGCGCTCCCGCGCGCGGGTGTCCGCAGCCGAGTAGCGGACTCCGAACCCGCTATTCAGGTGGCGCACGGTCGCGCGATTCCTGTTCGGTATCCGTGGGTAGGCATGCCCGGACCCGAGGGAAGGGATGTCGATGACCACGTGGTGGATCACATCGGAACAGACGGTCGTCCAGGACGGGGTGGCGCAGCAGCAGATAACCGTCCTCCGCTCCCTGTCCGGCAAGTCGCGTGAGCAGGCGGTCGCCGAGCTCCACAAGACCGTCAAGAGGTACGTGCCCGAGTCGCTCAAGGGCGTTCCCCACGTGGCCGTGCGCAATGACGACGGCTCCTTCTCGATCCTGCCCAAGAAGGCCAACAAGGGGTATCCCCCGTGCACGGTCAGGCTGCGCGAGCAGTTCGGCGGCTGAGCGGCCGCCCCTCCCCGCTCAGTCCCCCAGGGCGAGCTTCAGGCCGAAGCCCGCGATGACCGTGCCGGTGACGCGGTCGAGGGCCCGGCGCGCGGCGGGGCGTTGGAGCCAGCCGCGCAGGGCCTGGGCGAAGGCGATCAGCGCCATCGACCAGAGCAGGCCGAGCAGTATGTGCACGCAGGTCAGCAGCAGACCGGTCGTGAAGTGCGGGGCTCCGGCCGGGATGAACTGCGGCAGGACGGCGACGTAGAAGACGCCCACCTTGGGGTTGAGGAGGTTGGTGAGCGCGCCCTGCCGCCACCCCTCGTACAGGGTCTCGGCCTCCTTCAAGGCCTGTGCCTCGCCCGTCCCGTCGGTCCGTATGCCGCGCCAGGCGTCGATGAGCATGCGGGCGCCCATCCACAGCAGATACACCGCGCCCGCCCAGCGCAGGATCTCGTACGCCATCTGAGACGCCGTCAAGAGCGCGGTCACACCGAGCGAGGTGAGCGCACCCCAGACCAGGATGCCGGTCTGGATGCCGAGGACCACGCCCCAGGCCCGTCGGCGGCGGCCGAGCGCCGCTGTGCGCAGGACGAGGGCGGTGTCGAGGCCGGGGGTGAGGGTGAGGAGGCCCACGACCAAAGCGAAGGACCATAGCGTTGTGCTTATCGTCATGGATGTTCACCATAATCCTGCCCGAATTCGGGCACGATCACCGGGGTCGATCTCAGTCTCCTCGCTCCCTTGACCTCAAGCAATGTTGATGTTGGAGAGTGATCACACCGCCCCACCCACGGGACGCACCGATCCAGGAGCGCACGCCATGCACGCGATACGACTGCACGCCTTCGGCCCCGCCGGGAACTTGAGCCACGAAGAGGTTCCCGCGCCCGTGCCGGCCGAGGGTCAAGTGCGGATCGATGTACGGGCGAGCGGCGTCCACTGGATCGAGACCACCCTCCGGCGCGGCCTCCCCGTCGGCCCGCACCAGCCGCCGGAGCTGCCGGTCATCCCCGGTGGCGAGGTCGCCGGCGTCGTGTCGGCGGTGGGACCGGGCGTGGACGAACAGTGGCTGGGGCGACGGGTGGTGGCGCAGTTGGGCGGGTACGGCGGGTACGCCGAGCAGGCCGTCGCCGACGTCGGCTCCCTCCACCCCCTCCCCGACGACCTGGACGCCGAGACCGCCGTAGCGGCGATCACGACCGGCTCCACGGCCCAGGGCGTCCTGTCCGTCGCGGGCATCACCGCCGACGACACGGTGCTGGTGATGTCGGCGGCCGGCGGCCTCGGCAGCCTGTTCGTCCAGGCGGCGCGCCGGGCCGGTGCCACCGTCGTGGGAGTGGCGGGCGGCCCGGCGAAGACGGCACGCGTACGGGAGCTCGGCGCCGATGTCGCGGTCGACTACCGGGACGCCGACTGGCCGGCGCACGTCCGCGAGGCCCTGGGCGGGCGTCGGGTGAGCGTGGTCCTCGACGGCGTGGGCGGCACGACCGGCCGCCAGGCCCTGGAACTGCTCGGCCCCGGCGGCCGCTTCCTGCTGCACGGCTGGGCCTCCGGAACGGCCACCGAGATCACCACACAGGACATCATCGAACGCGCCCTCACCGTCACCTGGGCGATCGGCCCGGCCATGGTCCCCGCCGGCGGCATGCGCGAGCTCGCCACCCGCGCCCTGGCCGAGGCCGCCGCGGGCCGCCTCGTCCCGCTGATCACCCGCTTCCCCCTCGCACGCGCCGCCGACGCGCATGCCGCGCTGGAAGCCCGCGAGGCCGAGGGCAAGGTCGTGCTGACGATCTGACCCGCGCCCGTAGCCGTAGCCCCAACCGCACCCGTGACCGGAGTTCAGCTGCTCCGGTGCGTGGCCTGCCGCGCCACATGGCGCAACCGCTTGCGGTAGGGGGAGTCGGGCAGCCGGTCCAGGTGGCTCTGGGCCCGCTCCGTGTAGGCGACGGCCAAGTCCCGGGCCCGCGTCATCGCATCGGTGCTCTGGAGCAGTCGGTGCACAGCGGGCAGGGCGCGTTCGCAGTCGGTGTCGTGCCACAGGGCGTGCAGCTCGGCTCGCTGAGGTGGCGAGGCATGGGCGTGCGCGAGCAGGAGGGGCAGGGTGGGGCGATGGTTGCGCAGGTCGCTGGCCGCGTCCTTGCCGGCGGCCTGTGAGGTGCTGTCGTAGGGCAGGAGGTCGTCAGTGATCTGGAAGGCCATGCCGAGAGCCAGTCCGTACTCGCTCAGCGCCTGGACCTGGTCGTCGCTGCCTTCGACGAGATACGCACCGAGGCGGCAGGCGTAGCCGAAGAGCACCGCCGTCTTGAGCCTGATCATCTCCAGGTAGGTGTCGACCCCGCAGGTCAGGTCGTCGGAGATGTTCAGTTCGAGCGCCGCACCGCGCGCCAGGTCCTCGCCCGTGCGTCCCGCCTCGGCGAAGGCCTGGGCGACGCGCTCGGCGCCGACGCCCCGCTCGCGGCAGCGGGAGAGCCCTTGGAGGGCCTTCATGACGAGGCCGTTGGCGGCGAGGAGCGCGAGGTCCGCGCCGAAGCGGTAGGGGGCCGAGTCCCGGCCCCGCCGCTGGTCGTCACCGTCGATGATGTCGTCGTGGATCAGGCTCGCGACATGGACGAGTTCCGTGCTGACCGCCGCGGGCAGGACCATGTCGGTGCGCCCGCCGACGGCCCCGGCGGCTTCCACGGTCAGCACCGGTCTGAGCAGCTTCCCGACCGGCAGGAGGGCGTGGTTCTGGATCGGCGCGAGAAGCGTGTCGTCCGCCCCTTCGCAGCAGCGTCTCAGTTCGGCACTGATGGCCCGGTGCGACGCCCAACTACGGACGTCATGGAGTTGTTCCGGCACGACGGGAGCAGCAGCGGAAGGGCAGGCGGGAGCCATTTCGACGCGGGGCGGCGGGACCGCGTCGAAGACGGACCGCAGTGAAGAGACCGCCAGTCGTTTCAGGGAAGCCGGGCGCGGGTGGGGACGCCGCCGCAAAGTAGCGGGCAGGTCGTCGGTCACGGTCCGCAAATGCAACCGGTACAGGGACTGCATGGTTTCGATAGCGGCTCTGCCATAAGGGGGCAGCACCGCCGCCACGGTGTCCGCGCCGGACAGGAGAGCATCGGCGCGGTCGGCTTCCCAGCGCAGCGCCTGCAGCACCGCGGGGGTCGGCCTGCGGTTGAGGAGATCCGTGCGGTCCGCGGCGCAGTTCTCCAGCGTCTCCGTCGAAATTCCCAGCCAGCCGCGCGCCACGTCTTCGGAGATGTCACGCAGGTTGTCCACCCTGTCCAGGCCCTCGCCGAACGACAGCACCGCGTGGTCGAAGGCGGGATCGTCGGAGGGTCCGCCCAACAGCGGACAGCCCAGCAGGACGGGAGCGCCCACGGCACTGCGGGCGAACTCCGACAGTTCCGCCTCGGTCGCGAACTCGGTCCTCCCGATGTCGCCCCGGGTCGTCGCGACGAACTTCTCCAGGGCCGGCACGGGCAGTGCGAAGGTGGCGATGCTGTGCACGATCGCGGCCCGCACGGGGTGCGCCGAATATCCCGAGCGTACTTCCGTCAGAAGTTCATGGGTCTCTTCTGAGAAGCGCGCGACACTGCCCTTGCGGTGGTCCGCCAGGTCGTCCACCCAGCGCACCACGGCTCCCACCGCGGCCATGGCGGGCCGGTATTGCGGCGGCAGGAACGCCCCGGCCATGGCCATGGTCCAGTCCGTCTTCAACGCCAGCTTGAAGCAGGCCCGGTACGATTTCCGCAATCCGGCGTCATTGATACCTGCCAGATCGAGGCACTCGTCGAACTTGCCCAGTTCCCAACGCGCCAAGGCGTGTGACCTTTCTTGGGAGGAGTTTTCCTACGATGCCTTGCCGTTACGTGGCTCGGGCGTCCAGGCCACGGTGATCGCCCCACCGGATGCCAGCAGCAGGAATCCGAGGAACAAGCCGCCCATGTTGGCTGCGACAAGGCTGACCAGGGACAGCACGAGTGCGAGGACTCCCGGGAAAGCGCGCCGGTCGGGAGCTTGCCAGGTGGCGAGCCCGGAGACGAGACACAGACTGCCCAGTAGCCACGCGGAGGCGCCGGCGGTGCCCGAGAACGGCAGCATGCCCAGGCCGTCCCAGGTGGTCAGCACGATTTCGACGCCGCCCAGACACATCAACAAGCCGCCCCAGAACGGGCGTGTGCGGTACCAGGGCAGCCAGCGGGAGCGTGCGATCGGCCACAGATCGTTCATCGTCATTTCCCGGAATCCCGAGGGCTGGAGGGGCAGCCTTGGCGGCCGTGGACGAAGTCCGCGTGGAAACCCTTCGCGGCGAGGCTCGCGGCGGCGAACGCTCGCGGTTCGACGCGGACCTTGAATGCGTGAAAGGAGCCCGCGGTAAGCCGGAAGGGCGTTGCCGGGTCCCGCTCTGTTTCCAGTCCGGCCGGGGAAAGGGAAACGCGCGACGTACTGAGAGAGGACGTCTCGATGGTGAACTTCGAGGCGGACAGCGAGTCGGCATACAGGCGGGCGGTGGTGGCTCCGATAACCGGCAGCTCCACCACGGAGGTCACACAGACATCATCGGCTCGAAAATCCTGGAAGAGCGACATGAGTGCCGCATCGGAATGCTTTCCCGACGATAGCCCCGGAGTGATCGACAACCCGGACACACTGATCTTCTCCGCACTGATGACCATGGGCACGCGTCCCGCGAAGGCGAACTGGAGCGCGCTGGCACTGTCGGTGGCCAGAAGGGCATAGGCCGCCCCGAGAACGACGGCCATGACCACCGCGCAGCGCCGGCGTCGGACATGCCCAGACGGCGCCGACGGGATTTCCTTCGGTGCGCTTGGCGCGTCGCGACGCAAGGGCAACTCCCCCATTTCTGTGGCCACTCACCGGTTGCGCGGAGCCAGGAAGAAGAAAACCGGAATGAATTCGTTTACCGCAGAGCACTGAATTGCGGTCCATCTCTACACGCTGCGTCTATGGCACCCCGAAATGCACGGCGCACAGACATCGTTTACACCCGAAGGGGTGAGCATTCCTACGGCCGACCGGGCCCCTTGGGAGGCGGCGTGGCCTGCGCCGATGCCACCACCGAGGCGGGCCGAAAGAAGGCACAACCGCACCACGACCTAGGGTCGACCTGTGTTGAAACGTCCCGCCTTGCTCTGGCTGCTGGCCCCCTACGCGCTCTTCCTCGGCGTACTCCCTCTCGTCGACCGCGTCCATCCCACCGTGGCCGGCCTCCCCTTCCTCTTCTTCTGGCTCCTGCTGGCGACCCTGCTCACACCGGCCGCCGTCTTCCTCGCCTGGCGCGGGGACCGGAAGCGGGGCCGGGTGTGAACGCCACCGTCGCGACGTCGGTCTTCGGCGTCTTCATGGTCCTCACCGTCGCCCTCGGCCTCTTCGCCGTCCGGGGCCGGGGCTCGGGAGGCGGACTCACCGAGTGGTCGGTGGGCGGCCGCAGCATGGGCACGGTCTTCATCTGGGTGCTGATGGCCGGCGAGGGCTACACGAGCTTCAGCTACCTCGGCGCGGCGGGCTGGGGCTACAACCACGGCGCGCCGGTCCTCTACGTCATCGCGTACATGTCCTGCGGCTACGCGATCGGCTACGTCGTCGGGCCGATGCTCTGGTCCTACGCCCGCGAGCACGGCCTCGTCTCCATCACTGACATGGTCGCCCACCGCTACGGGCGCCCCTGGCTCGGCACGGCCGTCGCCATCCTGGCGACGGTGTGCCTGCTGCCGTACATCCAGCTCCAGATCACCGGCATGGGCGTGGTCGTCTCGACCATCTCCTACGGCGCGATCAGCCTGAACTGGGCCTACTTCATCGCCTTCGCCGTCACCACGGGCTTCGTGGTGGTGAGCGGACTGCGCGGCAGCGCCTGGGTGTCGGTGCTCAAGGACGTGCTGGTCATCGGCACCCTGGGCTTCCTCGCGATCTACGTCCCGCTCCACTACTTCGACGGCTACGGGCCCTTCCTGGACCGCCTGGTGGCGGAGAAGCCCGACTGGCTGACCTTCACCGGGCACGGCGGCAGCGGCCTGGGCGGAAGCTGGTTCGTCACGACGAGCTTCCTGAACTCCCTGACCGTGGTGATCTTCCCGACGACCGTGGCGGGCTACCTCGGCGCGCGCAGCGCCGACGGGCTGCGCCGCAACGCGATGCTGCTGCCGTTCTACAACGTGCTGCTGTTCGTGCCGATGCTGCTGGGCATGGCGGCGATCTTCGTGGTGCCGGGGCTGGCCGGCCCGGGGTCGAACCTGGCGCTGTTCAAGCTCGTGGTGGACTCCCTGCCCGCGTGGGCGGTCGGGGTGATCGGAGTCGCGGCGGCCCTGTCGTCGATCGTGCCGATGGCGGTGTTCATGCTGGTCATCGGGACCATGTGGGGCAAGAGCGTGCTGGGCGTCATGCCCGGCCTGGCGGGCCGCCCGGACCGGCAGAAGACGGGCGCCCAAGTGGTGGTCGTGGCGGCGGGCGGACTGGCCCTGCTGCTCACCTATACCGAGCCCAATACGCTCGTGCGGCTGTCGCTCATCTCCTACGAAGGCATGGCACAGCTCGTGCCCATGATTCTGCTGGGCCTGGTGTGGCGGAAGCTGACGCTCTGGGGTGCGGTGAGCGGTCTCGTGGCGGGCGGCACCCTGGTGTGCGCGCTGGTCTTCACCGAGAACGACCCGCTGTGGGGCGTGAACGCGGGGGCGGTCGCCCTCGGACTGAACCTGGTGGTCGCGCTGGCGGTCTCCTGGCTGGGGCCGAGGACCGTGGACGAACGACCGGATTCCGAGGTGCTGGCGACGGATCCGGGCCCGGACGTGCCGGTTGTCAGTGGCACGGTCTAGCATCGGAACGAACGACTGATCGAACGGTCGCGAACGAACGGCCTTCGGGGAGGGGGAGCACAGCATGCGTCATGTCCTGCGCGGCACCCTGCGTACGCACGTGAGCGTGCTCCTCTTCCTGCTGGCCGAACTGCTCCTCGTACAGAGCGGCTTGGTGGGCGTCGTGGCACTGGCCGCGACGACGGCCGTCGCGGCCGCGTTGCTGGCCTGCGCCGTTCTCGCCGCCCGCGTCACGGGTCCGCTCACGCCGACCCGCATACGCACCGCGATACGGGACCGGGAGTTGCGTACGGCGTTCCTCGCCCAACGCGATCCCGATGCCCAGGGCCGTCCCCGGCCCCGAGCGCCCGGCCGTCTCCTCCCGACGGCCGCGTAGGCGCTCCGCTCCCGCCACTGCACTGCACTGCACTGCATTTTGAGCTGAGCTGAGCCCGCGCGGCTCGTCACGCCGAAACCCCTTCCGTTTCCGGCACGACGAGACCCCGTGGAGGGCTCATCCATGTCCGTTTTCGCATTCCTCGGCACCCTGCTGTCCCACCTCGCCGACGTCATCGACCCGCTCTTCGGCACCTCGGCGACGGCCGCCGCGATCGTCCTGTTCACCTTGGGCGTCCGGCTCGCCCTGCACCCCCTGGCCAGGTCGGCGGCGCGCGGCGAGGGGGCCCGCGCCGCGCTCGCGCCCGAGCTCGAGAAGCTGCGCCGCAAGCACAAGAACCACCCGGAGAGGCTGCACAAGGCGGCGAGCGAGATGTACGCCAAGGCCGGCTCGTCGCCGATGGCGGGCTGCCTGCCGTCCATGGTGCAGCTGCCCGTGTTCTATGTGATGTACCACCTCTTCGCCACCGGCTCCGGCGGCGACGGCCTGCTCGACCACACCCTGCTGGGCGCCCCGCTCGGCAGCCGGTGGGCCGACGCGCTCGGCCACGGCGGGGCGTTCGGCCCGCAGGGCCTCGTCTACCTGGGCCTGTTCGCCCTGATCGCGGCCGTGGCGACGTGGACGTACACCCGCAGCCGCAAGGCGGCCGCCACGATGCCGGTCCCGGGGGCCGACCAGGTACCGGGCATGGCGAGCCTGACCAAGATCCTTCCGCTGCTCACCTTCGGCACGCTCGTCACCGCCGCGATCGTGCCCCTGGCGGCCGGCCTCTATCTGGCGGCCACCACGGCCTGGACTGCGGCCGAACGGGCGTACCTGACGCCCCTTCGGACGGCGAAGCCGACGGCCAAGGCCCGCGTGTGAGCCGCCATGTGACGGTCCAACTGCCGGACGCGGACTTGCGGAGGGAGCCGCCGTTCTTGCACGATCGGCCAGTTCACCTGATGGCCGTCCCCCATCGGCCGGTCCGGACAAGGCCGTCCGGGCCGTCCCTTCGACCGTGGGAGTCGTACGGATGAAGCTGTTGCGTGTGGGACCGGCGGGTGCGGAACGCCCGGCGCTGCTGGACGAGGAAGGCACGCTGCGCGACCTGTCGGCCCTGGTGCCCGACGTGGACGCCGGGCTGTTCGCGGACGAGTCGGCGCTCAAGCACGTCCGGGCCGCCGTCGGCGCCCGCGTCC
Organism: Streptomyces syringium; assembly: GCF_017876625.1. Lineage (NCBI taxonomy): Bacteria > Bacillati > Actinomycetota > Actinomycetes > Kitasatosporales > Streptomycetaceae > Streptomyces > Streptomyces syringium. Next base: position 2,857,544 of record NZ_JAGIOH010000001.1, read on the forward strand.
TGCCCGCGCTCGACCCGTCCGGCCTGCGGATCGGCCCGCCCGTCGGCCGCATCGGCAAGATCGTCTGCGTGGGCCTGAACTATCACGCCCACGCCGCCGAGCTCAGGGTGAAGGTCCCCGCCGAGCCGGTGCTCTTCCTCAAGGCCCCGGACACGGTCGTCGGCCCGGAGGACACGGTGCTCGTGCCGCGCGGCAGCGAGAAGACCGACTGGGAGGTCGAGCTGGCCGTCGTCATCGGCCGGACGGCCCGCTACCTGGAGACCGACCAGCAGGCGCTCGCCTCGATAGCCGGGTACGCGGTGGCGAACGACGTCTCGGAGCGGGCGTTCCAGATGGAGCGCGGCGGCCAGTGGGACAAGGGCAAGAACTGCGAGACGTTCAATCCGCTGGGCCCGTGGCTCGTCACCGCCGACGAGGTCCCCGACCCGCAGGACCTGCGGCTGCGCCTGTGGGTGAACGGGCAGCTGCGGCAGGACGGCAGCACGGCCGACCAGATCTTCCCGGTCGCCCAGATCGTGCGGTACGTCAGCCAGTACATGACCCTGTACCCCGGCGACGTCGTCAACACCGGCACCCCGGCGGGCGTGGCCATGGGCCAACCGGAACCCAAGCCGTATCTGCGGGCCGGGGACGTGGTGGAGCTGGAGATCGACGGCCTGGGGCGGCAGCGGCAGGTACTCAAGGAGGCGTAGCGGCGGGCGTACGTACGGGGGACCCGGCGCGTGTGTTGCCGGGTTCCGCACCCTTGTCCATGCATATTTTCGTACATGCGCAAGGAAGAGGGCGGAAGGTCCCGTACGGCCGGCCTGGCGGTCCTGGCGACCGCGCTCGGCGGCGTGCTGCTCGTGTGCGCTCTGGCCGCGCTGAGCGCGTCTGCCGCGACGCGGCCGAGCCCGTTGACCCCGACGGCGGGCGGCTCGCCGGGCAGCCCGTCAGCGACGGCGACACCCGCCGCCCCCACGGCGGGGGCCCGGCCCCTGCCCCCTCTGCCCCGCCCGATGCCACCCCCGACGGTGCGTCCGAATGTAGGCCCGCATGCGGGGCCGGTGGCGGGCGACGGCCACGAGCTGGCCCACAGCGGGCCGCCGATGAGCGCGTCGATGGCGTTCGGCGGGGGGCTGGTCATGCTGGGGGCGGGGCTGGCACTGGTTGTTCTCTACCGTTCCCGCTACGAGCGGTAGGGCATGCTGCCGGCTCGTTGAGCGCGCGGTAGCTGCCGCTACCGGGGACGAAGCTCACCCGCTCTGACGGCTCGGGTGAACGAGCGGTAGGCGCGGGGGCCGCACCAGAGTATGGGGCCGTCTGGATTCTTCGAGTCGCGTATCGCTATGGGGGCGGCCCCGTCGCTCCCGGGTATAGCGATCTCCACGCAGTTCTCGACGACGGAGCTGTAGCTGCTCTTCTTGAACATGAGCTTGCTCCGGCCGCCTGATCCCCTCATCCCGCAGCCCGGCTGCTGAACGCGTCGCGCCGGACGGCGCCGACGAAGGACGTCCACGCGGATGGCGTGAAGATGAAGGCGCCTCTGGTGCGGTCCTTGCTGTCGCCGATGGCTATGAGGCCGTCGTCGGTCAGCTGCGCCTCGACACACCCGACCTGTTGGTTATCGCTGTAGGAGGACTTGCGCCACGCGTATGCGGGCAGATTGTGGCGTTTCACGCGTACCTCACTCAGATTCAAGTTCACGTGCGATCGATGCAATCAGCTCGATGGACTGCTGCGCCGGGAGAGCCGCTGCCTGAAGTCGTCCCCACGCGCGCCCGTACTTTGTGACGGCCTCATCCTCCTCCAGGTACAGGGCGCCGTCGAGATATTCGACTTGAACCACCTCCAGGCCCATGGGATCCGGGTAGGAGAAGATGTCGAACGAGCCACCTGTACAGGTGAAGGTGGTCTGAGACAGGGGGGTGACCTGGATCGTCATCTCAGACGACTGGCTGAGACCGACCAACCGCCGCAGTTGCTCCGCCATCACCGCCGCCCCGCCGATCTGCTGACGAAGGACGCCTTCGGGCATGATGCACATGTAGCTCGGCGGCTCTTCCCGCCGCAGGACTTCCTGCCGTTCCATCCGCAGATCGAGATAGAACTCAAGCTCTTCCTCGGGTAGCGGATCCGAACCAGTCATTACTGCGGTTGCATAGGGCCTGGTTTGCAGGAGACCAGGAATCACTTGCGACTGGAAGGCACGGATCTTTGTCGCATCGGATTCCAGGGACAGTCCTTCCTTGAAGCTCGGTCGCAGGGTTTCGCCGTACTGACGCCACCAGCTCCGCTTGTGCCCCTCGGACGCAAGGGCGACCAGACACTCTCGCGTTCTCTCGTCCTTGACCTTGTAGAGGCTCAGCAGGACATCCAGCTCAAGGCGAGTGACACGGTGGCGACCGGTCTCCTGCCGACTGATCTTCGACCTGTCACCGTGGATGGCGACCGCCGCCTCCTCCGGTGAGACCTTCGCCGCTTCCCGGAGCGCCCTCAGCTCTGCCCCGAGCCTGCGACGCCTGGCGGTGCGATGTGCCTGCTGTCCCACGCGTAGCTCCTCCGCTGATCTGTGCTCCCGACCCCGGCGGCCGGGACCCCGAATACTGGCCAATTGAAGCCCCAAGTGCCAGTCCACAAAGTGTCGTTCTTCAATTTGTCGCTCCATCGATTGAAGTTTGTCGTGAGCGCCACGCGGATGCATTCTGGATACGCCGCGCCCACCGCTGAAATTGTTCGGCGCAAGTTGCGCCTGGGGTGGATGCGTTGGCGTGCATTCGAGCCTTGGAAGGGTGTAGCTGAATGACATACAGGGTGGGTGTGTTCGTGATGGACACCCGGGAGAATCGGCTCATGCAGGTGATGGGGCACGTCGGAGACCGCGTGCAGGTCAGAACGCCCGGCGGCGGCCTGGAGTGGGAAGTCCCCTCGGACGTCCTGCGGTTGGCGACGAGCGAGGAGCGGGCGGCGGCCCGTGCCGCGACGACGCGTCTCATGAACTGCGCCGAGTGCGCCGAACTCGAAACCGCCCGGCGACGGGCCATCGCGGACGGCGACGAGGAGAAGGCCGGCGACGCCCTCGTCGCCGTCCGTTCGCACCGACGCAGGGCACACGCGCTGTGAAGGGCCAGGGCAGCTGGTCCGGGGCCTGCGGGCACCGGTCGGGCTGGACACAGACCCGTGGCGAGGCGCGCTGCAACGACTGCGGAACCAGACGGTTCACGGACTACGGCGCCCTGCGCCCGGCAGAGCTGGCGCCGACCACCACGCCACCCCCACGCCGAGCCCGCAAAACGGACCGCGCGGCAGCCCGCCACGTGGCGCGCATCGTACGGCTCGGCATCCGCTGGGGGACGAGCGGCGTGGGCGCGCCCCGCTGGGCGGCACCCGCGTCAGCCGTCTGATTGCGACGAACGCCGGTACCCAATGGCGGGCTACATGCCGGGCGCGGCGGGCGTAGCTTAAGTGACAGGAAGAAGGAGGCCACCACCGTGGACGCCACCCTCAAGACCGTCATCGGGGGCGAGCTCGTCGAGCTGCCCGGCACCATCGCGGCCATCCGCGCCACCATGGCAGCCGACCAGGCCGAGGAGTTCGACCGCGAGATCGAGCATGTCCCTGCGGCTGAGCTGCCTGCCGCTCTGGTCCGCTGGGCACTGGTCGGCACGGGCGCCGATGAAGAAGACGAACACCTCTTCGAGCGCCTTGCCCGCGGCGAGAACGGCGCTTGACCAGCGACCCGTGCGGCCATGGCTCCACCCCGGTCAAGGATGACTCCGATCGGCGCGAAGCAACCGTCGGGGGGTTGTCGTCCGCATCGTTTACGTCTGACGGAATGGGCACTGTCATCGCTCGGCGATCTGCTAACTCAAGTGCTGCTGGGCCCAACCGGAAACGCCGCTCAGCCGGGCGGCAGCCTTGACCGGGTCACCGGACCACGTGGGCTGGTCCACCTCGAAGTCATGGCCGGTCAGGCCGCTCTCTTCCTCGACGATGCGAGCGATGCGATAGGCCCGTTCCATCACCGCCAACGCCGCCGGACCCGAGTGGCGGTAAGCGACCTCTATGTTGGCCGTGTCCCCGCAGTAGTCGAACTGCACGCGTCCCGGCGGACCAACCGTTTCAAGGGTCAGGCTGTACAGGTACTCCTCGGACTCGACGGACCCGACCTCCCGCGAGACCCGCTCCAGGATGCGACCCCACTCGGCCCGTTGTGCGTCGGTGAGCCGGAGCAGGGGCAGGTCGGCATCGGGGTCGAAGTCGGCGTTGAGACGGTCGAGCGTCTCCTGAAGCGTCAGGCCCGGCCGTACGCGCACGAGCGTGATGTCGTAGGTCACCGGGTGAATCTACGAAATTCCCGGTTCCACGGCGACAGCACGTGTCCCCCTTCCGCAGAAGGGGGACACGATGCCGCTGCGTCCCTCAAATGACGTCGACGGTCGTGGACGGCGAGGTCCGGCCGCCGACGGAGAACTCCACGCTGGTGGGGCCGACGGGCGTGGTGTCGGCCGCGCTCACGCAGACCCACATCACGGACTGTGAACCGACGTTGGCGACTTCGAGGTCGACGTCGGAGAAGGTCAGAGACTGTCCGTCGGCGGAGATGCTTCCCGCGTACACCGTGGTGTTTCCGCCGGCCTTCCAGACGGTCAATTGGTGATCGGGGCTGGTCGGCGTACCGAATCGCATGTCGGCGCCGGCCGGCAGAGTCACGATGACGGTTTGCGGCGGGATGCCCTGCGTCCCGTTATTGCGCACCTCCACGCCCGGGTAGACGGGATCCCCTCCCCGTTCCGCGGTCACAGGGTCGCCGCCCGGCGACACGGTGAAGCCCGGCATGACGACGATCGTTGTGGAGGGGGAGGTCTTTCCTCCCACGGTGAAGGTCAGGCCGGTGGCTCCGAGCGGGGCGTCGTGGCCGGCGCTCACGGCGACCCACAGCACCGTTGTCCCGGGCAGTGCCAGGTCCACGTCCGAGAAGACGAGCGTCGTGCCGTCCGCCGAGAGGACTCCCGTGTATGTGGTGGTCTGGCCGCTGGTGTTCTGGACGGTCAGCTGGTGGTCGGGAAGCGTCTGCGTGCCGAAGCGCAGGTCCCGGCCGGTGGGCAGGGCCACGGACACGGATACCGGGTCGAACGCCACGTCGGCTTCGACGTGGACTCCTGGGTACCCGACCGGTCCGCCCTGGACCAGCTCCACATCCGGCGGTCCGCCCGGCGCCACGGTGAAATCCGCCCACTGAAGCACTACTTGCCCCGGCCTGCCCGCGTCACCGACCGGGGACTGGTACAAGGGGTCGGTCCTGCCCGCAGCATTCGTCCCCGAGCCCGCAACCGTCACACCACCCGACACCCCAGGCCCCGACGCGAAGCCAGAGCCACCCGCGCCGCCGGATACGTAAGAGCCCTGGGCTCCGCCAACGCCGCCGCCACCGCCACCACCCGCGTATCCGGCCCCACCACCGTGGTAGTCGCCTGCCAGGGCGTTGCCACCGCCTCCGCCCATGCCCGGCAGCGGAATCAACCCGCCGCCGTCACCCCCGTTCTGGCCCAGGTCGCCCCCCTTGCCCGCAACGGGCCCAGGGCGGCAGATCACCCCGGCCCCGCCTGTCCGCCCTACGGCACCGCGTGCCGGGCTCCCGCTGAACGACCCGGAGGCCCGGCCCGTCCCGTCGCCCCCGCGCTGACCGCCACCCGCACCACCGGCGAGCCTCCCAGCCGCATCACTCGCGCCTCCGCCGCCGGCGATGAGGAGGGGGCCCGTCCCGGTGCGGTAGAGACCGCTCATCCCCCCGCCCTGCTTGGCCCCACCGCCGAACCCCGGCGTGGTTCCCACCACTACCCGGAGCACCTCGCCCGGCGTCACCGAAACGACCCCCGAGGAAAACCCGCCGCCACCGCCCAGAGGGCCGCCACCACCGCTGCCCCAGACGCGGGCATCAAGTGAGGTCACTCCGTCGGGAACACGGAAATCCTGAACCCCGCCAGTGACGTCGAACCGCACACAGCGGTTGTATCCCGGCGTGGAGGTGCACATACTCTGCGTCGTCTGGGTCATGGCGTACCTTCCTTCCGTTGCAGATCGACAGTCATCTCACCGGCATCGACGAGCGTGCCGATGTCGCGCCTGCGGGAGCCGTTCCGCGTGCGCGTCGTGGTCGTCAGCGATTCGACGGCGTCGCACCAGATATCGAGGTCGGGAGCCGAACTCAGCTCGCCGGACCGGGCTTTGGCCCGACGGGAGGCACGGGCCCAGTTATCCGGGTCCCGCAGGGACGTCAGAGCGTGGATCCAGGCGTTGAGGTCGTCGCGGTAGGCGAAGATGCCGGCTTCCCCCAGGGACTCGACCAGCCCGGGGGTGGGATGGGCGATCACCGGGATGCCCGAGGCGAACGCCTCCACCGCCACCCGTCCCCAGGACTCGTACAGACTCGGCATGAGCATCACGCGCGCCCGGCTGTAGACGTGCTCACGCATGAGCTGTCCGGGCACGCCGTCGAGGACCTCGCAGTTGGGCAGCCGCGGCGGTGGCATGATCTGCTGTCCGTAGGCGCCGCGGACACCGAGGAACTCCCATTCCGGTGTCCAGGCGGCGATCTGCCAGAAGAGCTCGCCGCCCTTGTCGGGGTTGAGGTTGACGAGAGTCGCGCAATCGCCGGGCTCGGTTCGGTATTCCTCCGCGATCACCGGCGGCCGGACGACGATGCTGTTCCTGGGCAGGAATTCCCGTGGGTAACGGGCGTAGAAGATCTCGCCTTCCCGCCGGATCCACTCGCTGTTGTACACGACGAGATCGGCGCCCGCCGCATTGTGGAAGCTGGAAGTGAAGTCGTCGTGACAGATCACGGCCACGGGTATCCGACGGTCTCTGGCGAGCCCCGCCACGAGGGGGACGTTCTCGAAATGCGACAGCAGCACGTCCGCCCGATGAGCGTGTGCGGCGAAGTCGGTGCCCTCCTGGTACGGGACGACCCGCACCCCGTCGATCTCGTAGCTCTTCCGAATACTCCCCGGGTGCGAGAGCCAGACCGTCACATGGTGGCCGCGTTCGGCCAGCGGTCGCAGCATCGAGTGGAGCATCCACTCCGAGCCCGCGTTGTGGGCCGGCGGGTATCCGTACACCCGGGCCATGAGGGACATGCGGCGTGCTGTGGGAGTCGCGACCAGTCTGGGCAGGTGGGGTGCCATCGTGTCCACGGGTGTGAATTCCCTCCAAACAGTGTTACGGGAATGCGGATGGCCTGGGCGAGGGGTGCGCGAAGGCAAAGCTTCGCCCGGTGTACGAGGCAGGTGGGCAGGGTGGGATTGGCGAGTCCATCGTCCGCCCTCAGGGCAGCCCGATAGATACCGACAAGCAGAGTTTGCGCAGGGGATATCAGAGACTTTGCTGGCCGCCGCACGGTTCTGTCCAGTAAACGTTTTGCGCCGCCGGGCACTGCTGCGGCCGGCCGCCGACACCCCGTGCCCACCTCACTACAGAGGCGCGCTGAGCGAGGTGGGAGAGAAGTGTCTACGAAGCCGGTTTCCCTCGCCGCTACTCATGGACGATGACGGCTCAAACCTGACGGGCCGGGGCGGCGGCGACGCAGCACCAGTTCACCCATAAGGGTGATCCCGGAACCCCGACATAGGTACTGGAATTCGAAGTCGCAACCGCGTCCGATATCCGCATGCATCAGCGAACAAGCATCGTCACCCAATCGGCTTTCGGACAATCGCAGTTGGTCACGCATGAGCCCATCAATGGCCGGGGCAGCCATTTTGATAGCAACACTCAGTGACGAACCGATCACTAATGGTCGTCACCCCTGAGGAGAAGGGACGACATACGTGAGCACGCCTGCCCCGAACAAGTCCTTCCGTATCGCCAAACCCGCAGACGTCACCTACGCGGTATGGGACACCACGCGCTTCGAGACCACCAGCGATGCATGGGTCGCCGTACCCGGAGCCGAGATCGATCTCAAACTCGGCCAGGGGCGTCCTTCGCTGGGCGCCGTGTTCGTGGCCACGTTCAGCGCGGAAACGCTCTGCTCGGCCCCGAACAACAACGAGCTCTTGAAGGCGACAGTCTTCTTCGGCGACCAGCAAGCCGAACCCCTCAGCGACAACCACCGCTATGCGACCGCCCGGGGCAACGTCGAGTGGTCCAGCCACACCTTGATCCGCACGGCACGCTTCGAACCCGAACTCGCCCTACGGGATGTGACCGCGCGGGTGAAGCTGAAGCTCGGCAAAAACCCCGACGGCTACGGCGGCGTACAGAACTGGGTGCTGAAAATCGACCGGTTCAACCTCTGACCCGAGCCACCGCGCACCACCGCCCACCGGCAAGGCAGCACCGAGAGGGGGGAAGAATGAACGACGACCAGGTCACGTTCCACACGGGCCTCAACTACACGGGTGACACCCACACTTACGGAATCGGTGACAAAGTCAGGTTCGCCGAGGAAGACCCGCTCAACGACACATTCCTGTCCGTTGAGGTCGGCCGAAGGGCCAGGATCCTCGCATGGCAGCACGGCAGCCAGAGGGGAAATTACCGGGAATGGGAAGCCGACCAGCCGGACATCAGTGACATCGGCGGCCTGACGAGGTTCAAGGTCACCGACAACAGCGTCCCGCCGGAACGGTTCGAGGTGGCACCCGGCGGGCCGCCCGACGTGCTGCTGGTCCCTGGCGGCATCACCGGCTTCCCGGGCGTGGTCGTGACGAACACCGGCGCGACACCGGTCGGCAGCAGGACCGTCACCGCGGAACTGCCCGCCGACAAGGGCCTCCAGTGGGGTGTCGCGGGGCAGCCGGACCATCAACTGACGGTGCTGGACGGCGGGGTGTATCCGGGGACGCTCTCGTCCGACGGGCGGACTCTGTTCTTCGACGGCGTCGCCCTGGATATTCCGCCGGGCGGCAAGAGGGTGATGTGGGTCGCCGTCAGCGCCATCCCCGAGGCGCTCTCCACACACACCGCCCTGCGCTTCACGGTCGGCGAGCGTTCCTCCGACTCCACTCCCGTGGTCATCAGCAGGTCGGCCTTTTCGGTCGAGCCCGGCGGGCCGCCGGACGTCATCCTGGAGCAGGGCGGAGCCGTCGGCTACCCCGGCGTGAAACTGACCGGCGGCACGAACGACCCGATCGCCCCGCAGACCATCACCGCCACCCTCCCCTCGGACACCCGGCTGGTGTGGGGGCAGCCCGGCCATCCGGACAACCAGCTGACCGTTCTGGACGCCCACGGCGCGACCACCGTCCACACCGGGCAGTTCTCGGAGGACGGACAGACCCTCACCTTCACCGGTGTCGACCCCGGCCTCTCCGGCACCGGGTCGCACTCCGTCATGTGGGTGGACGTCAGCGCGGCCGAGGACGCCGAGCCGACGCGCACCGCCCTGTCGTTCTCCGTCGGCGAGAAGGACTCCGCCTCCACGCCCGTGACCGTCGTGGTCCCGGCAGGGTTCGAGGTGGAGCCGGGCGGGCCGCCGGATGTCACCCTCAAGCAGGGCGGCCCGCCGGGTTACCCGGGCGTAAAGGTACGCAACACGGGCACTTCCGCCCTGCTCACCGACGCGAAGGTCACCGCCGCCCTGCCGGCCGAGCACGGGTTGTCCTTCGTCGCCGAAGGCGGACCCGACCACCTGCTGACCGTGTGGTGCCCGGACGTCGGCGAGACCCGTTACCCCGGGCACCTCTCGGACGACCGGCAGTCGCTCACCGTCGACAGGGCCCGCCTGAACGTCCCCGTCGGCGGATCGGCCCTGATGTGGGTGGCCGTCGAGGCGTCCGAAGACGCTCCCACCGGCACCACGGCCCTCACCTTCACCGTCGGCGACGAGGAATCGCCCTCCAATCCCGTCCACGTCACCCCGGCTTCCGCGGGATGAACCGGTGCCGCCCCCGCCCGCCACCGGTCGGGGGCGCTCAGGTGGAGACTTCGCGCGCCAGGACGTCGGTGATCAGGGGGCCGCAGCCCGGCTGGCTGTTCGGGGAGAAGCGCAGTGTGGTGAACGTGGCCGTGGGAGTGAAGTCGTAGGTGAGCGTGCGCCAGCTTCCGTCAGCGGTCATCGTGGCCGGAGGGTGGCCGTCGGCCTCGATGGTGAAGGTGTGGTCGGATCCGGCGTTCGGGTCACACGCGTAGGCCGGGCCAAGGGAGTTGGACTTGGTCCGGAAGGTGACGCGCACCGGCACCTGAGGGGTGGTCGCCAGCCGGGTGGAGATGCCTTTGTACATGGGCGGAGCGGTGAACATGCCCACCGCGTTGGAGCCGTTGCCGCTGCCGGCCAGTTCGGCCGCGTAGGCGTTGACGCCTTCGTTGTCCCAGCCGGGGAAGTATCCGCGGTCCCACCCCCGGTCGGCCTGGTGGGCGGCGGACAAGCGGGTGGTCTGGAAGTGGGGGTTGCGGGTGAGGATCGGGCCGCCTTCGGGGGCGGGGAGCAGCGGGTGCAAGGCGTCCCGCCAGACCTTGCTCATCTTCGCGTACCCCTGGAGGTTGGGGTGGACGTTGTCCGACAGGTCGTCGTCCTGCCCGGACTCCGAGGCGGTCAGGGCCGGGGCCATGTCGACGAAGTGGACCCCCCGGTCGGCCCGCTCCTCCGCGATCTTCCTGACATGCTGGTTGTACTCGTCGATGTGCTTCTGGAAGGGAGCGAACCGGGAGGGGATGATCGAGGCCAGCAGGATGTGCGCCGCCGGACAGGCCTGCTGGATGGCGTCCAGCAGGTCGCGCAGGTAGCCGGGGGCGAGGGTGGCGTTGTCGTCGTACATGTTGTTGGTGCCGATGTGCAGCAGCACCCAGTCCGGAGCGGCGGCGGAGACCCACGCCGGGACCACGGCGGTGAGGCCCTGAATGGTGATACCGGACGCCCCCGCGTGGTCGGGGTCGCCCTCCGGCTGAAAGACGTCATTGCGGGGACCGACGAAGTCGATGTCGTGACCGAGCCGGTGCAGCTCGTTGAACAGCTCCTCCCGGTAGCCGGCCCACGTGGCGCTTCCCCAGCCCTCGGTGATCGAGTCTCCGAGCGGCATGATGCGCACCGGCCGCGTCGGTGTGTCCTCGCCTGATCCCATGCCTCATCTCCTCTTCGATCGGTGGGCTCCGGGCTCCCCATGGGTTCCCCCCGGCGTTCCGGCCGAACGCCGCCATTCGGGGGGTGACGACATACACGCGCCCGCACGACGCGAGCGGGTGGTACCGGCGACAACCACTGTTGATCGCCTGTGAACCGGACGTAGACCGACACCTGGCACCTTTTCCCCAGCGGCCGACAAGCCGCGCAAACAGCACCGGAAAAGGGAAACACCGTGAACAGTTCGCAGCGCCTTCGCCTCTTGGCCGTCAGTCTTGTCACCGCAGCGGTGGCGTCGATCTCCGGCCCGGCGGTGGCCGCAACGGCGACCGTGGGTCCCCCCGGCAGGGGCGGACACGAAAACACCCAGACTTGCTACACGGACGTCGCACCGCAAGACTTCAAAGGGTTCAGCAAGCACGCCCTGCAGCGCATGGCCGAGCGCGGGGTGAGCGAGGACGAAATCAGGAACGGTGTCCGTATCGGCGCCCGAACCGCCTCCTGCCAGCGGAACGGCAACTGGAAGTACACGCTCGGAATGTCCAACGGTGAGCTGGTGGTCATCGTCGGCATCAGTACCGGAGGCTGGAACGTCGTCACCGTTTTCTGGAAGGGCGAGTAGGACTGGGCCGTCTCCTTCGGTTTGACAGCCCCGGGGGGGCACACCGAGTCCGGTGGCCCCCCGGCAGGGGCAACGCGTCACGCCCCCAGCAGGCGCGACACCGTGAAGATGCCCAGGCCCGCCAGCGCGCCCACCACCGTGCCGTTGATCCTGATGAACTGCAGGTCCCTGCCGATGTGGGCCTCGATCTTGCGGGTGGTCTGCTCGGGGTCCCAGCTCGCCACCGTGTCCGTGATCAGCAGCGTGATCTCGTCCCGGTACGTCGTCACCACATAGACGGCCGCGTCCTCCAGCCAGCCGTCGATCTTGGCGCGGAGCCGGTCGTCGCTCGTCATGCGCGCGCCCAGGGAGAGAATCGAGGCGCGGACCCGCATCCGCAGCTCGCTGCGCTCGTCCTCGGCCGCCGCGACCATCATCGCCCGCACCGAACCCCACGCCGAGGCGATCAGGTCCTGCACCTCGGCGCGGCCCAGCACCTCGGACTTGAGCCGCTCGATCCGCTCCCGGGTGTCCGTGTCGGACTGGAGCTCCTCGGCGAAGTCCGCGAGGAAGCGGTCGATGGCACCGCGCGCCGGGTGGTCCGGCATGTCGCGGGTCTCGGTCACGAAGCGCAGCAGCTCCTTGTAGACCCGCTCGCCGACCTTGCGGTCCACGAAGCGCGGCGTCCAGCCGGGCGCGCCGCCCGTGACGGCGTCCATCACCGAGTCGCTGTGCTCGACGAGCCAGTCGTGCGCGCGGACGCACACCAGGTCCACGACCCGGTGGTGGCCGCCGTCCGCGACGATCTTCTCCAGCATCGCCCCGAGACCCGGGGCGATTTCCTGTGCGTCGGCCCGCCGGTTGATGGCCTCGCCGACGACCGCCTGGACATCGGAGTCGCGCAGAACGGTCAGCGCGCCGCGCAGCGCGGTGGCCAGCTCGGCGGTGACCCGGTCGGCGTGGTCCGGATCGGCGAGCCAGGTGCCCAGGCGGGAACCGATGCCGACCGCGCGCAGCCGGCCGCGCACGATGTCGCCGGAGAGGAAGTTCTCACCGACGAATTCACCGAGGGAGACGCCCAGCTGGTCCTTCTTCGTCGGGATGATGGCCGTGTGCGGGATGGGCAGGCCCATCGGGCGACGGAAGAGCGCGGTGACGGCGAACCAGTCGGCGAGCGCGCCGACCATGCCGGCCTCGGCGGCGGCCGCCACATAGGCCGCCCAGCCGCCCGCGCCGGAGGACTGTGCCCACTTCGCGAGGGCGTAGATCACGGCGACGACGGCCAGCAGGCCCGTCGCCGTGGCCTTCATCCGGCGCACCCCGCGCCGCTTCTCCTCGTCGGCCGCGCTGTAGGTGAATCCGCCGGGCCGAGCGGGCATCACCCTTTCGGCGGCAGCCGACTCCCCCGAATTGGACTGAATCATCCGTACCACCCGTTCCGGCTGTCGTCATGTGCATTGTCCCTACCCGGGGTACTCGGGGAACGGACCTGGAGTTCCCGTCGTCTGACAAGTCGCATGTGACACGCCTCGGCGTGGGGCATGTCCCGTGACCGCTTCTGCGACAGTCGTGACCGTTCCGTCGCCGCTTCCGTGGCCACTTGTGTGACCGCTTTCCCCCGACCGTTCTCCGATCGTTTCCCAGGCCTTCCCGTGACCTTTTGCCGCTCAGCACACCCGCGCCCCACCGTGGGATCATGGCGAGGCGATCGGACCGCGAGGGCGCTGTTGCTGATCAGTGCCAGTCCCGTCCCGTGGACCCGACCCCTCGGAGCCGTCCGCTCCGCATTCCCCCCTCCAGGAGAAGTCCGCCCATGAACAGGCCTCCCCTGCCCCGCGGTACGGCCTATGCCGTGCTCGCCGCGCTGGCGGCCCTCGTGATCGTCGTCTCGACCGCGATATTCCTCGGGGTCGGCGGCCCCGAGGGACGCTCCGCGACGAAGGTGCCCGAGCCCGGCCGCCCCGCCACGTCGGCCGCCTCGGGAGCGTGGATCGGCTCCTGGTCCACCTCACCGTCCGCCGCCGAGCCGAACACCCCGAACGGTTACGCCGGACAGTCGATCCGCAACGTCGTGCACACCACCATCGGCGGCACCGGCGCGCGCATCCAGCTCTCCAACCTCTACGGCACCCAGCCGCTGGCCCTCACCCATGTGTCCCTCGCCCTCGCCGCCGGGCCCGGCACCGCCGACGCGGCCTCCGGCAGCATGCGCCGGCTGACCTTCGGCGCACGGCCCACGGTGACGATCCCCGCCGGGCACTCCGTCATCAGCGACCCCGTGCGGCTCGTCGTCCCCCAGGCGGCCGATCTGCTCGTCACCACGTACTCGCCGACCCCCTCGGGCCCGGTCACCCATCACCCGCACGCCCGTCAGACCTCCTACCTCGCCCACGGCGACCGGGCCGAGGACCTCGACGGCGCGCGCTACCGGACGAAGACCAAGTACTGGCGCTACCTCACCGCCGTGGACGTCTGGAGCAAGGACGCGAAGGGCGCCGTCGCCGTGATCGGCGACTCGATCACCGACGGCGTCACCTCCACCCCGAACACCAACCGGCGCTGGACGGACTTCCTCGCGGCCCGGCTGCGCACCGAGCCGGGCGCGCCCGCCTACGGCGTCCTCAACCAGGGCATCAGCGGCAACCGCGTCCTGCTCGGCAGTTCGGCCACCGTGCCCGCGAACAACCCGAGCGCCCTCGACCGCTTCGAACGTGACGTCCTCACCCGCACGGGCGTACGGGTCGTGGTCATGGAGCTGGGCGTCAACGACATCCTCCGTCTGCCGCAGCAGACCGACCCCTCCCGCATCACCGCGGGGCTGCGGAAGCTGGTCGAGCGGGCACACGCGCGCGGGCTGCGCGTCGTCGGGGCGACGCTGATGCCCTTCGGCGGGCACCGGGGCGGCAAGCCGGTCCAGGAGTCCGTGCGCCAGGCCGTCAACGAGCAGATCCGGTCCGGGCAGGTCTTCGACGACGTCGTGGACCTCGACGCGGCCCTGCGCGACCCGGCGGACCCGGAGCGGCTGCTGCCGCTGTACGACTCCGGCGACCACCTCCACCCCAGCGACGCCGGCTACCGGGCGATGGCCGATGCCGTGGACCTCGAAACCCTCAAGGGACAGGCCTCGGCCGCGCTGTAAACACAGGGAACGCGCCAGGGAACCGCGACGGGAAATGCGACAACGGCCGGGTGGGAGTCCCCCCACCCGGCCGTACTCACGTGCAAAGCCCCGTCACTCCAGCCTCTTGCGCGGCTCCCCGCCGTCCAGGCCGTCACGCGACTCGCCCTCCAGCCGCTCCCGCCGCAGCTCCTCGCGCAGCCGCTTGCGCTCGGCCCGCGCCCACTTGCGCTCGACACCGACACCGCCCCAGACGGCGAAGCCGGTGATCTTCACCCGCGGGGAGCCGGCGGCCGCCACATCGCCGCCCCGGTCACCGAAGCCGCCCATGATGCCGATGCCCGACACCTCGACATCGAGATCCGGCGGCGCGATGACCTGCATGCCGCCCATGATGGCGAAACAGCGGATGACCACCTCGCGGTCCTCGAACCGCGCGTCCCGCAGATCGATCTCGCCGCCGCCCCAGAAGCAGAACGCCGTGAACACACGCGGCACCGTCCAGCGGCCCTTGCGCGAGAAACCGCCCAGCACGCCGACGGCACCCTTCGAGGTCGGCGTGCCGCCGATCCGCTCCGGCCAGCTCGCGTCGGCCGGCGACACCGGGGCCGACGACGCACCGGGCACGACCGCGGACGCGGTGCCCGGCGCCGGGAGATCCCGTACCAGCGGGACCAGCTCACCGTGCGTACGGGCCTTGTACGCGGCGTCCAGCCGCTGCTCGAACTCCTCCATGTCCAGCCGTCCTTCGGTCACGGCCTCGCGCAGGGCCTCCGCGACCCGCTCGCGCTCGGCGTCGGACGCCCGCATGTCAGGAAGCTCGCTCATCATGACGAACAGCCTAACGAGCGACCCCTACATCCCCGATCGCCGCGCGTACATTTTCGCGATGACGGCCTCGATGTCCGGCTCCCGGACCGACAGGTCCACCAGCGGATACCGCTCGGCCACCGCCGCCACGATCGGCGCCGCGCTCTGCCCCGCCGCGAACGCCAGCCACTGACGCGGACCTTCGACCCTGACCGTACTCGCCCCGGGCACCCCCTCGATCGGCGGCAGCTCCCGCTCCAGGTCCACCACCAGCGTCCGCTCGCTCTCCCCGACCGCGTGCAGCCCGTCCAGCCCGCCGTCGTAGACCAGCCGCCCGTGGTCGATCACCATGACCCGCTTGCACAACTGCTCGATGTCGGTCAGATCGTGCGTGGTGAGCAGCACCGTCGTACCCCGCTCGGCGTTCACCTCCCGCAGGAACTCCCGCACCTTCGCCTTGCTCACCACGTCCAGACCGATGGTCGGCTCGTCGAGGTAGAGCACCTCGGGATCGTGCAGCAGGGCGGCGGCGATGTCACCGCGCATCCGCTGGCCGAGGGAGAGCTGCCGCACGGGCACGTCCAGCAGCGCGCCCAGATCCAGGAGGTCGACGCAGCGCTCCAGGTTCGCGCGGTAACGGGCGTCGGGGATGCGGTACATGCGGCGCACCAGCCCGTAGGAGTCGCGCAGCGGCAGATCCCACCAGAGCGTGGTGCGCTGCCCGAAGACCACCCCGATGCGGCGGGCGAGCCGGGTGCGCTCGCGGGAGGGATCGATGCCCGCCACGCGCAGCCGGCCGCCGCTGGGCACGAGGATGCCCGTCAGCATCTTGATCGTGGTGGACTTCCCGGCGCCGTTGGGGCCGATGTAGCCGACCATCTCCCCGCGCGGCACGGTGAAACCGATGCCGTCCACCGCCCGCACCTGATGCCGCTCCCGGCGCAGGAAGCCCGCCTTGCGGCGCACGTCGAAGACCTTCTCCACACCGTCCAGTTCGATGAACGTGTCATCGCGGTCACCGGCACCCGTCGCCACTGCTCAACTCCCCGTACTCCGATAGCTCCTGAGACCCGCCCGCCAGGCCAGCCCCGAAAGCGCGATCATCACCAGCGCGACCGGCGGGCCGCAGAAGTCCACCCAGCCCGGCAGCCCCAACGGGTCCTCGCGGTCCAGGAGCCGCAGCGCCGGCAGCCAGTTGACGAAGGCGAGGGGGATCACGAAGGTCACCCCGCGCACCAGCTCCTGGGAGAACACCGTCGGCGGGTACTGCAGAAGGGTCGTGCCGCCGTAGGTGAAGGAGTTCTGGGCCTGCGAGGCGTCATTGGCCCAGAACTGGAAGGCGGCACCCGCGACGAAGATGGCCGCGAAGATCCCCGCCCCGCTGAGCAGCATCACCGGCACGAGCAGCACGTCGACCGGCGTCCACGCGATGTCCGCCCGGGCCAGCCCCCAGACCAGCACCACCAGGCCCTGGACGACCCGCCCGAGCCGGCGCAGCGCGAAGCGGTCGGCGGCGATCTGCGCCAGCACCGGCACCGGGCGGAGCAGCAGCGTGTCGAGCGTGCCGTCACGCACCCGCCGGCCGACGCGTTCGGCGTTGCCGAGGAAGAGGTCGACCAGGCCGAACGACGTACTGGTCGCCCCGTACAGCAACGCGATCTCGGGGAGGGAGAAGCCGCCGAGGGCGTCGATGTGCGAGAACATCAGCAGGATGGCGACGAAATCCAGCCCGCTGGTGAGGAAGTTCCCGACCGCCATCATGACGAAGGACATGCGGTAGGCCATCGTCGAGCGCACCCACATCGCGACGATCAGCCCGTACGCCCGCAATCCGTGCAGCAGCCGCGGCAGGGGCCCCTCGGCCTCCCGGGCGCCGCTGTCGGGATGTCGCACCGACACCTCAGCCACCTTGGACCACCACCTTGGACGTGGCCAGCGACTGCAGGGCCCGGCCCGCGGCCAGCAGCGCCACCGCCCAGACGGCCTGGAACGCCAGCGCCCCGGCCAGGGCGGGGCCGGTGTGCTGTCCGAGCAGGACATCGGCCGGCACCTGGAGCATCGCCGCCCAGGGCAGCAGCCGCACGGTCTCGCCGAAGAGGCCCGGGAAGACGGTCAGCGGCAGCAGCAGCCCGGTGAAGAAGATGCCGAGCAGCACGCTGATCATGTTGACCCCGGCGCCGTCGAGCAGCCAGAACGCGCACAGCGCCACCAGATAGCGCAGCGCGAAGCTGACGACGACGCCGAGGAAGACCGAGAAGCCGAAGGCCGACCAGCGGGCGGGGTCGGCGGGCAGGGCCAGATCGAAGGCCAGCGCACCGACGCCCAGCGGCACGATGCCGCGGCCGAGCAGGTGGAAGGCCGCCCGGCCCAGATCGGCGGCGAGCCACCACAGCTGGAGGTCGACGGGGCGGTAGAGATCGACGGCGATGTCACCGGACCGGATGCGCTCCTGCAGCTCCTCCTGGAAACCACCGCCCATCAGCTCCAGGGGGGCGAGCAACGCCTGGGTGACCCAGACGAACGTCAGGGCCTGCGCCTGGTCGTAGCCGCCGAGGTGCGGGCGTTCGTCCCACAGGGCGATGAACGTATAGGCGATGATGAAGCCGAAGACCGTATTGGTGAAGACGCCCGCAGCGGTGGCGACCCGGTAGGTGGCGTGCCGGCGGAAGCCGCTGACCGCCACCGCGGCGTACAGGCGCATCCCCGTGTCACCCCTTGTCGTTGAACCTCGTTAGTCCGCCCACCCCAAAGCGCTGGAGCTTAGCCGTACGGCTCCGGCCCGGACCACGCGTTTTTCACTCTTTGGAGTGAACAGCCTGACCCAAACGGCTCTTTACAGCTGCCGCAGGTGCGCCACGCCGCTTCGGCACGGACCGCATGGTGCGAGAGTGTTTTCCGGGGCAGACGACTACATCGGAACGGCCCGACAACACCGTTCGCCGTGGCTGAACCCCCGACGACGGCCGAGGAGTCCCTACAGACATGAGCGACGAGCAGCCACATCAGCGGCCCCCGGGCGACGGTGACGCGTCGGCGAACCGGGCGGCCTGGGGCCAGGGCGCCCGGCCGGGACAGCCCGGCCGGACGGGCGGCGGCAAGCCCCGCCGCCCCCAGCGCACCGGCTGGCGCCGGGCCGTGCCCACCTGGCGCATGCTGCTCGGTGGCGTTCTGCTGATCATCCTGCTGATCGCGGGCGGTCTGATCGCGGGATACCTGCTGGTCGACATCCCACCGGCCAACAAGGCCGCCGTCGCCGAGAGCAATGTCTTCCTCTACTCCGACGGCTCCCAGCTCGCCCGCGACGGCGAGGTCAACCGGGAGAGCGTCGCCCTGACCAAGGTGTCGAAGAACGTCCAGCACGCCGTGCTCGCCGCCGAGGACCGCGACTTCTACTCCGAATCGGCCGTCAACCCCGAGGCGATGGTTCGCGCCGCCTGGAATACCGTCACCGGCAAGGGCAAGCAGTCCGGCTCCACCATCACCCAGCAGTACGTCAAGAACTATTACCTCGGCCAGGAACAGACCATCACCCGCAAGGTGAAGGAGTTCTTCATCGCGATCAAACTCGACCGCGAAGTGACGAAGGACGACATCCTCGAGGGCTATCTGAACACCAGCTACTTCGGCCGGAACGCGTACGGCATCCAGGCCGCCTCCCAGGCCTACTACGGCAAGGACTCCGACAAGCTCGACACCGCCGAGGGCGCCTACCTCGCCACCCTCCTCAACGCCCCCAGCTCCTTCGACGTCGGCGCCCACCCCGAGAACAAGCAGCGCGCCCTCAGCCGCTGGAACTACGTCCTCGACGGCATGGTCAAGAAGAAGTGGCTCACCCCGGCCGAGCGCGCCACGATGAAGTTCCCGCCGCCGGGCAAGTCCAAGGCCCGCAACGGCATGTCGGGCCAGCGCGGCTATCTCGTCGAAGCCGTCAAGGACTACCTCACCGGCAACAAGATCGTCGACGAGCAGACCCTCGCCGCCGGCGGCTACCGCATCACCACCACCATCAACCGCAAGAAGCAGAACGCCTTCGTCAAGGCCGTACAGCGGCAACTGATGGACGAACTCAGCCCCGACCGCAAGGTCGACAGCTACGTACGTGCCGGCGGCGCCTCCATCGACCCCAGATCCGGCAAGGTCGTCGCCCTCTACGGCGGCGTCGACTACACCAAGCAGTACGTCAACAACGCCACCCGCCGCGACTACCAAGTCGGCTCCACCTTCAAGCCGTTCGTCTTCACCTCCGCCGTGCAGAACGACTCCACCACCCAGAGCGGCCGCCCCATCACCCCGAACACGCTCTACGACGGCACCGACGGCCGCCAGGTCCAGGGCCCGGGCGGCCCCGTCGGCTACAGCCCGGAGAACGAGGACGGCAAGTCCTACGGCCGCGTCACCGTCACCAAAGCCACCGACCTGTCCGTCAACGCCGTCTACGCGCAGATGGCCCAGGACGTCGGCCCCGCCAAGGTCAAGGACACGGCCGTCGCCCTCGGCATCCCCGCCGGCACCCCCGACCTGACCGCCACCCCCTCCATCGCCCTCGGCGTCGCCACCGCGAGCGTCCTGGACATGACCCAGGCCTACGCGACCCTCGCCAACCACGGCCGACACGGCCCGTACTCGCTCGTCCAGAAGCTCGCCAAGGGCGGCGAGAACGTCGGGCTCCCCAGCGACGACACCAAGCGGGCCGTCCCCCGCGAGGCCGCCGACACCACCACCTCCGTCCTCCAGAGCGTGGTCGACAACGGCACCGGCGCCGCGGCCCAGATGGCCGGCCGGCCCGCCGCCGGCAAGACCGGCACGGCGGAGGAGGACAAGGCCGCCTGGTTCGCCGGCTACACCCCCGACCTCGCCACCGTCGTCGCCGTCATGGGCCAGGACCCCGACAGCGCCGAACAGAAACCCCTCTACGGGGCCACGGGCCTGTCCCGCATCAACGGCGGCGGCTACCCCGCCGAGATCTGGGCCGCGTACACCGCCGACGCGCTGGAGGGCACCCCCGTCAAGGAGTTCGACCTGGAGACGATGAGCGGCGGCGCCCCGCTCATGGAGACACCCGAGACCACGCCGCCGCCGGCCACGTCCAGCGCCCCGCCGACCGCGCCGGCCCCGCCGACGACCACCCGCCCGACGCCCCCGGGTCCGCCGACGGACTTCCCGTCCCCGATCGTGCCGCCCGGCCCGCCGACGGACTTCCCCTCCCCGCCGGACATCCCCTTCGGCCCGAACGGGCCCAACGGACGGCAGGACGGGCGGGGTAGTGGGGAGGACCGGGATTCACTGCTGGGCGACTTCTAGCGCGCTCAGTGTCCCGAGGTCGCCTTCAGCCCGACCACCGCTACCAGCAGCAAAACGATGAAGAAGATCCGCGCGGCGGTCGCCGGCTCACCCAGCACCACCATGCCGAGCACCGCCGCTCCGGCCGCGCCGATACCGACCCAGACGCCGTAGGCCGTACCGATGGGCAGCGTCTTCGCGGCCTGCGCCAGCAACAGCATGCTGGCCGCGATGCCCGCGACCGTGAACACGCTCGGCCACAGCCGCGTGAACCCCTCGGTGAACTTCATGCCGATCGACCAGCCGACCTCGAGCAGACCGGCGACGGCGAGCAGGATCCATGCCATGACGGCACCTCCGTGAAACGTGCTTCAACAGGGGTGCGTCGTCTTGTCATGTCCCGGTACGGCGCGTCTCGTCGGGTTCCTTCGACCGTAGCAAACCGGACGGGTCGACCGGAGTGGCAGGGGTTACAGGTACAGCCCTTACAGGTACAGCCCCGTGGAGTCCTCGGACCCCTCCAGACGCTCCGCCGCCACCGCGTGCAGATCCCGCTCGCGCATCAGGACGTACGCGACCCCGCGCACCTCCACCTCGGCGCGGTCCTCCGGGTCGTACAGCACCCGGTCACCCGGCTCCACCGTACGGACGCTCTGCCCGACCGCCACCACCTCGGCCCATGCCAGCCGACGGCCCACCGCCGCCGTCGCCGGAATGACGATGCCGCCGGTGGACCGGCGCTCGCCCTCGGGAATATCGGTCCGGACCAGCACCCGGTCGTGGAGCATCCGGATGGGCAGCTTGTCGTGGGTGGTGTTCGCGCTCACGCCATGACCGTACCTGGCCGCGCGGGATGCCGAGGCCATAGGTCGTGGATCGGCCCGTACCGGATGCGGCCGACCACCGACCGGCCACCGACCGGCCACCGGCCGACTACGGAACGACTACGCCTTGCGACGCCGCGAGGAAACGGTGAGCAGACCCACCACACCCACGACGACCATCGCCACCGGCACGATCCGCTCCAGCCGCGGCGCGCCCTCTTCCGTCACGAACCGCTCCCGCACATCCGAGACGATCCGGTTCGCCGCCACGTAGGCCCGCCCGGCGGTCTGGTCCACCTTCGAGGCCACCTTGGCCTTGGCGTCACCAATGATCGTCTTGGGGTGCATCCGCACCCCGATCTCGTCGAGCGTCACGGCGAGCTCGCTCCGCCTGCGGGCGATGTCCGCCTCGATCTGCGCAGGGGTCCTGGCTTCCGGCACCGCGCGGCCTCCGTCGTCTCGATAAGAGTGATTAAGACTGATGATGGACAGTCTGTCAGCTCGCACGGCCCCGTGCCCCGCGGCACCCCCGATCGGGGAGCTGGCTAGTCTCGGGAGTCGACACGACCTGGACACAGCGTACGAAAACCCTTGAGGAGAGCCATGAGCGAGCGACTGCAGCCCGGTGACACCGCCCCCGCCTTCACCCTGCCCGACGCGGACGGCAAGCAGGTCTCCCTCGCCGACCACAAGGGCCGCAAGGTCATCGTCTACTTCTACCCCGCCGCACTGACCCCCGGCTGCACCAAGCAGGCCTGCGACTTCACCGACAACCTGGAATTCCTGGCCGGCCACGGCTACGACGTCATCGGCGTCTCCCCGGACAAGCCGGAGAAGCTCGCCAAGTTCCGTGACGTGGAATCCCTGAAGGTCACGCTCGTCGGCGACCCGGAGAAGAAGGTCCTGGAGGCCTACGGCGCCTTCGGCGAGAAGAAGCTCTACGGCAAGACCGTCACGGGCGTCATCCGCTCCACCGTCGTCGTCGACGAGGACGGCAAGGTCGAGCGCGCCCTCTACAACGTGAAGGCCACCGGCCACGTCGCGAAGATCATCAAGGACCTGGGGCTCTAACCACGGCCCTCACGCTCCGGACGGGCCGCAAATCCAGCCCGTCCGGGGTTTGAGGACGCCCGCCGCAGGCGCAACGGACCGCACGGGAACCGTCACCCCTCCGCCGGAGGCGGATCCGCCTCCGGCAGATCCAGAACGACCTGCGCCCCGCCGCCCTCCGCCGTACCGAACTCCAGCGAAGCGCCCAGCACCACCGCCTGGCCCACCGCGATCGTCAGCCCCAGACCATGCCCGGTGCCACGCTCCGGCGCCGCCGTACGGAACCGCCGCGGCCCCTGGTCCACCAGCTCCGGCGGATAGCCGTCGCCATGGTCCCGGACCACGATCCGCGTGCCCTCCACCCGGATCTCGATCGGCGGCTTCCCGTGCTTCGCCGCGTTCCCCAGCACGTTCACCAGGATCCGCTCCACCCGACGGGCATCCGTCGCCACGATCCGGCCCTCGCCGACCACCTCGACCGCCACGTCCTCGACACCGCGCTGCCCACGCGCCCGCTTGACGATCCCGTGCACCAGCGACGGCAGCTCCACCGCGTCCAGCTGCGCCCGCTCCCGCCCCGCGTCCAGCCGGGACACCTCCAGCAGGTCCTCCACCAGCACCCGCATCGTCTGCGCACGCTCGCGCACCATCTCCACCGCCCGCGGATGCGGCAACAACTCCGCCGACGCCACCAGCCCGGCCACCGGCGTCCGCAGCTCATGCGCCACATCCGCCGTGAACTCCCGCTCCGCCTCCACCCGGGCCGCCAGCGACGCCGCCATGTGATGCACCGAGCGGCCCAGCTCCGCCACCTCGTCCCGGCCACCCGTCGCCAGCGCCTCCGCGTCCGGCGCCTCACCCGCGGCGATCCGCCGCGCCGCCGCCGCACTGCGCCGCAACCGCCGCGACAGGCTCTGCGCCACGAACCACGCCACCACCGCCATCAGCACGACCGTCGCCACACCGGCCACCACCAGGGCCTTGTCCAGCGCCGTCTGCAAGGGATCCCGGTCGGGGTACGAAGCCGACACCGACAGCACCTTGTCGTCACCGACCCCGGTCGCCGCCCACACCCGCGGGTCACCACCGGTGCTGATGTACGTCCCCGACTCGCCCCGCGCCACCGCCTGCGACAGCGCGAACGGCAGCGCCGAATCGTCGAGCTGCGCGCCGAGCGCCAGCGTCCCGTCCCGCTGGTACACCTGGAGCGCCGAACTCAGCAGCTCGTCCTGGAACGCCATGGCCTGCCGGCCCCGCTCCAGCCCGGAGATGTGGTGCACGGCCACACCGAGGAACACGACCGCCAGCGCGGTGACGAAGGAGATCGCGAGGGCGATCCGGCCACGGATACCCATCACGTGATCGTGAAGATTTCCGTCTGGTCCCCGACCCGCGTGGCACCCGTGTACTCGACCTCGAGCCCCGTGAAGGCCCGCACCCCGTCCACGGTCTTCGCCCCGTAGAGCCGGAACTTCGCCGGGTACGACGCCGACGCCGCGCCGTTCGCACCACCGGACACCTGCACCACCCCACGTCCGTCGGCACCCGCGGCGTCATAGCTGAGCCACTTGATGCCGCTCGCCACCATGACCGCGTTCGAGCAGTTCAGGATGATGCTCTCCGGCCGCACGGTCGGAGTACGGAACCCGCACTCCCGCACCCCGGGCAGCTGCCGCGGCTCCGCCGCGCCGACCTCCGCCGACTCCTGGTCGGACGCCCACGCCTTCTGCGCCGCCGCCGTCTTCGGCGCCTCGGCCACGGTGCTCGTCCGCTCCGAGGCCTCGCTGAACCACAGCCCGCCGCAGACCAGAACGGCCACGACCGCCAGGGTCGCGACGACAGTGCGCAAGGTCGCCCAGCGAGGCGCGGCGCGGTCGGTCATCGGGCTCTCTTCCTCGTACACGGGTGATGGTTCGTCCCCTGTGGTGAGTGACGGAGAAATCACGCCGCGCGTTCCCTTTGGCCACCATCTGGTTCTCCCGCGACGGGCTTCGGCGGGGTGACCTATCTCGCGATCGAGCAAGGGAACGGTTTGAGCCGTCGGCAATCGCGCAGAAGTGCTGTTCGTGTGTGTCCCGTACGAGAAGCACTGCGCGGCAGCGCGGGCCGACGGACGGAACCGACGCCGACGACCCGACCGAGAGGAAGCCGAGCCGTGCCCACCGGCAACAGCACCGAGGCCGACGCCGAGACCGACCGCGACCGCGATCGCGACCCGCAGGCGGTCCGGCGCCACAGAACCCTCTTCCGGGCCGCCGCCCGCCGCAAGAACCCCCGCCTGCGCCGCACGGACATCACCGTCACGGACGAGAAGACCGTCAGACGCGCGGTGAAGGCGGCGGCCCTCGGCAATGCCATGGAGTGGTTCGACTTCGGCATCTACAGCTACCTCGCCGTCACCATCGGCGATGTCTTCTTCCCGTCCGGCAACGACACGGTCCGGCTGCTGTCCTCGCTCGCGACCTTCGCCGTCGCCTTCCTCGTACGCCCCCTGGGCAGCCTCTTCTTCGGCCCCCTCGGCGACCGCGTCGGCCGTAAGCGCGTCCTCGCGCTGACCATGATCCTGATGGCGGTCGGCACCTTCGCCATCGGCCTCATCCCCTCGTACGCGACGATCGGCTTCTGGGCCCCGGTCCTGCTGATCTGCTTCCGGATGCTCCAGGGCTTCTCGACCGGCGGCGAATACGGCGGCGCCGCCACGTTCATCGCCGAGTACGCACCCGACAAACGCCGCGGGTTCTTCGGCAGCTTCCTCGAATTCGGCACCCTGGCCGGCTACGTCGGCGCGGCCGGCCTCGTCACGGTCATGACCGCCACACTCGGCGGCGACACCATGGGCGACTGGGGCTGGCGCATCCCCTTCCTCGCCGCCGGCCCGCTCGGCCTCGTCGGCCTCTACCTGCGGCTGAAGCTGGAGGACACCCCCGCCTTCCAGAAACTGGAGGAGGAGAACGGCTCCGGCGAGCACGTCACCAGCGAGACCACCGAGCTGAAGCAGATCTTCGTCACCCACTGGTCGCGACTGGCCCTGTGCGTCGTCCTGGCCGGGGCGTACGGCATCACCGACTACATGCTGCTGTCGTACATGCCGACGTACCTGACGGACCAGCTGGACTACGACGACACCCACGGACTGCTGATCCTGATCGGCACGATGGCGCTGCTCATGGCCGTCATCACCTTCGTGGGCCGCCTCAACGACCGAATAGGCCGAAAGCCCCTGCTGATGGCGGGCATGGGCGGCTTCTTCCTCCTGTCGGTCCCCGCGTTCTGGCTCCTGAAGCAGGGCAGCGCGGCCGCGGTGGCGGGCGGCATGCTGATGCTCGGCCTCCCCCTGGTCTGCCTCCTCGGCACCATGTCCGCCGCCCTCCCCGCCCTCTTCCCCACCCACGTCCGCTACGGCTCGCTGTCCATCGGCTACAACCTCTCCACGTCCCTCTTCGGCGGCACGACGCCGCTGGTCATCACGGGCCTGATCAGCGCCACGGGCAGCGACATGGTGCCCGCGTTCTACACGATGGCGGCGGCGCTGGTGGGCATAGTGGCGGTGGCCTGCATGAAGGAAACGGCGCGCCAGCCGCTGGAGGGGTCGCCGCCGTCGGTGGCGACGAAGGAGGAGGCGGCGGAGATGGTCAACTCGGCAGCGCCGGAGCCGAAGTTCTGACATATCCCGCTGTCGGCGTAACTGTCCGATGATCCTCTCGTTGGTTCGTTCGAGGCCGCGAACGGATGCGTGGCCGTCGTGGGGAGGGAACATCATGCCGGTCAAGTACACCTACGAGCTGCTCGTCGAGGCCGCACGCGTCTCGACGACGTACGACGAGGCGGTGCGGTGGTGCGGCGGCACGTCGACACCGGGTAGCCGGAGGTATATCCGCGCCAAGATGGCCGAGGCCGGGATGGACACCTCGCACATCTCGACAGGCCGGGTCCGGCACACCGAGGACACGCTGCGTGAGCTGGTCGCCATCTCGCGCAGCGTGTCCGAGGTGGTCCGCCGCTTGGGAATCAGCCCCGTGGGCGGCAACCAGGCCCACATAGGCCGCCGGATCGCCGCGCTCGGACTCGACACTTCACACTTCTCCCAGGTCCGCCGTGGCCGCCCGAAGGGGACCGTGGGCAGTCGACTCGCCCTGGGGGCACCGTCGGACGGTCGCGTGCCCGGCGAACGGCTGCGCCGGGCGATGCTGGAAACCGGGCTGGAGGAGTCCTGTGCCGAATGCGGCAACGGCACGGAGTGGAACGGCAAACCACTCCGGTTGGAGGTCGACCACATCAACGGCGACTGGTGGGACAATCGACCGGAGAATCTACGGTTCCTGTGCCCCAACTGCCATGCGGTGACCGACACATACCGCGGCCGCAAGCGCCGGGCAGCGGCATGACCGTCAGGTACACACGCGACCTGCTCCAGCGAACTGCCGCCGAATCCACCAGCCTCGTCGACATGATGCGCAGGCTCGACGCTCCGCTGAGCAGCGGACCGCGCGGATACCTCCGTGGCCGCTTGGAGCACTACGGCATCGACACCTCGCATTTCGCCGATGAACCCCTGCCGGAGCGGGAGCGGCACTCGTACTCCGAGGAACTCCTCAAAGAAGCTGCCGAACGCTGTCACAGCATTCGGGAAATGCTCGATTACATGGGAGTTCTGCCCTACGGCAGCGCGTACGGCCACATCGGCAGGAAGCTGGATCGCTACGGGATCGACACCTCCCACTTCACCGGTAGGCGGGCAAGGGGCGCACGACCGCCTCTGCCGGAACGTGCCTTACGGGTCGCGGTAGCCGAGTCGGTCAGCCTGGCCGGAGTGCTGCGCCTCTTGGGGCGCACCGACAATGGAGCGAGCCGATCGCTCGTCACACGGAGCATTGCCGCGTACGGCATTTCCACGTCGCATTTCGTCGGCCAAGGCCACCAACGAGGCCGCCCCTCGCGCAATCGCAGAACCGCCGCCGACATCCTTCGGCAGCTCGCCCCTGGTGCGTCCCGCACGAGCACCGCCCTCCTTCGACGAGCACTCGATGACATTGCCATGCCTCGTGCCTGCAGGGCGTGCGGCATCGGTGAAACGTGGCAAGGCAAGCGGCTCGTACTGGAGATCGACCACATAAACGGCGACCGTCTGGACAATCGCGCCGACAACCTGCGGTACCTGTGCCCGTCTTGCCACAGCCAGACCGGGACCTTCTCCAACCGGTCGCCCCGTATGACCATCCCTTCACAGGCTCGTGGCGGGGCACAGTACAGTGGGAGCCACGGGTCCGTACCCCAGCTGGCCAAGAGGGCGCCGGTTTAGGTCCGGTGTGTCGTGGGTTCGAGTCCCACCGGGCCCACTTCGAAAGTGCGCGGCACCGTATCAGTGCCGCGCACTTCGACATTCGTCAGCCCAAAAGCTCCCGCACCACCGGCACCAACCCCCGGAACGCCTTCCCCCGGTGGCTGATCGCGTTCTTCTCCGCCGCCGTCAGCTCCGCGCAGGTGCGGGTCTCGCCCAGCGGCTGGAGGATCGGGTCGTAGCCGAAGCCGCCCGCGCCGGCGGGCTCGTGGCGGAGGGTGCCTTCCAGGCGGCCCTCGACGACGCGTTCCGTGCCGTCCGGCAGGGCCAGGGCCGCCGCGCAGGCGAAGTGGGCTCCCCGGTGTTCCTCGGCGATGTCGCCCAGTTGGGCGAGCAGGAGGTCGAGGTTGGCCTTGTCGTCGCCGTGGGTGCCGGCCCAGCGGGCGGAGAAGATGCCGGGGGCGCCGTTCAGGACGTCGACGCAGAGGCCGGAGTCGTCGGCGACGGCCGGGTGGCCGGTGGCGCGGGCCAGGGCGTGGGCCTTGAGGAGGGCGTTCTCGGCGAAGGTGACGCCGGTTTCCTTGACGTCGGGGATCTCGGGGTAGGCGTCGGCCCCGACGAGTTCGACGTCGAGGCCGGCGCCCTCGAGGATGGCGCGGAGTTCGGTGACCTTGTGGGCGTTGCGGGTGGCGAGGATCAGGCGCTTCATGGTCCCGATTATCCGGGCCGGGCCGCCGCGCTCCGGGACCGGCCGCCGCCTACTTCGACGTGCAGACCTTCGTCAGCTCGCCGGCGGCGTCCTTGACCGGTCCCAGGTCGGGCCTCTCGTTGCGCTCGACGGCCTTGCGGGCGTTGGCGACGGCGCTCTGGAAGTGGTCGACGACCTTGTCGAGGTCCGGGTTGTCCGTCTTGTCCTTGAGCTTCTTCACGTCGGCGTCAAGGGTGTCCAGGGCCTCGTCGGCCTTGCCGGGGTCGTCGGCGGCGCTGCCGACCGCGCGCTGGAGGTCGTCGACGTCCTTGCCGACATCGACGACCAGGCGTGCGCAGTCGACGGCCTTCTCCGCCGCGCCGCATCCGGCGGCCAGCGGAACGGCGAGGGCGACGACGGCGAGAGCGGCGACGGCGGTGGTGCGACGGTGGCGTACGGGCCTGGTGCGGAGCACGGACATGGAACAGTTCCCTCCCCGTTGACGGGCTACGGGCGCATGGTCTTCGAGACCATACGCCCGTATCTCTGTACTGCTATGAACGCGCGCGCCGCGTCGGACGGTTGCCTCCCGGGGAATTACCGCGGGGGAATCACAACGTCGCGGCCAGTGCCTCGCGCTGTGCCACGTCGAGGGCGCCGCAGCCGGCGACCGCGAGGTCGAGC
Organism: Streptomyces syringium; assembly: GCF_017876625.1. Lineage (NCBI taxonomy): Bacteria > Bacillati > Actinomycetota > Actinomycetes > Kitasatosporales > Streptomycetaceae > Streptomyces > Streptomyces syringium. The sequence goes on from NZ_JAGIOH010000001.1 coordinate 2,886,918, forward strand.
AGGGCGTTGAGCTCCTCGCGGGCGAAGGGCTCGGCCTCGGCGGTGCCCTGGACCTCGACGAAGCGGCCGTCGCCGGTGCAGACGACGTTCATGTCGGTGTCGGCGCGGACGTCCTCCTCGTAGCAGAGGTCGAGCAGCGGGACGCCGCCGACGATGCCGACGCTGACGGCGGAGACGGTGCCGGTCAGCGGCTGGCGGCCGTGCTTGATGAGCTTCTTGCCCTGGGCCCAGGTGATGGCGTCGGCGAGGGCGACGTAGGCGCCGGTGATGGCGGCGGTGCGGGTGCCGCCGTCGGCCTGGAGGACGTCGCAGTCGAGGACGATGGTGTTCTCGCCGAGCGCCTTGAAGTCGATGACGGCGCGCAGCGAGCGGCCGATGAGGCGGGAGATCTCGTGGGTGCGGCCGCCGATCTTGCCGCGGACGGATTCGCGGTCGCCGCGGGTGTTGGTGGAGCGCGGCAGCATCGAGTACTCGGCGGTGACCCAGCCCTCGCCGCTGCCCTTGCGCCAGCGGGGTACGCCCTCGGTGACGCTGGCGGTGCAGAAGACCTTGGTGTCGCCGAAGGAGACGAGGACGGAGCCTTCGGCGTGCTTGCTCCAGCCACGCTGGATGGTCACGGGGCGGAGCTGTTCGGGGGTGCGGCCGTCGATGCGAGACATGGTGATGAGCCTATCGGCATCGCGAAGGGCCCCGTTCCGGTTCGGTGCGAACCGGTGCGGGGCCCTTGGCGGGAGCTCAGGGAGCCCAGGGAGCCCAGTGGCTCACATCATGTCTTCGATCTCGCCGGCGATCGGGTCGGCGTCGGTGCCGATGACGACCTGGATGGCGGTGCCCATCTTCACGACGCCGTGCGCTCCGGCTGCCTTGAGGGCGGCCTCGTCGACGAGGTCGGGGTTCACGACCTCGGTGCGCAGTCGGGTGATGCAGCCCTCGACCTCTTCGATGTTGTCGAGCCCGCCGAGCCCGGCGACGATCTTCTCAGCCTTGGAAGCCATGTGCACTCCTGGTTGTCTCGGCCCTTCGGCGGTCTCGCCGACCGGCTTTCACACGGTAACCCACGTTCAGCCCAACTACGCGGGCATATGTCCGCCATCTAACGAAAGATGGCGACCACCCGGCGGTGCGTTCCGGGAGGCCCGAACCGCACCACAAGTGGTCTACACCAGTATGCGGCACACACCGAGGGAGCTGTCGCCCGGGCGGCGGCCTGGAGGACGCAGATGAGCGCGAACGCGGCGGCGGTGCCGGAGGGGTCGAAGGGGCGGGCGTCCGGGAAGAAGTGGACGCAGACGCTCTTCCAGAACCTCCAGAAGATGGGCCGCAGTCTTCAGCTGCCGATCGCCGTCCTGCCCGCCGCGGGCATCCTGAACCGGCTCGGCCAGCCCGATGTGTTCGGCAAGGACGGTCTGGGCTGGACCGATGTGGCCAAGGTGATGGCGGGTGCGGGCGGTGCGCTGCTGGACTCGTCGCTGGGGCTGCCCCTGCTGTTCGCGGTGGGTGTGGCGATCGGCATGGCGAAGAAGTCGGACGGTTCGACGGCGCTGGCGGCGGTCGCGGGCTTCCTCGTCTACTACGCGGTGCTGCACCAGTTCCCCGACGACTGTCCCACCGGCTCCAAGCACACGCCCATCGGCCTGCTGAACGGGGTGTGTGTCACCCCGGGCGGGGATCCGGCCGCGGCCGGGTACCAGAATCCGGGGGTGTTCGGCGGCATCGTGATGGGCCTGCTGGCGGCCTGGTTCTGGCAGCGGTACCACCGGGTGCGGCTGGTGGACTGGCTCGGCTTCTTCAACGGCCGGCGGCTCGTGCCGATCATCATGGCGTTCGTGGCGATCGCCTTCGCGGCGGTGTGCCTGTGGATCTGGCCGCCGGTCGGTGACGCGCTGACGAGCTTCAGCAAGTGGCTGGTCGATCTGAGCTCCACGGGCGCGGGCATCTTCGGGGTCGCGAACCGGGCGCTGCTGGTGATCGGGCTGCATCAGTTCCTGAACGTCTTCGTGTGGTTCCAGTTCGGCGACTACACCAAGCCGGACGGCACGGTGGTGCACGGTGACATCAACCGGTTCCTGGCGGGTGATCCGACGGCGGGGCAGTTCACGTCCGGCTTCTTCCCGATCATGATGTTCGCCCTGCCGGCGGCGGCGCTGGCGATCACGCACTGCGCGAAGCCGCATCGCCGCAAGGTGGTCGGCGGCATGATGCTGTCGGTCGCCCTGACGTCGTTCGTCACGGGCATCACCGAGCCGATCGAGTACTCGTTCCTCTTCATCGCCCCGCTGCTGTACGTGGTGCACGCGCTGCTCACGGGGGCGTCGATGGCGATCACCTGGGGGCTGGGGGTCCACGACGGCTTCAGCTTCTCGGCGGGGCTGATCGACTACGTCATCAACTGGAGCCTGGCGACCAAGCCGTGGTTGATCATTCCGATCGGGCTGTGTTTCGCCGTGGTCTATTACGCGATCTTCCGCTTCGCGATCACGAAGTTCGATCTGCCGACGCCCGGGCGGGAGCCGGAGGAAGTAGCGGAGGAAATCGAGCAGGAGAACGTCAAATAAGGGAACGCGAAGTGAGGGGAGCGTGACGCTGCGCCGACCCCTTGCCCCGCGGACGGAACGGCCCCCGAGTCCTTGGACCCGGGGGCCGTTCGGTCTGTGGCTGAGGCCATGGAAGTATGGATTCCTTTATGCCCGCTTCACGTGCTACAACAGGTCTAAACCACTGAGTGGTGTAGACCATAAGCGGGCCGCCCCCCTTCCCGAGTGCCCGCCTCACCTGGAGGAATCCGATGAGTACGGCCACCAAGGCGGCGCCCGAAGAGGCGCAACCGGAGAAGAAGAAGCGCGGCGCCGGCGCGATGGCGGTCGCCCAGCGCATCGGGCGCAGCCTCATGCTGCCGGTCGCGGTCCTGCCCGCCGCCGCCCTGATGGTCCGGCTCGGCCAGAGCGACATGCTCGGCAAGGAGTCGTTCCCGGCGTTCCTCAACAAGATCGCCGAGTTCATGTCCGCCGGTGGTGGCGCGATCCTCGACAACATGGCGCTGCTGTTCGCCGTCGGTGTCGCGATCGGTTACGCCAAGAAGTCCGACGGCTCCACCGCGCTGGCCGCCGTGGCCGGTTACCTGGTCTTCCAGAAGGTGCTGGGCACCTTCACCGACGGCAGCCTCCCCAAGAAGGAGGCCGTGGTCGACCACAAGGTCGCCATGGTGGAGCAGGCGGTCGACGCCAAGGTCCTCGGCGGTGTGGTGATAGGCCTCGTCGTCGCGCTGATCTACCAGCGCTTCTACCGCACCAAGCTGCCCGACTGGGCGGGCTTCTTCGGTGGCCGTCGTCTGGTGCCGATCCTGTCGTCCTTCGCGGGTCTGCTCATCGGTGTGGTCTTCGGTTACATCTGGCCGGTGCTCGGCACGGGTCTGCACAACTTCGGTGAGTGGCTGGTCGGCTCCGGTGCCGTCGGTGCGGGCATCTTCGGTGTCGCCAACCGCGCGCTGATCCCGGTCGGCATGCACCACCTGCTCAACTCCTTCCCGTGGCTGCAGGCCGGTTCGTACGACGGCGCCAAGGGCACGGTCAACGGTGACATCGCCCGCTTCCTGGCCGGCGACCCGAATGCCGGCCAGTTCATGACCGGCTTCTTCCCGATCATGATGTTCGCCCTGCCGGCCGCCTGCCTCGCGATCGTGCACTGCGCCCGTCCGGAGCGCCGCAAGGTCGTCGGCGGCATGATGTTCTCCCTCGCGCTCACCGCGTTCGTCACGGGTGTGACCGAGCCGATCGAGTTCACGTTCATGTTCGTCGCGCCGGTGCTGTACGCGATCCACGCGGTGCTGACCGGTGTCTCGATGGCTCTGACCTGGGCGCTCGGCATGAAGGACGGCTTCGGCTTCTCGGCCGGTGCGGTGGACTTCGTGCTGAACCTGGGCATCGCCACGAAGCCCTGGCTGCTCGTCGTGGTGGGTCTGTGCTTCGCGGCCCTCTACTACGTGGTCTTCCGCTTCGCGATCACCAAGTTCAACCTGCCGACGCCGGGCCGTGAGTCCGACGCCGAGCTGGCCGAGCTGGCGAAGGCCGAGGCGAAGTAGCCCTCCCGTCCTCCCCTGGACGACGAAGCCCCCGCAACGCGCACGGTTGCCGGGGGCTTCGTCATGTCTGGGGGCCCTACAGCTCGTAGACCGCCCCGGCGCGGGCCAGCTCGGCCGGGCCGTCGTAGACCGAACGGGCGTCGCGGAGGTTGGTGAGGGGGTCCGTCCACGGGGGGATGTGGGTGAGGACGAGCCGGGCGACGCGGGCGCGGGCGGCCTGTTCACCGGCCTCGCGGCCGGTGAGGTGGAGGTCCGGGATGTCTTCCTTGCCGTGCGTGAAGGACGCCTCGCACAGCAGGAGGTCCGTGTCGAGGGCGAGGTCGTGCAGGGCCTCGCAGGGGCCGGTGTCGCCGGAGTAGACGAGGGAGCGGTCCCCGTGCTCGACCCGGAAGGCGAAGGCCTCGACCGGGTGGCGGACGCGGTCGGTGCGGATCGTGAAGGGGCCGAGGGTGAACTTGCCCGGGGCCAGCGTGCGGAAGTCGAAGACCTCGCGCATGGACGTCTCGTGCGGGACGTCGCCGTAGGCGGTGCTGAGCCGCTCCTCCGTGCCGTCCGGCCCGTAGACGGGGATGGCCGCGGCGCGACCGCCGTCGTGGCGGTAGTAGCGGGCGACGAAGTAGCCGCACATGTCGATGCAGTGGTCCGGGTGCAGATGGGACAGCAGCACGGCGTCGAGGTCGTAGAGACCGATGTGGCGCTGCAGCTCGCCGAGGGCGCCGTTGCCCATGTCGAGAAGCAGCCGGTAGCCGTCGGCCTCGACGAGGTAGCTCGAGCAGGCCGATTCCGTGGACGGGAACGACCCCGAGCATCCGACGACGGTGAGCTTCATGCGGGCCTGAACCTCCGTGGGCTCGTTACGGGGGGCCATGCGGTGCGTCGAGCGTAAAGCGCGGGACGGGTGGTCGCTCCTCCGCGGGGGGACGTTGTGGGGGAAGTCACCGGTAAGGATGCCGCTGCTCGTGTCGTACGGGTGGCTTCGCTGCGGCCCGTCGTTGCCGCCTGCGGCGGCGGGCACCCTGCGGGCGCGTCCTCAATCGCCGGACGGGCTGCATGTGCAGCCCGTCCGGCGATTGAGGACACCGCCGCGCAGCGGTGGTGCACCCCCGGGCCGACTAGGCCCAGAGCTGGCCGTGCAGGGTCTCGACGGCCGCTTCCGTCGTGGGTGCGGTGTAGACGCCGGTCGAAAGGTACTTCCAGCCGCCGTCGGCGACGATGAAGACGATGTCGGCGCGCTCCCCCGCCCGGTCGGCCTTGCGGGCCACTCCGAGGGCGGCGTGCAGGACGGCGCCGGTGGAGATGCCCGCGAAGATTCCCTCTTCGGAGAGGAGTTCGCGGGTGCGGCGGACGGCGTCCTCGGAGCCCACGGAGTAGCGGGTGGTGAGGACGGTTTCGTCGTACAGCTCGGGGACGAAGCCCTCGTCGAGGTTGCGCAGGCCGTAGACGACGTCGTCGTAGCGCGGCTCGGCGGCGACGATGCGGACGTCCGGGACCTGCTCGCGCAGATAGCGGCCGACGCCCATCAGGGTGCCGGTCGTGCCGAGGCCGGCCACGAAGTGGGTGATCTCGGGGAGGTCCGCGAGGATCTCGGGGCCGGTGGTGGCGTAGTGGGCGCCGGCGTTGTCGGGGTTGCCGTACTGGTAGAGCATCACCCAGTCGGGGTGCTGCCCGGCCAGTTCCTTGGCCATCCGGACGGCCGTGTTGGAGCCTCCGGCGGCGGGCGAGGGGATGATCTCCGCGCCCCACATGGCGAGCAACTGGCGCCGCTCCTCGCTGGTGTTCTCGGGCATGACGCACACGATGCGGTAGCCCTTGAGGCGGGCGGCCATGGCGAGGGAGATGCCGGTGTTGCCGGAGGTGGGCTCCAGGATGGTGCAGCCCGGGGTCAGCCGGCCGTCCTTCTCCGCCTGCTCGATCATGTGCAGGGCGGGGCGGTCCTTGACGGAGCCGGTGGGGTTGCGGTCCTCCAGCTTCGCCCAGACCCGGACGTCCGGGGACGGGGACAGGCGGGGCAGGCGGACGAGCGGGGTGTTGCCCACGGCGGCCAGGGGGCTGTCGTAGCGCACGGGTCAGTCCCGGCCGCCGGCGACCGCCGGGAGGATGGTGACGCTGTCGCCGTCGGTGAGCTCGGTGGTGATGCCGGCGAGGAAGCGGACGTCCTCGTCGTTGAGGTAGACGTTGACGAAGCGGCGCAGCTCGCCGCCGGCGGCCTCGTCGACCAGGCGCTCGCGGATGCCCGGGTGGCGGCTCTCGAGGTCCTTGAAGAGCTCGTCGATCGTGGCGCCGCTGCCCTCGACCGCCTTCCGGCCGTCGGTGTAGGTGCGGAGGATGGTCGGGATGCGGACCTCGATGGCCATGGTTGTGCTCCTGTCGGAGTGCGGGGAAGTGCGGGGATGCTCGTGGTTCGCGCGGGGCGCGGGCGAAGCGGGCGCCGCGGCTCTCACTCGGCGGCGCCGCGCGGACACAGCGCGGCGGCGAGGCGGCACAGATCGACGTGCCGCCGCGCCACGAGCAGGGTGCCCGGCGCCTTCTGGATCACGTCGTGGAAAACCATGGGCACATGGTATCGATTCCCCCTGCGCGCACCGGAAGTTCGTCCCGCGATGCGGACCACCGGATCTTGGGGGCCGGGACGCGCCGGTGCGGCCGTCCGGGGCCGCGGGGGTGTCAGTACGCCTCGACGACGCGTACGTCCTCCTCGGTCACTTCGCCGTCCACGATGCGGTACGAGCGGAACTGGAAGGGCCCGGCGTCGTCGGTGTCGGCGGTGGAGACGAGGACGTAGTGGGCGCCGGGCTCGCTCGCGAGGCCGATGTCGGTGCGGGAGGGGTAGGCCTCGGTGGCGGTGTGCGAGTGGTAGATGACGACGGGGTCCTCGTCGCGGTCGTCCATGTCGCGGTACAGCTTGAAGAGGTCGGTGGAGTCGAACTCGTAGAAGGTGGGCGAGCGGGCCGCGTTGAGCATCGGGACGAAGCGCTCGGGGCGGCCGCTGCCGGCCGGGCCGGCCACCACGCCGCACGCCTCGTCGGGGTGGTCGGCGCGGGCGTGCGCGACGATCTGGTCGTACAGGGCCTGGGTAATGGTCAGCATGGTCGTCAGGATAAGCAGACGGGCCCGCCCGTACCGAGAGTGGTACGGACGGGCCCGGATGCTTCGGACGGCGGGTGCGTCAGTGGGTCTGCTCGACCTCGGACGCGTGGACCGTGTAGTCCTTGCGCTCGAACGCCTTCGGGTTGCGCTTCTTGAGGATCATGTAGGAGACCCACATGATCGCGGCCCAGATGGGCGCGCAGTACAGCGAGACGCGCGAGTTCTCGTCGATGCCCATCAGCACGATGACCATGAAGATGAAGCCGAGTGCGAAGAGGCTCGTCCACGGGGCGCCGGGGGCGCGGAACTCGGACTGCGGGAGCTCGCCGCGGTCGGCCTTGCGGCGGTAGCGGAGCTGGGCGATGAGGATCATGATCCAGGCCCACATACCGGAGATGGTCGCGAAGGAGACGACGTAGTTGAACGCCTCGCCCGGCCACTGGTAGTTGATCCACACACCGACGAGCATCAGCGCGGCGGAGACGGTGGTGCCGCGCAGCGGCAGGCCCCGCTTGGTGAGGACGCCGAGGAACTTCGGGCCCTGGCCGTTGAGCGAGAGGTCGCGCAGCATGCGGCCGGTGGAGTACATGCCGGAGTTGCAGGAGGACAGCGCCGCGGTGAGCACCACGAAGTTGACGATGGCGGCACCGGCCGGCAGGCCGATCCGGGCGAACGCCTCCACGAAGGGGCTCTTGCCGGCCTCGAACGCGGTCCACGGGACCACGGACAGGATGATGATCAGCGCACCGATGTAGAAGACCGCGATCCGCCACGGGACGGTGTTGATCGCCTTGGGCAGGGTCTTCTTCGGGTCCTTGGCCTCGCCCGCGGTGACGCCGACGAGCTCGACGGCGAGGAAGGCGAACATCACGATCTGCAGCGTCATCAGCATGCTGACGATGCCGTCGTCGCCGGCGAAGAAGCCGCCGTGGGACCAGAGGTTGCTGACGGCGGCGGTGTCACCGGCGTCGGAGAAGCCGAGGGTGAGGACGCCGATGCCGATCAGGATCATGCCGATGATCGCGGTGACCTTGACCATGGAGAACCAGAACTCCAGCTCACCGAAGAGCTTCACGGAGATCAGGTTGGCGAAGTAGAGGATGACCGTGAAGGCCAGTGCCGAGAGCCATTGCGGGATTGTCTTGTCCCAGTAATGGACGTAGGTGGCCGCGGCGGTCACCTCGGTAATGCCGGTGACGACCCAGAAGAGCCAGTAGGTCCAGCCGGTCACATAACCCCAGAAGGGGCCCAGGAACTCCCGCGCGTAGTCCGAGAAGGAGCCCGACACCGGGCGGTACATGAGCAGCTCACCGAGCGCTCGCATGATGAAGAAGATGACCAGGCCCGCGATGGCGTAAGCCAGGATCAGGCTGGGCCCGGCCTTCGCTATCGCCTTGCCCGCGCCCAGAAACAAACCGGTGCCGATGGCGCCACCAATGGCGATCATCTGAATCTGTCGGTTGCCCAGACCACGCTGGTAACCCTCGGAAGCGCCCTGTCCGCTTCCGTCCTGCCCTGCGGTCCCCGCGTCTGCGGTACGGTCCGCGACCTGCTCAGAGGTCATGGTGGTGCGCCTTTCTCCATACCGACCCGGTGCGTCCGGATCGGGTCCCGATCCCCCCGGATGGAGTTCCTGAAAAAACGCCGACGGTCGGCCGGCTAAGCGCTCCCGCCGCGACATGGGTGGCGTCACGGAGGCAGGTCGTGAAGATTTATCACACGCGGACCGGAGATCGTTCAACGATGTGTGATCGGCGCCACACGCAAAGTAGGACAAATGTAAATAGTGGCGGCAAAGCCTGCCACTAGGGTGACGGGATCGTTATGCGGGGTGGAGTGTCCGATCATCGGACACCGCTTGCCCGGTGTCCGCATTCCGGACATCCCCGCCGCCCGAACCCGGGGGACCCGGACATCCCGGGCCCGCTCCTTGCCGGCCCCGGCCGTCGGTGAACGACACAGGGCGGCTCGGCGCGCTACGCCGCCATTAGGCCATCAGTGATTCGACGAGCGTCTCCTGGAGACCGCCGAGCCACAGGTACGCCATCACCATCGGCTTGCGCGGGTCCTCGTCCGGCAGCCGGAAGAGCTCGTCGCTGTCGTCCTCGTCGCCGATCTCCAGCCGGGTCCCGATGGCGAGGCGCAGGTCGTTGAGCGCGCCGAGCCACTGCCGGCACTCGTCGGCCGACAGCCGCAGCACGGCGTCGCTGTCGTCGTCGCCGGTCAGGGTCAGCGAGTCGAGCGAGTGCACCACGGCGAGGGCGTCCTCGCGCTTGCGGGCGCGCAGGTCGTTCTCGGTGTAGCGGCGGAATTCGGCGGCGTACGCGCGGGCCTGGGCGTCCTGCTCGGAGCCGGGTGCGCCGTAGGCGTCGGGGAAGAGCCGGGCCAGCGCCGGATCGGCGGGCGGCTCGCTCGGGCCGTCGGCGAAGAGCCGGGCGAGCGGGTCACTCTCCTCCGGGCCCTGGTCGGCGCCGGGCCCGATCAGCTCCAGGAGCTGCACGGCCAGGCTGCGCAGGATGGAGACCTCGACCTCGTCCAGGGCCACGGCGGCCCCGCCGCCGGGGAGCGGCTCGAAGTGCCCGCCCATCAGCGGTCCTGCGACAGGGTCGCCCAGAGTCCGTAGCCGTGCATCGCCTGCACGTCGCGCTCCATCTCCTCGCGGCTGCCGCTGGAGACGGTGGCGCGGCCCTTGTGGTGCACGTCGAGCATCAGTCGGTGTGCCTTGTCCTTGGAATAGCCGAAGTACGCCTGGAAGACATACGTCACATAACTCATGAGGTTGACGGGGTCGTTGTGGACCAACGTGACCCAGGGGACGTCCGGTTCGGCCACCGCGTACGGGGCCTCACTCGACTCGGGACGTTCGATCTCGACCGGTGCGACGCTCACCACTGCTCCATCGTTGCGTTCTCCGCCCACGAGGCCCACGAGGCCACGCCCTGACGGCAGCGGACCCACCTCGTCTGCGGCCCGGCGGCCTCGTGTGCGTCGCTCACGTATCCCATGCTGCCACTCCCCCCTCCCCGACGCACAAACGGGTCCGCGCACGGGCGGGTTCCGCCGGGACCGGCCCTAGAAATCGTCACTCTGACGAGTAATCGGGGTAGCATCCGTGCCAGACGCCAGGATCGGAATTGCGAGGTAGGGCGAAGTGAACGCTGCGGACCTGGGGCTGCCGGTGGCTGTGCCGTCGACGGCTCTCTTCACCGACCGGTACGAACTCACGATGCTGCAAGCCGCGCTGCGGGCCGGCACCGCCGACCGCCGCTCGGTCTTCGAGGTCTTCACCCGGCGGCTGCCCGAGGGCCGCCGCTACGGCGTCGTCGGGGGCACCGGCCGGGTGCTGGACGCCATCGAGAACTTCCGCTTCGACGCCAATGTGCTGGCCTTCCTGGCCGAGCAGGGCATCGTGGACGAGCCGACGCTCGCATGGCTCGCCGACTACCGCTTCCGCGGTGACGTCTGGGGCTATCCCGAGGGCGAGGTGTACTTCCCCGGCTCGCCGATCATGCGGGTCGAGGGCACCTTCGCCGAGGCGGTGCTGCTGGAGACCGTCATCCTCTCCATCCTCAACCACGACTCGGCGGTCGCCGCGGCGGCCTCGCGGATGTCGGTCGCGGCGGGCGGGCGGCCGCTGATCGAGATGGGCGCGCGGCGCACGCACGAGCTGGCGGCCGTGGCCGCGGCCCGTGCCGCGTACGTCGGCGGCTTCGCCACCACCTCCGACCTCGCGGCCGGGTTCCGCTACAACATCCCGACCGTCGGCACCAGTGCGCATGCCTTCACCCTGTTGCACGACAGCGAGCGGGACGCCTTCACCGCCCAGGTCGACTCGCTCGGCAGTGGCACGACCCTCCTGGTGGACACCTTCGATGTCACCGAGGCCGTCCGGATGGCCGTGGACATCGCGGGCCCCGGGCTGGGCGCGGTGCGCATCGACTCCGGCGACCTCCTGCTGCTCGCGCACCGGGTGCGGCAGCAGCTCGACGACCTGGGCGCGACCAAGACGAAGATCGTGGTCACCAGCGACCTGGACGAGTACGCGATCGCCTCGCTGGCCGCCGCGCCCGTCGACGCCTACGGGGTGGGCACCCAGCTGGTGACCGGCAGCGGCCACCCCACCTGCTCGATGGTCTACAAGCTCGTCGCCCGCGCGGACGGCGGCGGGGCGGATGCGCCGCTGCGGCCGGTGGCGAAGAAGTCGATGGGCGGCAAGACCTCCATCGGCGGCCGCAAGTGGGCCGCGCGCCGCCTGGACGCCTCCGGCACCGCCGAGGCGGAGGTCGTGGGCACCGGCCCGGTCCCGGACGAGCTGGCCGGCCGGCAGCTGCTCGTGGAGCTCGTACGGGGCGGCGAGGTCGTCGCCCGGGAGCCGCTGGACGCGGCCCGCGACCGGCACGCCGCGGCCCGCGCGGGGCTGCCCATGTCCGCCACCCAGCTCTCGCGCGGCGAGGCGGTCCTGCCGACGGAGTACGTCACCCACGACGCGTGAGGGCGCGGGGGCGCACCGGGCCGGTGGGGCGAGCGCCCCGCCGGACACGCCCTCCCGCAACGCGCGGAGAGTCACTACCCTCGGTCACAGCGAGTTGATCCGCACAGTCGGCCGATAACTCCTTCGAAAAGGATCTGCACCATGCATCGTGCGCTGATCATCGTCGACGTGCAGAACGACTTCTGCGAGGGCGGCAGCCTCGCGGTGGCCGGTGGCGCCGACGTGGCCGCGGCCATAACCGACCTGGTCGGCGAGGCGCCCGCCGGATACCGGCACGTCGTCGCCACCCGTGATCACCACATAGACCCCGGTGATCACTTCTCCGCTCATCCCGATTTCGAACGCACCTGGCCGGCGCACTGTGTGGCCGGGACGGAGGGCAGCGGGTTCCACCCGAACTTCGCGCCCGTGATCGCCTCCGGGGCGATCGACGCGGTCTTCGACAAGGGCGCGTACGCGGCCGCGTACAGCGGCTTCGAGGGCACCGACGAGAACGGCACCTCGCTCGCGGACTGGCTGCGCGAGCACGGGGTGACGGAGGTCGACGTGGTCGGTCTCGCGACCGACCACTGCGTCCGGGCCACGGCGCTGGACGCGCGGCGCGAGGGGTTCACCACGCAGGTGCTGCTGGACCTGACCGCGGGCGTCGCCCCGCACACCACCCAGCGGGCGCTGGAGGAGCTGCGGGACGCGGGCGTGGAGCTGAGCGGCAAGCCGGTCGTGCAGGTCGGCTAGCGCCTGTCCGGCTCCGCGCGTCCGGCTCTGCCTGCGGGCCGTCTTTGCCGCCTGCGGCGGCGGGCGCCCTGCGGGCGCGTCCTCAAACGCCGGACGGGCTTGATATGGCTGGGCTCAGCCGCCAAGCCCGTCCGGCGTTTGAGGACACAGCACAGCAGCCCGTCCGGCGATTGAGGACACCGCCGCGCAGCGGAGGTGCACCCACCACGGCCTACGCCGCCCCCGCGGGCCTGCGCCGCAACAGCGTGGCGATCGGATGCCAGGATTCCGTGTCGTCGTCGGGGACGGAGCGCCAGACGAGGCCGTCCGGGTGGTGGAGGACGGCCGTGATCTCGTCCGGCGTGGGCGGCTCGGTGTTGCCGCGCAGGTAGACGGCGCGCAGGCCGAGGTTCCGCAGCCGGGTCAGGGCCCGCTGCCGGTTCGCCGCGTGGACCAGGACGCGTACCCGGGCGCCCGGTGTGCCACCGCCGCCGGGTGGGCTGGGCAGGGGCAGGGCGACGACCACGCTGCCGTCGGGGAGCTTGGCGAACCCACCACCTGCCACCCGCGTCACCCCTCTCCCGCACACCGTCGGAGCCGCGGTTTTGACAAGTGTGTCAATAAGAAGGTCATGACAGGCATTCTCAGCGCGATCGGCCGCCGCCCGCTAGGGGGCGACGGCCGATGCGTGTCTGACCTGGGGTGATGCCGTACAGCTACCGGCTACTGGCCGGTCACTTGCCGGACGGACCCACCTGGACGGTCATGGTGGAGCCGTTCAGAGCCTCGTGGAGGATCTTGATCCGGGTGTTGGTGTCAGTAACCTTCACACCGCCGGTCGGGTTCGACTTGTCGTAGTACGTGCCCTTGCGGTCGTCGAAGACCGGCGAGCCGGCCTTGCCCTTGACGCGCTTGGCGACACCGTCGTTGTGGACCGTGTAACCCTGCGCCGGGAACCAGCTGAAGGTCGAGTCGTAGGCCTGGAAGCGGTTGCGCATCAGCTCACCGTTCGTCCACTTCTCGGCCTTGGGGTGGGCATCGATGGGGAGGATCCGGCCGGTGCCCGGGTGGACGCTGATGTTGTTGTCCTTCTCCGAGGTGTCCCACTTCCAGATGAGCAGGCCCTTCTGGTACGGGTAGTGCTCGACCCAGCTCGGCTTGGCGGTCTTCCAGCCGAAGTTGTACGGACCCGTCTTGAGGGTCTTGTCGTACGACACGTACTGGCGGTTCTCCGCGATGTAGTACTGCGGGTAGTCCTTGGTGAAGGAGGCGCCGATGCGCGTGAAGCCCTTCGCCGTCCAGCCGTTGTCGCCCGCCTCGGCGCCGTCCGTGACGAGCGCCTTGCCGTCGGCGTTGACGGTGATCGCGTCGGCCGTGAAGCCCTTGCCGCCGGCGCCGCCGTCGGTCGCGTAGCGGAAGCGCAGGTCGACCTTCTTGCCCGCGTAGGCGTCGAGCGGGAAGGCGAGCTTCTTGTACGCGCCGGAGACACCGGTCAGTGCGGGCTTGTCGCCGCCGTCACGGGTGATGGCCTTGCCGTCGGCGGTGCCGTCGAGCGGGGTCCAGTTGGCGCCGCCGTCCGTGGAGACCTCGGCGTAGAGGTAGTCGTAGTTCTCCTCGATGTCCCACCAGCCCGAGAGGTCCAGCGAGGCCTTCGACTTGCCGGTCAGGTCGACCGGGCGGGAGAGGGTGTTCTTCAGGTCGTCGCCCGCGCCGCTCCACCACTGGTTGGCGCCCTCGACGGGCTTGACGACGTCGGTCTTGACCTTCTTCGCGGGAAGGTCGACAACGAGCGCCTGCTTGTCCTTGGTGTTGTACTCCGCCACGCCCAGCTTGTGCGTCGACTTCGTCGCCGCCTTCGCCTTGCCGTAGTTGAGCCAGCCCAGCTGCAGCTTGTCCCAGGCGCTCATGTCGCCGGGCAGCTCGCCGATGGACTCCTTGCCGTTGCCGAGCCAGGAGCCGGAGGACATCAGCGACCAGAAGGCGACGGAGGACTCGCCGTCACCGGTGGTGTCGTACTCGTCCGGCAGGCCCAGGTCGTGGCCGTACTCGTGGGCGAAGACACCGAGGCCGCCGTTCTCCGGCTGCATGGTGTAGTCGCCGACCCAGATGCCGGTGTCGGCGATCTGGGTGCCGCCCGCCTTGTTGGTGGCCGGGCCGGTCTTGCCGGCGTCGGTGCCGTAGGCGTACCAGCGGTGCGCCCAGATCGCGTCCTTGCCCTGGGCGCCGCCGCCCGCGGACTCGTCCTCGCCGGCGTGCACGATCTGGAAGTGGTCGATGTAACCGTCGGGCTCGTTGAAGTTGCCGTCGCCGTCGAAGTCGTTACGGTCCCACTGGTCGTACTTGGCCAGCTCCGCCTTGATCGCCGCGTCGCTGCGGCCGGCGGCCTTCTGGTCCTTGACCCACTGGTTCACACCGTCGGTGATCAGGTCCCAGGCGCTCGGGCAGTTGGTGGAGCCGCAGTAGTTCGAGCCGTAACGGGCCTCGTTGTAGGGGACCTTGACCCAGTCGGTGACCTGGCCCTCGACGGAGTAGCGGCCCGAGGACTGCTTCTCGTAGTACTTGGCCAGGGACTCCTTGTTCTTGTCGTGCGAGAAGTAGAGGTCCTGGAAGTACTTGCGGTTGAAGTCCTTCCGCCAGGCCGTGCTGTTGTCCTTCTTGCGGTCGGGCTGCTTTATCTCGTTGTGCGCGGGGCCGGGCGTGCCGCCGTACTTCTTCACCGGCGGCTTGGGGCCGTCGGGGCCGTCCGGGTCGTACATGGTCGTGTCGTCGACCTTGGTGCCGAAGTCGACGAGGATCGTGAAGATCTTGTCGGTCTTCTCGCGGGCCAGCTCGACGTACTTGCCCTTGCCGAGCTTGACGACCTTCGAGCCGCCGCGCTGCTCGGTCTCGGCGTCGCCGGATATGACCTGCTCGAGGGCGGCCTTCCGCTTCGCTTCGTTCTTCTTGGTGTACGGGCCCTTGAGGTCGTGCTCGACGGCGCGCTTGGCCTGGTCAGGGTCCTGGCGCTGGATCGTCTGCCGCTCGGCCGGGCCGTCGGTCGTGCCCGCCGCACGGGCGATACCGACCGCGAGGGTGCCGGTGCCGAGTGCGGTGACCACCGTGGCCACGGCGGCGGACCTGGCGATCCTCCGTTGTCTGCTCTTCACTTGTGCTGCCTCCCCAGTAACAACTGTGGAGGTATTTGACCGGACAGTAACAAGAAAAGACAGATCTTGACTGTTCCGGTTGGAGCAAGTACGTTACTCGGCCTTTAAGTTGCCGAAATCGGACATCAACGGGCGCGTCGATCTCACCTGTTGGACAGGCCGGTGACCCCGTGCGCCCTGCGTGCCTCCAACACCGTGGGTTAGGTCACGCTTACCGCAAGTTCCGCCCGGGCAGACAGGACCGTAGAGTCGGTTTGCGGTACGTACCAGCGCCGACTCACCTCCCCCATATCGAATGCTCCGAGGACGGATCCCGCCATGCCGCGTCCGACTCCCGCGCAGATTGCCTACGGTTCGGCCACCGTTGTCCTCTCGACCCTCGCCATGCTGCTGCTGTCGCAGACGCGCTCGGGTGCCGGGATCGCGGTCATCACCCTGTCCGCCCTGGCGCTGGGGCTGCTCGTCGCCCTGCGCGCGCCGCTGCCCCGCCGGGGACGGCGCGAGAGTGCCCGGGGGCCCGCTCAGCGGACACCCGGGCACACCGGTTCACGGATCAGTGAGCACTCACTGGGCGGCTGAGACCACCACGGTCTGCGCCGCCTTGTCGTGCAAGCACTGCTGATACGGCTTGTCCCATGTACACCACAGGACATTGACCAGCCAGAAGAGGAAGCCGCAGCACGGCACGACCTCCGGCAGGGAGTAGACCGCGGCACGCGTCCAGCCCGCCCGGCCCGCCGGGATCGCGCCGTTGTCGAGCATCGCGACCCGGATCTTCATCGCCATCTTGCCGACCGTCTGCCCCCGGCTGGTCAGCATCATCCCCTCGTAGAAGAAGTACACGACGGCGATCACGATCGACAGACTGGTGGACTTGGCGTTGTCGTTCCAGGGGTCGTAGTCGCTCCAGGCGAGCGAGAAGATCAGGCTGATCGGCACGCTCACCAGCAGACCGTCGATGATCCGCGCGACCAGTCGGCGCAGCCGCGAGGCGAGCGGCGGCATGCCCGCGAGCGGGTCGCTCGCGCCGTACTGGTCCCCGTACGGATTGCCCGGCCCGCCGCCCCCGGGGCCGCCGCCGTACGGGTCGTCACCGTACGGCCCGCCGCCGGGCGGGGGACTCCCGTAGGCCCCGCCGTAGGGCGATCCGGCGGGAGGAGGCTCCGGCGGCCTCTTCTGAAACGGGTCGTCGTCGCGCGGCTGGTCGGTGCTCATGGCCCAAGTGGAACCCAGGGTTCCGGTATGTGCATCCGTCCGTATGCCGTTCGAGTTGCCCCGGGGCGCGGGGCTTCACCAATGCGGCGGATCAGTCCCCGGCGGAGGCGACGAACGTCCGGGCCGCCTTGTCGTGCCAGCACTGCCGCCACGGCCGGTCGACGAGGCACCACAGCACGTTCACCACGCCGACGACGAGGACGCCCAGCACCCCGTACACCAGCCAGCGGCGCAGGGCCGCCCCGAAGGAGACGGTGTCGTGGGACTCGATGTCGAGGACGCGCACCCCGCACAGCTTCTTGCCGAGCGTGCGCCCCCATGCGGCGGTGGGCAGCGCCTCGTAGAGCACGCCGAAGAGCAGCAGCACGCCGAGGACGATGCCGAGGTAGGTGCCGGTGGTGCCGTCGAGCAGCCAGACCGTCACGGTCTGCCCGGACTGCTTCGCCTGCCGCACCTTCTCGTCGATGTGGTCGACGGACTTGCCCCACAGCGGCACGGCCGCCGCGCCCACGGCTCCGGCGAGGACGGCCGTGTCGACGAGCCGGGCGGCGAGCCGCCGGCCGAGCGCGGCGGGCCTGCCCTGCGTCTGGCTCATCCTCAGGAACGGGTCGTCCTTGGGCGGCTTCCACCCCATGGCGTCGCCGGGGTGGGCCTGTGCGAGCTGCTGCACCTGCTGGGCCCAGCCGACGGGGGCGGGCCGCTCCGGGCGCTCTTCCTGCCGCTGCTCCCGGCGCTCTTCCTGCCGCTGCTCCTGTCGGGTGGGCGCGGGCCGCTCCGGGCGGCTTTCGTCGTGCCGGGGCCGGGGCTGGGGGGTGACGGTGGTGGCGGGCAGCACCGGGCGGCGCTGCGCCGGGCGCTCCCGCTCGGCGGGGGCCGCGGCCGGCGCCGGGGTGGCGGCCTCGGCGGCGCGGGCGTCGGGCCACACCTGGGGGGCGGGCGAGAGGTCCGGGTCGGGCTGCGGCCGGGCCGGCGGGCGGAGCTGCATCGTGCCGCCGGGCTTGACGGCCGTGGGGGCGGGGCCCGGGCCGGGGCGCTTGGCGCGGATGGTCAGCGTGCCGTCGCCGCGGGCGGGCCGGGCGTCACCGCCGCGCGCGGCGCCGGGGCGGCTCTCCGGGGCGGTGGACGCGTCGGTGGCGGGGTCGGTGGCCGCACCCGGCAGGCGGGGGTCGCGGGCGGCGGGAAGGGCCGCGCCCGGGGCGCCGCTCAGGCCGGCCCGGGGGTCACGCGGGTCGTGGGAGTCACGCGGGTCGCGCGAGTCGCTGGGGCCACGGGTGTCGGCACCCGGGTCGTTGCGCCCGGCACCGTCGTCCCGACCGCCGCCGTCGTTCCGGCCGGCCGCCTCGGCGCGGGCGTCGCGCAGCGCGGGCTCCTCGTCCAGGAACATGGGCCCGGTCTCTTCCGGCAGCGGCCCGGCGCTCTGCGCGGTGTCCACCTGACGGTCCGCCTGGCGGTCCGCCTGACGGGCAGTCTCCCGCGGGGCAGGGGAGGCCGGCTGAGGGACCGGCGGCAGGGGGGCGGCGAGCGCGGGGGCCGCGACGGGGGCCACCCCGGCGGGCGGCGCGGGCATCGGCTCCCCCTCGGCGGGGGCGGGCCGGCTCGTACCGGGCACCCAGGCCGCTCCGCTCCAGAACCGGATATAGCTTGGAATGGAGGGATCTGGATACCACCCAAAAGCGGGGCTGCCGTCGGCGGATCCTGAGGTAGGGGCGCTCATGGTCTCCGATGTCCCGTATCTGTTCGGCCGTACTGGGGTGTCGTGACTGGGGTTCGTGCCTGGTGGTTCGTGACTGGGGTGTCGGGTCGGTGGGGCGGATGGCGGCAAACAGTCTGCCGCACGTGCCCGAGGTCGTGTATGCCGCTCCGGACCCGGATGACGGGACCTTGTGATCTCTATGCGCAAAAGGCAACCCGGAGCTCAACCAACAGGTCTACCAGACGGCCCAGTCGTCTGTGGCCGTCCCGCGGGCGGGACCACTCACACGTGCGACCGGCCGACGCGGTGCGACCCGCAGTGTCGCCCCGCGAAAAAAATTCGGATGGATGTGGCGAAGTCGCGTAATGGTGTGGGGGTCGATGCGCTCTATCCGGTGCGGGCCCGTTCACAAGGGGCCACGCACCGAGAGAAGCAGAGCAGAGAGGGCGCACTAGATGCACACCGTGGTGGAACGAGAGCTGGAGCTCAGCCTGGTGCTGTCGCCGGAGCGCAGCATCCCTGTACCGGCCAGGCTGACCTACCGGACGAAGGACCCGTACGCCGTCCACATCGCTTTTCACATCACCTCCGAGCGGCCCGTGCACTGGACGTTCGCCCGGGAGTTGCTGGTGGAGGGCGTCTTTCGGCCATGCGGGGTCGGTGATGTGCGGGTGTGGCCGGCCAAGACCGGCCGACGGTCGACGGTCTGCGTGGCGCTGACGTCGCCGGACGGCTGCGCGCTGCTGCGGGCGCCCGCGTCGGCGGTGGCGGCGTGGCTGGAGCGCACGCTGCGGGCCGTCCCGCCGGGCACGGAGTCCGAGCTGCTCGGCCTGGACGAGGCCCTGCGCGAGCTGCTGGCCCCGACGCCGGGCGACGACCCGTGGGGGCGTGATCCGTGGTCGCCGGAGGAGACGCCGGAGCCGTAGGCCGTGCCGGCCGGATCATGTGAGTGGACGCTGCGGGACCGTGTCGCCCGCGCCTCCGCTGCGCGGCGGTGTCCTCGAACGCCGGACGGGCTGCTGTGCTCTGTCCTCAATCGCCGGGCGGGCTCGAATCGAGCCCGCCCGGCGGTCAGAGGTCCAGGACCTTGCCCGGGTTGAGCAGGCCGAGCGGGTCGAAGACCGCCTTGATGCCCCGCTGCATCTCCAGCCCCACCGGGCCGAGTTCCCGGGCCAGCCACTCCTTCTTCAGCACGCCCACACCGTGCTCGCCGGTGATCGTGCCGCCCAGCTCCAGGCCGAGGGCCATGATCTCGTCGAAGGACTCGCGGGCGCGGCGCGCCTCGTCGGGGTCGGCGGGGTCGAAGCAGACGACGGGGTGGGTGTTGCCGTCACCGGCGTGCGCGCAGACGCCGATGGTGAGGGCGTACTTCTCGGCGATGGCCGCGGTGCCGTCGAGCATGTCGGCGAGCCGGGAGCGCGGCACGCAGACGTCGTCGATCATCGTGGCGGGCCGCAGGGTCTCCAGGGCGGGCAGGGTCATCCGGCGGGCCTGGAGGAGGAGGTCGGACTCGGCGGCGGAGTCGGCGGGACGACCTCGGTGGCCCCGGCGGCGTCGGCGGGGACGACCTCGGTGGCCCCGGCGGCGGTGCACAGTTCGGCGACGGCCGCGAGGTCCGGGGCCGGGTCGGGGGTGTCGAAGGCGGCGAGCAGCAGGGCTTCGGTGGTGTCGGGCAGGCCCATGCGCGTCATCGCGTTGACGGCGCGGACGGACGTGCCGTCCATCAGCTCCAGCAGTGAGGGCGCGTGGCCGCGGGCCATGATGGCGCAGACGGCCGCGCAGGCCGCGGCGGCGGAGGGGAACTCGGCGGCCAGCACCCGCTGTTCGGGCGGTGCGGGCTTGAGCGCCAGGACCGCCTTGACGACGATGCCGAGGCTGCCCTCGGAGCCGACGAAGAGCCGGGTGAGGTCGTAGCCCGCGACGCCCTTGGCGGTGCGGCGGCCGGTGCTCATCAGCCGCCCGTCGGCGAGGACGACGTCGAGGCCGAGGACGTACTCGGCGGTGACCCCGTACTTCACGCAGCACAGGCCGCCGGAGGCGGTGCCGATGTTGCCGCCGATGGTGCACTGTTCCCAACTGGAGGGGTCCGGCGGATAGTAGAGGCCCTGCTCGGCGACGGCACGGGAGAGGACGGCGTTGACGACCCCCGGCTCGACGACCGCGACCCGGTCGACCGGGTTGATCTCGATGATCCGGTCCATCTTGACGAGCGAGAGCACGATGCAGCCGTCGCTGGCGTTGGCCGCGCCGGACAGCCCCGTGCGGGCCCCTTGCGGGACGACGGGGACGCGCAGCGCGGTCGCGGTCCGCATGACGTGCCGCACCTGCTCGACGGTGCGCGGCAGCACGACGACAGCGGGGGTGCCGGCTTCGCAGAAGCTCGCCATGTCGTTGGCGTACGCGCGTATGACGTCGGGATCGGTGAGCACGGCTTCGCCGGGAAGGCCTTGGTGGAGCAGCTTGATCAGTTCGCCCATGGGGAGTTCCTTCCCCTACCCGCCCCTTCCCATAACCGGGGCTCCGCCCCGGCCCCCGGTCCGGGGTCGCCGGACGGGCTTGGTTTTCAAGCCCGTCCGGCGATTGAGGACACCGCGCGCAGCGCGGCCGGTGCCCCCGAACCGGCTAGAGGTTCCCCCGCTTCTCCTGCTCCCGCTCGATGGCCTCGAACAGCGCCTTGAAGTTGCCCTTGCCGAAGCCCATGGAGCCGTGCCGCTCGATCATCTCGAAGAAGACGGTGGGGCGGTCCTGGACCGGCTTGGTGAAGATCTGCAGCAGATAGCCGTCCTCGTCGCGGTCGACGAGGATCTTCAGCTCGCGCAGCGTCTCGACGGGGACGCGGGTCTCGCCGGCCCACTCGCCGAGGGTGTCGTAGTACGAGTCGGGGGTGTCGAGGAACTGCACGCCGGCCGCGCGCATGGCCCGTACGGACGCGACGATGTCGTTGGTGGCGAGGGCGATGTGCTGGACGCCGGGTCCGTTGTAGAACTCCAGGTATTCGTCGATCTGGGACTTCTTCTTGGCGATGGCCGGCTCGTTGAGCGGGAACTTCACCTTGCGGGTGCCGTCCGCGACGACCTTCGACATGAGCGCGGAGTACTCGGTGGCGATGTCGTCGCCCACGAACTCCTTCATGTTGGTGAAGGCCATGACGTTGTTGTAGAAGGCGACCCACTCGTCCATCTTGCCGAGTTCGACGTTGCCCACACAGTGGTCGATGGCCTGGAAGCGGCGCGGGCCGGGCTCCACGATGGGCTCGGCGGCGACGAAGCCGGGGAGGTAGGGGCCGGTGTAGCCGGCGCGCTCGACCAGGGTGTGGCGGGTCTGGCCGTAGGTGGCGATGGCCGCGACGACGACGGTGCCGTGCTCGTCGGTCAGCTCGTGCGGCTCCTCCAGGCCGGTGGCGCCGTGCTCCAGGGCGTAGGCGTAGGCGTGGCGGGCGTCCGGGACCTCGATGGCGAGGTCGACGACGCCGTCACCGTGCTCGGCGACGTGGTCGGCGAGGAAACGACCGTGGTCGGTGGTGGCCTTGATGACGGAGGTGAGGACGAAGCGGGCGCCGCCGGACTCCAGCACGTAGCTCGCCGTCTCGCGGCTGCCGTTCTCCGGGCCGGAGTAGGCGACGCGGCGCATGCCGAAGGCGGTGGAGTAGTAGTGGGCGGCCTGCTTGGCGTTGCCGACTGCGAAGACCACCGCGTCCATTCCCTTGACCGGGAACGGGTCGGCCTGCCGTGCGGTGTGAGGGGTGTGATCTGTGGTCTGAGTCATGGTCGCAGCGTCCCGCTGATCCACAAGGTGCGCAATAGTTTCTGTTTCCGCTGGGCATTCTGTACATAGTCCGGTCGGGGTTACCGGGCGTTCTGTACAGGATGACCACGAGAGGTGTTCCATGGCGATCGATCGTTTGGACGGCAGCCTGATCGAGCTGCTCGCCGAGGAGCCGCGCATCGGCGTTCTGGAGGCCTCGCGCCGCCTGGGCGTGGCGCGCGGCACCGTGCAGGCGCGGCTGGACAGATTGCAGTCCCAGGGGGTGATCCGGGGGTTCGGCCCCGATGTGGACCCGGCGGCGCTCGGCTATCCGGTGACGGCCTTCGCGACGCTGGAGATCAAGCAGGGCCAGGGCGCGGACGTGCGGACCCATCTGGCGACCGTCCCCGAGGTGCTGGAGCTGCACACCACCACCGGGCACGGGGACATGCTCTGCCGTCTGGTCGCCCGCTCGAACGCCGACCTCCAGCGGGTGATCGACCGGGTTGTGGGTTTTGATGGCATTGTGCGGGCCTCCACAGCGATCGTCATGGAGAACGCGGTGCCGTTGCGGATCATCCCGCTGGTCAAGCAGGCGTCGGAGGACTGAGGGAGCGGAGGAGTCTCGCAGGACCGAGGGCCCGGAGGACTCGAGGACGAAGGACCGGCTCGGCGACATTGCGGCGAGGAGGAGCGGGTGAGCTTCTGGGAGTACGTCGGCAACCGTCACGCCCAGTTGCTGGCGGACACGTACCAGCACGCCAGCGCGGTGTTCCAGTGCATGGTCGTCGCCACCCTGCTCGGCGTGGCGATCGGCGTGGCCACCTACCGCAGCGAGTGGGCCGGCAATCTCGCCGTCACCTCGACCGCGACGATCCTGACCATCCCCTCCCTGGCGCTGATCGGTCTGCTCATCCCGATCACGGGCCTCGGGGTGGCTCCCACGGTCACGGCGCTGACGCTCTACGGGCTGCTGCCGATCGTCCGCAACGCGATCGTCGGTCTGCGCGGGGTGGACGCCTCGCTGGTGGACGCGGCGACCGGCATCGGCATGTCCCGGCCCGCCCGGCTGTTCCGGGTGGAGCTGCCGCTCGCCTGGCCGCCGATCCTCACCGGCATCCGGGTCTCCACGCAGATGCTGATGGGCATCGCCGCGATCGCCGCCTACGCCTCGGGGCCCGGCCTCGGCAATGAGATCTTCCGGGGCATCTCGTCGCTGGGCAGCGCCAACGCGCTCAACCAGGTGCTCGCCGGGACGCTCGGCATCATCGTCCTGGCGCTGCTCTTCGACGCCGCGTACGTCCTGATCGGCCGGCTGACCATCCCGAGGGGGATCCGTGCCTGAGTCGCCCGCCGCACCACTACCGGCCGGGGCGGGGCAGTCCCCCGCCGGCCGGAAGCCGTCCGGGGCCACCATCCAGCTGGAGAACCTCACCAAGCGCTATCCGGGCAGCGCCACCCCCGCCGTGGACTGCGTGAACATGGAGATCAAGGCGGGTGAGCTGGTGGTCTTCGTGGGCCCGTCCGGCTGCGGCAAGACCACCACGATGAAGATGATCAACCGGCTGATCGAGCCGACGTCGGGCCGGATCCGGATCGACGACGAGGACGTCACCGACATGGACCCGGTGAAGCTCCGCCGCAAGATCGGCTACGCGATCCAGTCCTCCGGGCTGTTCCCCCATATGACCGTCGCGCAGAACATCGCGCTCGTGCCGAGGATGACGGGCTGGTCGAAGGCGCGGATCAGCGCCCGGGTGGAGGAGATGCTGGACCTGGTGGGCCTGGACGCGGGCGAGTTCCAGGGCCGCTACCCCCGGCAGCTCTCCGGCGGCCAGCAGCAGCGCGTCGGGGTCGCCCGCGCGCTGGCCGCCGATCCGCCCGTCCTCCTGATGGACGAACCGTTCGGGGCGGTCGACCCGATCACCCGCGACCACCTCCAGGACGAGCTGATCCGGCTCCAGCACGAGCTGCACAAGACGATCGTCTTCGTCACCCACGACTTCGACGAGGCCATCAAGCTCGGCGACCGCATCGCGGTGCTGCGCGAACGCTCGCACATCGCCCAGTTCGACACCCCCGAGGCGATCCTCACCAACCCGGCCGACGACTTCGTCTCCGGCTTCGTCGGCGCCGGCGCGGCGCTCAAACGGCTCAACCTCACCCGCGTACGGGACGTACCGGTGGTGGACTTCCCGACCGCCACCATCGACGACCCGCTCCAGTCGATATTCGACAAGCTCCGCTCCGGCACGACCAACGAACTGCTGCTGCTGGACCGCCACCACCGCCCGTACAAATGGCTGCGGCGCGGCGACCTGATGCGCGCCAAGGGCTCCCTGGCCCGGGCGGGCACGCTCGTGCACGACACGGTCACCCGGGACGCGACGTTGCGCGACGCGTTGGAGGCGGTGCTGACGGACAACACCGGGCGGGTGGCGGTGACCGGGCGGCGCGGGGTGTACGAGGGCGTGGTGGACATGGAGACGCTCATGAACTCCGTCCAGCAACTGCTGGAGGAGGACCGGCTCGACGCCGTGGAGCACCAGCACGAACTGGAGGAGCGGCGCGCCCAGCAGACCCGGCAGGAGCAGGAGGGCACGACCGGCGGGCAGGGGGAACGGGCATGAGGCGGGCCCCGGCACACCCGGCACACCCGCGGGTGGCGCCGTGACGCGCGGGGACGGGCCGCCGCCGGAGGGCGAGCGGCACGCGGGCGAGCACGAGGTCCAGGGCATCGCCTTCCGCGACCTCGAGGAGAGCGGCGGCGCCGGACCGCGACCGCACGGGCCGTCGGGCACCGGCCTCGACGGCCCCGGCCGCGACGGGCAGTCCCCGCCCGCCCCGGCCACGGCTCCCCCACGCCGCCGCATCACGTGGCAGAAGCTGACCTTCCTGCCCGCCACTTTGACCCTGGTGCTGCTCGCCACCTGGCTCTGGTTCCGCGGCGCCGACCTCGACTCCATCGCCCGCAACTCCATCGACAACGGCAATGTGTGGCTGCGGCTGCGCCAGCACATCTATCTCACCGTCGTCTCCACCT
Source organism: Streptomyces syringium (assembly GCF_017876625.1). Taxonomy (NCBI): domain Bacteria; kingdom Bacillati; phylum Actinomycetota; class Actinomycetes; order Kitasatosporales; family Streptomycetaceae; genus Streptomyces; species Streptomyces syringium. Next base: position 2,912,130 of record NZ_JAGIOH010000001.1, read on the forward strand.
TCTTCGTGCTGATCATCGCCATCCCGCTGGGCATCCTGCTGACCCGCCGCAGGCTGCGGCCCGCGGCGCCCGTGGTGATGGGCGTGGCCAACATCGGCCAGGCCACGCCCGCGATCGGCCTGCTGGCGCTGCTGGTGATCTGGCTGGGCATCGGCACCCGGGCCGCGCTGATCGGGATCATCGCGTACGCGGTGCTGCCCGTGCTCGCCAACACCGTCGCGGGTCTGAAGGCCATCGACCCGACGCTGGTGGAGGCCGCGCGCGGCATCGGCATGTCCCCGGTCGGGGTGCTGCGCAGGGTCGAACTGCCGCTGGCCGTGCCGCTGATCCTCGCGGGGGTGCGCACCGCGCTCGTCCTGAACGTGGGCACGGCGACCCTCGCGTACTTCGGCGGGGGCGGCGGGCTCGGCGATCTGATCGCCTCCGGCATCACCAATCAGCGGATGTCGGTGCTGGTGCTGGGGTCGTTGCTGACGGTGGCGCTGGCGCTGCTGGTGGACTGGCTGGCGTCCCTGGCGGAGCTCCTGCTGCGGCCGCGCGGACTGGAGGGCGGCAGGTGACGGCGGGGCGGGCGGCGCGCAGGGGCGGCGCGGCGCGCACGGTCTGGGCGGCGGCCCTCGCGGGCGCGCTGCTGGGCCCCTTCGTGCTCGGCGGCTGCGGGCTGACGAGCGGCTCGCCGATGGTCGACGACGTGGCGCCCGGATCGGTCGGCCAGGGGCTGCCGCTCAAGGGCGCGGATCTGACCGTGACCTCGAAGAACTTCAGCGAGAACATCATCCTCGGCCAGATCATGGGCCTCGCCTTCAAGGCGGCGGGCGCGAGCGTCCTGGACCGCACCAACATCCAGGGGTCGATCGGTGCCCGCGAGGCGGTCAAGACCGGTGGCGCGGACGGGATGTACGAGTACACCGGCACCGCCTGGATCACCTACCTCGGCCACGACAGGCCGATCACGGACCCGAGGGAGCAGTGGCGGGCGGTGCAGAAGGCGGACGCACGCAACGGCATCGTCTGGCTCGCGCCCGCCGCGCTCAACAACACCTACGCGCTGGCGCTGAACCGGGCGAACGAGAAGAAGTACGGGACGAAGACGCTCTCCGACGTCGCCGCGCTGTCGAAGTCGGACCCGTCGGCCGTGTCGCTGTGCGTGGAGAGCGAGTTCGCGGCCCGCAACGACGGGCTGCCGGGCATGGCGAAGACCTACGGCATGAACGTCCCGGCCTCCCGCATCCAGAAGATGGACGGCGGCATCATCTACACCCAGGTCTCGGGCGGCGGCTCGTGCACGTTCGGCGAGGTGTTCACCACCGACGGCCGCATCAAGGCCATGAACCTCGCGGTGATGCAGGACGACAAGCACTTCTTCCCCAACTACAACGCCGCCCCGGAGATCAACGGCAAGGCGATGCGGAAGTACCCGGCGATCAGGGACGTGCTCGATCCGATCACGGCGAAGCTGACGAACGACGTGGCGCGGGAGCTGAACGCGAAGGTCGACGTGGACGGGGAGGACCCGCACGAGGTGGCCAAGGACTGGCTGGTCAAGGAGGGGTTCATCAGGAAGGGGTGACGCGGGTGACGCCCGGACGGCGCGGGAGGCCGTTGGGCGGTCGGCTGCTGTCGGCTGCGGTCAGCAGCTGGGGACCTTCTGCCCGGCCGCCAGGGCACGCAGCGAGGCCACCGCGTCCTTCAGCTCGCTCACCGGGATCAGCTGCAGTCCGCTCGGGACCTGGCCGTCGGCGTCCGAGCACTCGCCCTTCGGGACGAGGAAGACGGTCGCCCCGTCCCGCTTGGCGGCCTGCGTCTTCAGCGCCACACCGCCGACCGCACCCACCGTGCCGTCGGGCTCGATGGTGCCGGTGCCCGCGACCGTCCGGCCGCCGGTGAGATCGCCGCCGCGCCCGTCGCCCTCCAGCTTGTCGACGATGCCGAGCGCGAAGAACAGCCCGGCGCTCGGCCCGCCGATGCGGGCGAGGCTGAGGTCGACCTTCACGTCCTTCGGGGACCGCTTGAGATAGCGCAGCGCGGCCCGGGCGGCGTTGTCCTGCGACTTCGCCATCTCGGCGAAGTTGTGCTTCTCGGCGTCCTCGTCCGACTTGCCCGGCGGGTAGACGGAGTCGCGCGGCATGACGGCACGGTCGGAGCGGAACCAGCTGTCGAGGACGTCACTCAGGCTCGCCTTCACCTGCGGGCCGGTGGCCACGATGGTGGTCATGCGCAGCTGCCCGCTGGTCCGACGGCTCTCGGCACCACTGATGCTGATCACGGGCTTGCGGTCCTCGGAACCGAGGACGTTCACGGTCGAGCCGGGTTGCGCGATCGCGAACGGCAACGGCACGAACGCCGCGACAGCGAGCAGGGCGACGACGAGCGTCGCGCAGACCGCGAGGGTACGGGCACGCGACCGAGCGAGGAGAGACACAGCTGGCATGCTGCGAATCTAGTTCACTCGTGATCGCGACGTGCGCGGCGGTGTCCTCAATCGCCGGACGTGGCTGAGCTCAGCCGAGACCAGCCCGTCCGGCGTTTGAGGACGCGCCCGCAGGGCGCCCGCCGCCGCAGGCGGCCAGACGGCCCGGCGGACGCCGACCGCCGGGGAACCCGAATCCCGAACAGCCCAGCGGCAGCGTCACCGCAAGGCGTCCGCGACCTCCTTCGCCGCTTCCATCACCCGGGGGCCCACCCGGGCGGGTACGGAGTCGGCGAGCATGACGACGCCCACGCTGCCCTCGATGCCGGTCACTCCGAGCAGCGGCGCGGCCGCCCCGCTCGCGCCGGCTTCCAGTTCGCCGTGGGTGAGCATGTAGCCGGGGCTGTCGACCTCGCCCCGGCGGGCGGCGAGTATCGCCCGGCCGGCCGCGCCCCGGTCCAGCGGATGCCGGAACCCGGCGCGGTAGGCCACGTGGTAGTCCGTCCACGTCGGTTCGACGACGGCGACCGCGAGCGCCTCGGTGCCGTCGACGAGCGTGAGGTGGGCGGTGGCGCCTATGTCCTCGGCCAGGGAGCGCAGGGCGGGCAGGGCCGCCTCCCGGACGAGCGGGTGCACCTGGCGGCCGAGCCGCAGCACACCGAGCCCGACTCTGGCCCGGCCGCCTATGTCCCGGCGGACCAGCGCGTGCATCTCCAACGTGGCGAGCAGACGGTAGACCACCGTGCGGTTGACGCCGAGCTTGATGGACAGCTCGGTGACCGTCAGGCCGTGGTCGGTATCGGCGAGCAGTTTGAGGACGCGCAGTCCCCGGTCGAGTGTCTGTGAGGTCTCCGCGGTCACGAGGCCCTCCTCCGATGAGTGGCGGGCTCTCGTCCCGGTGGGGGTTTCGCGCCACCGGTCCCGTCCGGCAGCGCGCGACAAGAGGCCGCCGGCCGCTTGGTCGCATGGCACCGGCTGCGCTCCGCGGCGGCGCTGCCACGGGGCGTGTGCGTGACCGGCACGGTAGCGAGCCGGTCCGCTCAGCGGAAGAGTCTGCCCACAATCCGGTCAGCGTGCGGCTGATTCACGGATATCGAGCAGGGGTTCCCAGCATGCGGACACATGGACGACGTCGCCGGACGGGCAGATCCAGCCCGTCCGGCGATGAAAAACGCGTCACGTCCTACTTCATGCGGGTGGCCCACTCGCGGACCTTGTTGATCCGCTCGTTCAGCTGCCCCGCCGTGGCCTCCGCGCTCGGCGGCCCGCCGCACACCCGGCGCAGCTCGGTGTGGATCACCCCGTGCGGCTTGCCGCTCTGGTGCACATACGCCCCGACCAGGGTGTTGAGCTGCTTGCGCAGCTCCAGCATCTCCTTGTGGGTGACCACCGGCCGCCGCTCGGCGGGGAGTTCGAGCAGGTCGGCCTCCGCGTCGGGCCGCTTGCGGCTGTGCGCGATCTGCCGGGCCTGCCGCTTCTGGAGCAGCATCTGCACCTGGTCCGGCTCCAGCAGGCCCGGGATGCCGAGGTAGTCCTGCTCCTCGGGGCTGCCCGCGTGCGCCTGCATGCCGAACTCGGCACCGTCGTAGAGCACCCGGTCGAAGACCGCGTCGGACTCCAGCGCCTCGAAGGAGAGCTGGTCGTCCTCGCCGGTGTCCTCGTCCTGCTGGCGCTCGGCCTCGGCGAGGAGCTTGTCCTCCTCGGCGTAGGGGTCCTCCTCGCCGTCCTTCTTCGGCTTGTCGAGGACGTGGTCGCGCTCGACCTCCATCTCGTTGGCGAAGGTCAGCAGGGTGGGGATGGTGGGCACGAAGACGGACGCGGTCTCGCCACGGCGGCGGGAGCGCACGAAGCGCCCGACGGCCTGGGCGAAGAACAGCGGCGTGGAGATCGTCGTCGCGTAGACGCCGACGGCCAGGCGGGGCACGTCCACGCCCTCGGACACCATGCGGACGGCGACCATCCAGCGGGCGTCGGAGGCCGCGAAGTCGTCGATGCGCTGGGAGGCGCCGGTGTCGTCGGAGAGGACCACCGTGGCCGCCTCGCCGGTGATCTCCCGGATCAGCTTGGCGTAGGCGCGGGCGGAGTCCTGGTCGGCGGCGATGACGAGGGCACCGGCGTCCGGGATGCCCTTGCGGACCTCGGTCAGCCGCTGGTCGGCGGCGCGCAGCACGTTCGGCATCCAGTCGCCGCGCGGGTCCAGGGCGGTGCGCCAGGCCTGCGAGACGGCGTCCTTGGTCATGGGCTCGCCGAGCCGGGCCTCCAGCTCGTCGCCCGCCTTGGTGCGCCAGCGCATGTTGCCGCTGTACGAGAGGAAGATGACCGGCCGCACGACACCATCGGCGAGCGCGTTGCCGTAGCCGTAGGTGTAGTCGGCGGACGAGCGGCGGATGCCGTCGTTGCCCTCCTCGTACGTGACGAAGGGGATGGGGTTGGTGTCGGAGCGGAAGGGCGTGCCGGTCAGGCACAGCCGGCGGGTGGCCGGCTCGAACGCCTCCAGGCACGCCTCGCCCCAGGACCGGGAGTCGCCGGCGTGGTGGATCTCGTCGAGGATGACGAGCGTCTTGCGCTGCTCGCAGCGGTTGCGGTGGAGCATGGGCCGCACACCGACACCGGCGTAGGTGACGGCGACGCCGTGGTACTCGCGGCCGAGGGGGCCGGCGCTGTACTCCGGGTCGAGCTTGATGCCTATCCGGGCGGCGGCCTCGGCCCACTGCTTCTTCAGGTGCTCGGTGGGCGCGACCACGGTCACCTGCTGGACGACGTGGTGGTGCAGCAGCCAGGAGGCGAGAGTGAGGGCGAAGGTCGTCTTGCCCGCGCCCGGGGTGGCGACGGCGAGGAAGTCGCGCGGCTGTTCCTGTACGTACTTCCCCATCGCGCCCTCCTGCCAGGCGCGCAGCTTGTTGGCGGTACCCCAAGGGGCCCTGCCGGGGAAGGCGGGCGAAAGGTGGTGATTGGCGGTGGTGGTAGTCACGGTCTCCGTCGGCTGGGTCGGCGATCGGCAACCGCGTCAGCCTACCCGCGTCCGCGGCACCGCCACGTCCCGCTGTGTCCTCGATCGCCGGACGGGCTGAATTTTCAGCCCGTCCGGCGATCGATGACCGGGGGCCCGGGGCGGAGCCCCCCCCGACCTACCCCCGCGGCTTCAGCCGCGCACCCACTCCCGCCCCCACACACGCACACACCGCCCCCAACACGAACACGGCCACGAACGCACCAGCCGGCGCCGCCACACCCTCATGCGCCGTCACCGACCCGCCCCCGAACGAGACGAACAGCACACCCGCCACCCCGACCAGCGCGACACTGCCGAGCGCGTCCGACACCTGGAGCGAGGCGGAGTTCGCCCCTTCCTCCCCGGGCCGCGACAGCTTGAGCAGCAGCACCGCACCACCGGAGATCGTGAGCCCCATCCCGTAGCCCCCGATCACCCAGGAGACGGCGACCATCCACACCGGCACCCCGTCGATCAGCACGGTCGGCAGCAGCGCGACGGCCAGCGCCAGCAGCGCCATGCCGAGGCTCATCAGCCGCTCGCGGTGCGGCTCGGCGCGGCCGCGGCTCTGGGTGAAGGAGGCGAGCGCCCAGCTCAGCCCGCCGCCGGTGAGCGAGAGCCCGGCCATCGTCGCGGACAGCCCGCGTTCGGTCACCAGCATCAGCGGGACGAAGGTCTCGGCGGCGAGGAAGGAGCCCTGCGCGATGCCGCGCAGCAGCACGACCGACGGCAGCCCGCGCGCGGCGCGGAAGGTGCCCGGGGGCAGCAGGCGCAGGACGCACGGGACGAGGAGGGCGAGCCCGGCCGCGGCGGGCAGCAGGGACCAGGCCTTGAGGTCCTGGCCCGCGTACTGAAGCAGTCCCGCGCCGACGGCCACGGCGAGGGCGAGGGCGACGCGGCTGCGGCCGGGGGCCGCTTCGCGGGCGGCGGCGGGGAGGGCGCGCAGCGCCGGGAGCATCACGGCGAGGGGCAGCAGGATCAGCACCGGGATGGCCAGGAACACCCAGCGCCAGCCGAGCTGCTCGGTGACCGTGCCCGCGACCAGGGGCCCCACGATCACCGGCACGACCCAGGCCGCCGAGAACGACGCCATGACGGCCGGCCGCAGCCGCTCCGGGTAGGCCCGGCCGACCACCACGTACAGCGCGACGATCACCAGCCCGGCGCCGATGCCCTGCACCCCGCGCCCGGCCACGAACATCCACATCCGCCCGGCCGAGCCCGCGATCACCAGGCCCGTGCCGAAGGCGGCGATGCCGGTGAAGAGGGGCACCAGCGGCCCGGTGCGGTCGCACCACTCCCCCGACAGGGTCATCGCGAAGAGGCTCGCCGTGAAGAAGGCGGAGAAGGCGAAGGCGTAGAGCTCGATCCCGTCGAGCGCCTCGGCCGCGACGGGCATGGCGGTGTTGACCGCGCTCGCCTCGAAGGCGATGAGTGAGACGACGGACACGATGCCGAGGGTGAGCGCCCGGTAGCGCCGCCCGAGGACGCCACCGCTGTCGTGGTCGTGGTCGTGGTCGGTGTCGGGTGGGGATATGGCGGGGACGTCGGCACCCACGGCCGGGGTATCGGAGGCGGTCATGAGCGTCAGCGTAGGAGCGGGAAAGCCGGTCGACACCTGTCGTGCGACGGGAGTCGACTCGGCAATCCGACGTAGGCCGAAGGGCCTGTGGAGCTGCGGGAGGCGTAGGAGGCTCGGGACGCGGAGGGTATGCGCGTCACGTCGTGAGCAGCACGCCCACGTACGACGCTCCGGCGACGACGACCCACGAGGACAGCCCGAGCGCCGCGACCCGGCCCCCGGTACGGACGAGCGAGGGCAGGTGCACCGCGCTGCCGAGCCCGAACAGGGCGGCGGCGAGCAGCAGCTCCTGCGCGTGCTGGGCCACGTCGAGCACCCCGCCGGGCACCAGGCCGGTGCTGCGGACGGCGACCATGGCGAGGAAGCCGAGGACGAAGAGGGGAACGAGCGCGGGCCGCTTGCCGGTCGAGGCACCGGCCGGGGTGGCGCGGCGGGCCCGTACGGACATGGCGACGGCGGCGACGAGCGGCGCGAGCATGGCCACCCGCATGAGCTTGACGAGGACGGCGTCGGTCAGGGCGTCCGGACCGGCGGTCTGGGCGGTGGCCACGACCTGTCCGACGTCGTGCACGCCCGCGCCGACCCAGCGTCCGAACTGCGCGTCGTCGAGTCCGAGCGGGTGGTGCAGCAGCGGCAGCACGGCGATGGCGAGCGTGCCGCAGAGCGTCACGAGGGCCACGGATGTCGCGACGTCCTCCTCGTCGCTGCCCGTCACCTCGCTGACCGCGCCGATCGCGGAGGCGCCGCAGATGGAGTAGCCGGTGGCGATGAGCAGCGGCTGGTCGCCGCGCAGCCCGAGCCTGCGCCCGAGCCAGAGCGTCCCGCCGAACGTGGCGGCGACGACGGCGAGCACCATCACGACGGTGGCCCAGCCGAGCCCGAGGACGTCGTGGAGGCTGAGCTTGAGGCCGAGCAGCACGATGCCGATCCGCATGAGCCGCTTGCCGGCCATGGTCAGTCCGGCCCGGCCGGTGCCGCGTATGCGGGCCCGCAGGCCGGGGGTGTGCGCGGCGGCGATGCCGAGCACGACGGCGGCGGTGAGCATGGGGACGGCGGGTACGAGCAGATGGACCGCCCAGGCGAGCACGACGCCGACGGCGGCCATGGCGAGACCGGGGAGGGAGGCGGGGACCTTGCGCGGCGGCTTGGGCGCGCCGGGGGCGCCGCCGTCGCCGCCGACCGCGTGGTCCCGGACGCGCGAGCTGATCAGTGCCACGACGGCACTCCTCGCGGGGCTCGGGAGGCCCGGGGGGCTCGGGAAGTGATCACAGTTCGCCGACCGGCAGGTCGTAGACGCGCCGGACGCTGGAGCCGAGACGGGCGACGTCGGCCCCGTAGATGTGGATGGAGATCGCCTTGGACGAACAGGAGTTGCGCACGCGGTGGATGTCGCCGGGCGGCGCGAAGCCGCAGACGTCGCCCTGGCCGTTGACCACGTCCTCGGTGGCGACGAGGCGGGCCGTCGTGCCGTCGGGAACGAGACGGTAGCGGCGCTCGCTCTCTTGGCCCTCGTGGACACCGGTGACGCACCACGAGACGTGGTCGTGGACGGACGTCTGCTGGCCGGGCAGCCACACGAGCGCGACGACGGAGAAGCTGCCGTCGGACTCGGCGTGCAGGATGTGCTGGCGGTAGCGGTCGGGGTCGCCCTCGCGCTGTTCGTCGGTGAGCAGGTCGGGGGCGCCGAGGTGGCCCGCGAGCCGTTCGCCGACGAGGTACGCCGTCGTGTCGGGCGGCAGGCCACGGCCAACGGCCGCCCGGACGTCGTCGACGAGCTGGTCGAGGCGAGCGGTCGTCAAGGCTGCGGTGGGTGTGGTCATACGTGCAGAGTCGATCCGCCGGAACCATCACGTCCAACGACAGTTTCTTGGCGGGGTGCCAACACGCGCTTATGGATGTGTGTCGCGCGCGGAACGCCCGTGGCCGTCGCTCAGCATCCGACGCGGCGGGCGGCGACCGCTTTCAGCCCGTCCATGACGAGCGCGGTGGCGGGGATGCGGAGGTGGTCGCGGAGGACGTAGGCGGAGACCTGGCGGCGGCAGGCCGGGTCCAGCGCCCGCCCGGTGATCTTGTCGTGGCGGAGGAAGGACAGGACGAGGCCGGGCATCATCGCGACGCCGAGCCCCTCCGCGACGAGCGACTGGACGACGAGATTGTCGTCGGTCGTGAAGGCGATGTCGGGCGCGAAACCCTGCTCGGCGCACTCGTGCAGGAAGTTGGTGCGGCAGCGAAGACAGCCCGCGATCCAGCGCTCCTCCGCGAGATCGGCGAGTTTGACGGCGCGCCGGCGGGCGAGCGGATGCCCTATCGGCAGCAGAACGGTGAGCTGGTCCTCCATGAGCGGTATCTCGACGAGCTCCTCGGGGACCTGTTCCCGCAGGCCGGGATAGGTGAAGGCGAGGGTGATGTCGCACTCGCCGCGCACGAGACGGTGGAGCGAGTCGGGGGGTTCGCTCTCCTGGAGCTCGACCCGGACGCCGGGGTGGTCGATGGCGAGGCGGGCCACCGTCTCGGGTATGAGCGTGGCGCTGGCGCTGGGGAAGGCGCAGACCCTCACCCGCCCGGAGCGCAGCCGGGTGAGGGAACCCATTTGCGCCTGGGCGGCGGTGAGGCTGTCGAGGATGGTCTCGGCGTGCCGCGAGAGGGCCTCACCGGCCTCGGTGAGCCGCATCCGGCGGCCGACACGGATGAAGAGCGGGGTGCCGACGGACCGTTCGAGGGCCTTCATCTGCTGCGTGATCGCGGGTTGCGTATAGCCCAGCGAGCGAGCGGCCGCCGAGTAGGAACCGGCCTTGACCACTTCGTGGAACGTCCTGATGTGCCGGGAGTCGAACACCGCTGAATCATAAGCGGAGGTTGGGACAGCAGGGCAAGTGACCAATGGATGCTTTTGGATCAGGGTCCGGGCCTGAATGGGCTTGCACAAAACGGGCAGGGAAGATGCCATGCCCCCCTACGTTTCACATTTCACGTCCTTCGACGGCACGGACCTGGCCTACAGCGTGCGGGAAGCGCGTGACGGTTCGACGGTCCCGCCGCTGGTCTGCCTGGCCGGCGGACCGGGCCGCGATGCGGCATACCTGGGCGATCTGGGCGGCCTCGACGCGCACCGCACCCTGATCGTCCCCGACAGCCGCGGCACGGGCGCCTCCCCGACGGCCGCGGACCCCGGCGCGTACGCCTTCCCCTCTCTGGCCCAGGACCTGGAGGCGCTCCGCGCCCACCTGGACGTCCCGCGCTTCGCGCTGCTCGCCCACGACGCGGCGTGCGCGACGGCCCAGGCGTACGCGGCCTCGCACGGGGAGCACCTTTCGCACCTGGTCCTGGTCACCCCCGGCTCCCGCCTCCAAGGCGAACTCCCCGACGACGCCGAGCAGATCTTCGAGTCCCGCGCCACGGAACCCTGGTGGAAGGACGCGTACGTGGCCGTCCACATGCTGGGCTCGGCGACGGACATGGCAGAGGTCCGCTCCCTCCTCCTCCGCGCGGCCCCCCTGGCCTACGGCCGCTGGGACACCCCCCAACGCACCCACGCGGCCACCGAGGGCGACCAACTGAACCCGGTCCCCCGCGCCGGCTTCTGGCAGGGCGTCGACGAGCCGGCCCGCCTGGCCCTCCTCGCGGCCCTGCGCGAGGTGGAGTGCCCGACGCTGGTGGTCACCGGCGACCGGGACGGCGTGACGGGCATGCGCGCGGGCGAGGCGGTCGCCGAGTCCATCCCGAACGCCGCGCTGAGGCCGCTGCACGGGGTGGGCCACTACCCGTGGGTGGACGAGCCGGAGATGTTCCGCCCGGTGGTGGAGCAGTTCCTGGCGGGGGCGGGCCTCGATGAACCCCGATGAACGCGGCATGTCAGCCATATGGCAACTTGCGCCAACCCCGTCGGCACCATTGAGCTCTGCCCATCACCCCCCTATGGTCGTGGCGGAAGGCACAACACGGCCGTGTGCCCGAGTGGTTGAGGGACTCGCCTGCAAAGCGAGTTACGCGGGTTCGATTCCCGCCACGGCCTCTGCATGAGTACCCGGGCAGCCGGGTGATGAGTACGGGCCCCGATGCCGGCCGGGGTGGGGCGTCCATACGGTCGGGGCATGACACAACGAGCCATGTTCCCGCCGCACCAGAGACCGCCCACGTCGCCGCACGACCGCGACGGCGCGGGCACGGCGGCGCTGGTTCTCGCTCTGTCGACGTGGATGCTGACCACCGTGGACGGGGGGATATTCCTGGTGATCCCGGTCGGCATCGCCGCGATCGTCTGCGGTGTGGTGGGCGTCCGCAGAGCCAAGCGCGGTGAGGCGAGCAACGGCTGCATGGCTCGCGTGGGGCTCGCTCTCGGATCCGTCATCACCGTCCCGACGACCTGCTTCCTGATGTGGCTGATCGTGGGGCTGCACGACGCCTACGCGTGAATTCCGGCCACGGGAGGGGCCGGGAGGCGCCTCCCGGATTTTTCGAGCTCGATGACGTCATGTCACAGTCACGCCCATGACTGAAGAAAACCAGCGCAAGATCGGCCTGCTGGCGGGCATTGCGCTGTCCGCGGGCCTCCTTCCCGGAGTGACCCTCGGCGGCGACAGCCTGCCGGACACCCTCCTGACGGCGGCCCTGACCGCCCTCCTCTTCATGATCCTGACCACCCTCGTGGACACCACCCCGGCCTTCACCCGCCCCAAGGTCCCGGTGGTCCTCCTCATCCTCGGAGCGGCCGGCTGGCTCCAGGACACCCTGATATGGCTCCTGGCCGCCTGGCTCTTCGACCTGGCGGGCGGCGACCTCCACGTGAACGGCTTCGCCGCGGCGGCCCTGGCGGGCCTGGTCACGCGAACGGTCCTGTGGGCCGCGCTGTGGGTACTCCCCTTGAAGGGGGCGGAAGCGGAGCGGGAACGAGTGGCCGGCTGACGGCTCTTCGCTCACCCCACGCAGTCCGGATTCGCGCCACCGAGCGGAGACACTCCGCGCCGGTGGCGCCTTGCCCTGTCCCCGACGGGGAGCTTGAGGCGGTGGCGGCAGAACGCCTCACGAAGTCGGGCTCACCACTTCGGGGCGCGGCAGCACTCCGCGATCCAAACGCAGGACCAGGGCACTGCCATGTCTCGCGGGACCACGATGCGCCAGCCTCTTATGACGTACAGCCATAGTCCGCCCATCAACGACCGTATAGCCTCAAAATCGCCTCAACCCAGGTTCTGACCTCTGGGTTCGTGGGACGTTACGGGACACTCAACCGGCGTCCAGATATGCGGAAATACTTGAGATAAAGACAGTATCGGCAGACGCCCGGATCCGGGTGTCACTCGACACCACCTCTACGTCAATCACTTCACCGCCACTCAAGACGATGTCAGCGATTGGGTCACTGCTGAAGCCATCCAATGCGATGTCACGTACCCCGCCGAGGCAGAGCTCCACCTGAACGGTGTTATACCCCTGAGATTCCCATTTCTTCGGGGCTTTGGCCGGATATTCAGGAAGGTCGAATCGCAATTTCAGCACCGGCCCATCCCTATTCAAGCCAATCTCATGAATATGCACGGCCTCCAGCACCGGAGGAGTCCCCGCATAGACACCTTCAATGCCTGCAGAATTTTCCAGAAATTCGGTCCACATTGACAGGTCCCACCCTACTCAGTATTCATAGTGCTGTGCGGTTCCCGGCACCTTGCCGGTTCGAGGATTCTCATACGGCCTGACATTGAGGTGGCGGCCCTGATTCCCCACCCCACCCTCTCCAAAATCATGACCAGCCGAGTGGTCCTGGACGATCACCCGCTTACCGTCTTCCCTTGTGTAAATATACTCACGTGTCATAACAGGCTGCCCGTTGTCTCCCATTATTTGACGTCCCGTTCGGTCAGTCATAGGCACCATACGCAGGTCATCCGGCTGCTGTGACATGGGGATGCCCAGATCCCGCTTGGCGTCTCGGAAGGCAGAATTCCTGCTGGGCGAGTACTTGCGCGCCGGCGGGACCGAACAACCGTCCGGCGCCAAGCCCAGCGGATCGGCCCAGGAGTAGGGATTGAGAATATAGCTATGGTGATTGGGCGAAGGCTCCAAGCCCAAAGGGTCCGGAGCAATGTAACGGTAAGCCTCGGGATCGTAGTAGCGGAAGTGGTTGTAGTCCAGGCCCGTTTCGGCATCGTGGTACTGCCCCGGGAAACGGAGAGGGCAGTCGACAGCTCCCTCCGGCGGAGCCGGCAGGTGGGTTCCCCAGAGTGTGGTGCGGTGCTGCCAGGCCAGGTCACCCGCAGGTGAGACGAGCTCTGTCGGTGTGCCGACGAGGTCGGTGATGATGGCGTGGAAACGGGCGTCGAACTCGCGCTGCGTGGAGCCGGTGAACTTCGACAGCAGGGAGTCATCCGCCACCCGAGACGCAGTCGGATTGTGGTCCGTCTGGGTAACCGGGCGGTGAGTACCAGGGGCGTACTCCCAAGTGACCGTCTTGCCATCGAGTGCCGACTGTTCAGCGAGGCGCGTGCCGTCCCAAGCGAAGGTCGTCTCTTCCTCCACCGATCCGTCGTCCGACAGTCGCTGCTTGGCTGTCCGGCGCCCGAGCGGGTCGTACGCATACCGCCACCGCTCCCCCTCCGGGGTCACCGCCTCGGTCAGGCGGTCCTCCGCGTTCCACTGGTACGTCCACGTCCGCGTCTGGCCATTGAGCAGCTTGCGCGTCTTGCGGACGAGGCGGCCCTGCGCGTCGTGCTCGTATGCCGTGCGGCCGGCACGGCGGATGAGGGTCCCTGAGAATTCGCGGTCCCCCGGCGCCGGGTGCTCGGGCGCCGTGGCGTGCGTGAGGTTGCCCGCGCCGTCGTAGGCGTAGGTCTCCGACCAACCATGGGCGCTCACCGAAGTGACTCGCCCCGTCCGGTCGAGGTCGAAGCGGCGCGTGCCCGACGTGAGTTCGCGGATCTCAGTGAGGTAGCCGTCCGCCCGGTACGCGTAGGAGCGGTGCTGGAGCAGGCGGTCCGCCGCCTGGTGGTGGCCGGTGATGGTCTGCGTGGTGAGGCGGTCGGTCGCGTCCCAGGTCTGGGTGAGGGTCGCACCCTCGCCGATGCGGCGCCCGGTCTCGCGGCCTGCGGCGTCATAGGTGAAGGTCAGCGATCCCGCGTCGCTGCCCAGCTCGACCGGCCGGCCCGCCGCGTCGTAGGTCCACTCGGACAGCAGACCGGACGGTGTGGTGCGCTGGGTGCGACGCCCCAGGGCGTCATAGGTGTAGCGCGTCGTGCGGCCGTTGACGGTTTCCGTCAGCGGGCGACCGAGGGCGTCGCGCTCCCAAGTGATCTCGGCGTCCGCGTTGGCCGTGCGGATCAGGCTGCCCGAGACGTCGTAGGCGTAGGTGGTCGTCTCGCCCGCGTCAGAGCGCTGCTCGGTCGTGCGGCCCAGCAGGTCACGGGTGAAGTGCAGGGATTCACCCGCACCGTTTATTCGGGAGAGGAGCGCGCCCGCCGCGTCGTGGGTGTAGGCCAGCGTGCGGCCGTTGAAGTCGGTCTCGGAAACCAACCGGCCCGCCGCGTCATAGTCGTACGACCAGGTCAGCCCCTGCGGATTGGTGACTCCGGTCAGGCGCAGTTCGGTGTCGTAGGCGAAGTCGTACCGCGTGCCGTTGGGGTCGGTTCGGGAGGCCTGGAGGTCGAAGTGGGTGTGGGTGTGCTCGGTGGTGTTGCCTGCGGGGTCGGTGTGAGTGAGGAGATTGCCCTCGCCGTCCCACGTCCACGTCTCGCGGGTGCCGTCGGGCTGTTCGCGCCAGAGCGGCTTCCCCTCGGTGGTCCATCCCATCCGGGTGGTGTGGCCCAGCGGGTCGATCGCTTCGGTGACCCGGCCGAAGGCATCACGACGGACCGTCGTGGTGTGACCGAGCGGATCGACGACGGCCAGGGGCAGACCGGCCGGATTGAAGGTGATGCGATGGGTGTGGCCGAGGGCGTCGGTGACAGCGGTCAGGCGGCCGGAGTCGTCGTAGCTGTAGCTGGTTTCCGCGCCTGCCGGGTCCGTTGTGGTGAGGCGGTTGCCCCGTTCGTCATAGGTGTGCAGCCACCTGGCTCCGGCCGGTTCGATGACCTCGGTCGGCTGGCACAGCGGGTTGTAGGTCGCTTGTGCCGTTGAGCCGTCGGGCAGGGTGGCACGGTGGAGGTTTCCGGCCTCGTCGTATGCGTAGCGCGTGGTGCGGCCGAGTGGATCGGTGATCGACAGGCGCTGGTCGCCCCTCGCATCCCACTCCGTGAGGGTGGTGTGCCCCAGCGGGTCGATCTCTTCGACGACCTGGCAGTCGGCATTGTGCCGGTACGTACGTTGGCGCCCCACGGAGTCGGTGACGGTGGTGGTGCGGGACTCGTCGTCGTAGGACAGGGCGCCGGAGAGGAAACCGTCACTGCCTTCGGTGCGTACGACACGACCGCGTGAGTCGTAGACGTAGCTGTACGAGGTGGCGTTGCGGTCGGTCCAGGAGGTGATCCGGCCTTCGGCGTCGTACGTGAAACGCAGCGGCTTGCCGCTGGAGTTGATGACCTCGGCGAGGTTGCCCGCGTCGTCGTAGCCGTAGCGGACCAGGACCGTACCGCCGCCGAAGTCCTCCCGCGGCTCGTAGAGCGATGGCGCCTTGTCCAGCAGCCTCAGGGCGGTGACGCGCGGGCCTTGGGTGTCGACGGCCACGTAGTAGCCGCCCGTGTGCCGGATCCCGGTCGGGACACCCCCCAGGGAACGCTCAATGTCGATGCGTGCCCCGTTGCGGTCCTGCACGCTTTCCAGCGGCAGCTGCACCGCGCCGGGAACATCGGTGGGTGAGGCGCCACCGAAGGTGCGTACGACTCCGGTGAACGGGTCGGTGATGGTGAGGGCACCATCGGGTGTGCCGTCCCACGACAGCGGCCATCGCGGCCCCTTGACCGGGAGGGCGGGGGTGGAAGGGTCCGGCACCGGATACACCAGCCGCATGCCATCGGCTGCGGCGAACACCACGCCCTCAGCGTCCAGTTGAACGCGCTCATCGAGCGTGGAGGCCCAGGAGGGGCCGAACCAGCCACCTGCCCGGTACGAGGACAGATGGGTGCGCTCCACGACCAGCGGCAGATCACCGGGCAGCGTGACGTCGGTCTGCGGCAGCAGCATGGCCCCGGTCGCGACATCGATCGGGTCCAGATCACACTTGATCGAACACGTGGGCCGGGCGGCCGCCGGGAGCTCGACGATGTTGGGCCGGAGGTTGCTCTTGAGCAGGTTACGGTAGCCGCCGGCCAAGGCTGCATTGCGCGTGAGGGCGCCCACACCGCCCAGCGCTCCGCCGAACATCCCGCCGAACAGCATGCCGTCCTTCGCGGCGGCATTGACCTCAGGCAGGCTGAAACCGCCTTGCAGCCCGGCGGCGATCTTCATCGGCTGCGCGACGGCCAGGTTGACGGCTACCGACTCCACCCCGGAGAAGGCGGCGGCGATGAGAGTCGTGGCCGCGATCTCGGCGGCGACAGCAGAGATGGTGACACCCATCGTGGCACCCAGTCGGATGATCCCCGCGGCCGCGACGGCAGACGCTTCGGCAGAGGCTCCCAAGGTGAACGCCGCAAGGCCGAAACCGGCGACGATGACCGCGCCATTGATGGCGAGAGCATTCTGAAGCTTATCGACGGCGTCCTCGATGGCTTTCGCCAGCTTTTCGAGGCCCGTCGCCATCTCCCGTGCGGCCTTCGCGATATCGCTCAGCCAGCCCTTTCCTCCGTCGCCCGCGTAGCGGCTCCAGAAGACCTCGAAGGCGTCAATCGCCTCGCCCTTGTTGTTGCGTATGAGCGCGCCGGCCGTGTTGTTCACGGGCGTACGCACCGCATCGACACTGTCAGCGAATGTCTGCCAAGCGGCAGCGGCCTTGCGCAGCTTGCCCGGATCACCGTCCGGCCAGTGCAGGCCTATCTTCTCGAGGGCGTTCTTCGCCTCGTCCGCAAAACTCACTTGGCGCCGCCATGTCCCGGCTTGGCCTTCGCGAACATACCCGCGATCAACTCGTCATTCTCGACATGGCCGTCCGCCATGTCGTTCATCGCCTCATGGATGCTGACAAGTCCCAGGACGAGGGTGGCTGTAGCGCTCTCGATCGACTTCTGCTTCTTGAGGTAGGACGCCGCGAACTCCTGGACCCCGTCGTCATCACCCCAGGGTTCACCAAGACCGTCCAAGGTCTGTACGAGCTTGGTGAGGGCATCACTCAACTTCTGGCTCTGCTCGTGAAAGACCGGCGCGGACGACTTGATGTCCTCGGTCTTGATGTCCAGGACCTTGCCGCTGTCACTCACGACGCGTCTCCCCCATGGGGTTCCGTGCCGGAACCCTTACGACTGGTGCCTTGTTGTCTGAACGGTGTGCGATGCGATCTGATCGCGTGGATTTCTGCGCACGCTACATCTGGCGTGACCTACGACGCCTCTTGAGCCCTACGGATACGGCGACCGCCACGGCGACTACGGCTGCGCCGCCTGCTGCGAGGACGTTGCGCGTCGAGAGCAGGCCGTCGGCTTTGTCGGCGGGGTTCGCGGTGGAACGTCCGGGCATGCCGCCGGTGGCTCGGGACGCGGTTGCCTGCGGTGCGGGTGAGGCGTAGTTGGGGCCCGGGAGAGGGTTCACGTCCGCGGGGCCCGGGTCCCCCGGGTTTTTGAGGGCGATGCGGGGGCGGACTACGCCGTAGCCGATCGAGTCGCTGCGCTTGTCGCCGTTCTGGGGGCCGCCGGCGGTGTTGATGAGGACGCGGGTGATTTGGTTGGCGGTCCAGTCGGGGTGGACGGACCATAGGAGGGCGGCGGAGGCGGAAGCCAGGGCGGTGGCGTCACTGGTGCCGTGGCCTCGGCAGATCCCGGTGCCGCCCTTGCAGGTCGTGACCATGTTGTCGCCTGGGGCGGCGAGGTCTACTTGCGGGCCGTGTTCCGACTCGGCTGTCGCCTTGATGTCCTCGTCGACTGCCGCTACGCCTACCACTCCTGGAAATGCGGCGGGAAAGACAACAGCGTTGTCCTTGCGGCCGCGGTTTCCGACGCTCGCGAACACCAGCTTCCCCTTGGACAGGGCATATTCCACTGCCTTCTTTTGTTCCGGGACCTCCCCTGGGCCCCCCATCGAAATGTTGATGATCTTGGCCTCGGAATCCGCAGCGAACCGGATCGCATCACTCATGGCTACGCCCGGAAGCTTCTGGGTCGCAGGGGCTTTGTCACTGATAACCCGCAGAGGCAAAATCTTGACCCCGGGCGCGAGGCCGAAGGATCCGGAACCTGCGTTGCTCTTACCAGTTCCTGCGATGAGTACTGCCATCGACGTCCCATGGCCTTCATAGTCCGAGTGGGCGCCTCCCGCGATCCCGGAGAAGTCCTCGCCAGGGAGAACTTGCCCCCGGAGGTCTGGCAGTTCCGCGTCCACACCACTGTCGATGACGGCCACTGTCACACCGGCACCCGTGCTCGTCTGCCACATCTCCTCAGCATGCATCGCGTCCAGGTACCACTGTTGCGAGCGGAGAGTGTCAGCAGCCTGCGCCGATCCAACGGACACAGCGAAAGCAGCAAGGATGGTGGTCGCGGACACCGCGCCTCTCCTAAAAACACCGATACCAGTGTTTCGATGCATGCTCTTCCTATGCTCTCCGGCCAACGTCAGTCCACGACCGGAGGAATGATCCGGCGATTGCCATATAGCCAGGCGTCCCCGTCCTCGATCAGGTAGTCGGGGCGCTGCTCCCTCTGTCCTCGGCTAGTCTCCCTACGATTGGTTGGGGCCTGCCCGGGGTTGCGTACCAAACCAGTCCCGCCCTGTGTGAACGGCCGGTCGACGGCACCGGAACGCGGTTGCGCCTGTCCACCTACAATTCCCCCAGTCTCAGTGGCCAGGCGCCGTCCACCAATGCCAGCGCGCCCCTGAGCACCGACAGGGGCCCCGGGCGTGATCCCCCCAAGGCCGTGGCCCATCGGAGGACGGCCTTGGACAGACTCTGTTCCGATAACCGTGCCTCGGGGTACCTGGGCCGACGGCTGACCAGGCGGTCGGATCATGGGACGGCCTCCGACGACACCGTCGTTCGGTACACCAGTCGTCGGCACGTTGATTCGTGCAACGCCCGGCCCTGGCCTTGGCACCAGCCCTCCGACCGTTCCCTGCTTCGGGATTGCCCCACCGCCAGCGCCCTGCGCCGGCATCCCCGGCACTGTCCTTGCGGGGGCTTCGCCGTGGCCCATTCCGGTGGGCTTCCCTGGCTTTACACGCCCCATCGGTGGCAGTCCAGGTGCTGGCAACTGGGCGCGGGCCGGAACCCCTTCAACACCAGAAGGGACAACCAGCCCGTCGGACGGGTAGGCCGGAACCCTGGGGACGGCCACACCACCATCAACGTCCATGGAGACAGGCGAAGTTTCGGAGTGCGACGAGGTGACGGAACCGGCGCCTGCCTTCGCCACGGACGCATATGCTGACGCACCTGATGTGTCAGCTTGACCCGCTTCAGTTGCATGCGCGCCTTGCTGCGTAGAGTCACCGCTGGCGGCAGGGTTCGTGCCCCCTAGAGCGTTGGGGTTCGGGACGTACTCCCGATCACGGTAGTCCGATGGCGGCATCCGATCAGGCCGAATCGGCTGAAACACCGGCCTCTCCACCTGCCCCATGTTGTGCGCCGACCACACATAAGACCCCGCGAGCTGCCGCATCAGCCGCACCGCCTCCGCGTGGTCCTCGTCGAGCCGCTTCTGGGCCGCCGTCGCGGCCTCCGGGGTGGGGCCGGCCAGGACGCCGCCGCCCGGCTTCGGGGCGTCGGAGGAAGTCGGGGGCTTGAGGAGGAAGCCGCCCGGGTGCTGGGAGAGGTAGTCGTTCAGGGTCGCCTTCGACGCCGCTGAGTACTCCGGCATCGACGTCTTGACCCTGCTCAGCATGTCCGCCGCGTGGCCCATCCACGTGCCCGCCTTGTCGCTGAACTCTCCCAGCCGCGTCGTGGCATTGACCATGTTCGCGCCCCACGCGCGGAAGGCGTCGCCGGCCTCGCCCTCCCAGTTGACGTGGGACATGTACGTCCGGAGGTCTTCGCCGATCTCGCCGATGGCGACTCCGGCGGCCTTGAGCCTGTCGCCGAGTGCCTGGGTCGCAGCCGCGTCCGCGCTCTCGATCATCGCGCGCAGCTGCTCGTGGGACTGCGACTCGAAGTCCGAGGTGATCACAGCGGGGTTGACGGTCCGCCGGATGACCGGGCCTACGCCGCCCGGAGGTGGGGTGGTCATCAGATGCTGCCCTTCTGGCTGCCCGGCGTCGGCTTCGGGCTCGGCTGCGGACTCGGCTCCGACGGGACGTCCTTCGCGGGGTGCGGGTCCAGTTCGCGGTTGTAGTGCTCCTTGGCCCTGGCCTGGATGGCCCACATGCGTTCGCGCGCTTCCTGGTCGATGTTGGCGTAGCCGACCCGAGAGGCGTGGATGGCGGTGCCCAGGGCCTCGATCTGGTCGAACAGGAGCTGGGAGAGGGTCGCCAGCTGGGTGTGGACGTCGTCGTACGCGGAGTACAGGGCGTCCGCCTCGCCGAACGACTTGCCCAGTACCGCCTGCGCGAGGCGGTTGCCTGTCAGGCGGTCCGGGCCGCCCTCGGAACCGGTGAGGTCGGTCAGGAGGGTGTCGACTCGGCCCTGGAAGGACTTCAGCTGCTCAAGGTCCGCTTCCAGCTTCGCCGTTGACCCGACGGGCCCACCCGGCCCACCCGACCCCTTCGCCCCCGCCGCCCCACCGGCCACGTCCACCACGTCTACCGCCCCGCCCCTCACGTCTTCCCCGTCAGTCCATGCATCACCATGCGTCCCCAGCCTACTGACAGGCAGTGACAGCAACATGAGTACGAGTACTCATCCGTTCGATTTGCCCCTCAGGACACCGGCCACGCCGTCAGTTCGGCGTCCCTGATGACGAGGCGTCGCAGAGCGGCCGTACGGCTGACATGTGTGAACGATCCCCCGAGCCGGTGTGCACAGCGTTCGGGAGCCGACAAGCCGGACGGGCTTGATTCGGCTGAGCTCAGCCGCCGAGCCCGCCGGCGTTCGAGGACACCGCCGACTGCGGACGGATCGGCAGTCGGTTGACCGGGCGGCCCGTCGCCGCCCGTACCGCCGCCGCCACCGCCGCCGGGGAGGTGACGACCGGGACCGCGCTGATGGCCTTCGCGCCGAAGGGGGCGACCACGTCGCGCTCCTCGACCAGCTTCACGATGCGGATGTCGGGCGTGTCGAGCGACGTGGGCAGGGAGTAGCCCGTGAGGTCGGGGCGGCGGACGAGGCCGCCGGTGGTGCGGAGGTTCTCGGTGAGGGCCGCGCCGACGCCCTGGGTGATGCCCGCCTCGATCCGGGCGTGGGCCTGGCGGGGGTTGAGGACCCGGCCGACGTCCTGGGCGACGGCCATCTCCACCACGCGCACCGAGCCCAGTTCGACGTCGACGTCGACGACCGCGCGCACGGCGCAGAAGGCGAGGCCGACGAACGCGTCGCCCTGGCCCGTGTCGTCCAGCGGCTCGGTCGGGTGGGGGCGGCACTGGGCGGTCGCCCAGAGTTCCTTGCCGTCCAGGGCCTCCGCGACGGTCGTGCTGAGCACCCCGTCGTACGACGTGATCTTGCCGTCGGCGATCGTCAGCAGCTCGTGGGACATGCCGAACTGGTGGGCCAGCGGTTGGAGGAGCTGGGTGCGCACCATGCGCGCGGCCCGCTCGACCGCGCCGCCGGAGACCCAGGTGTGACGGCCGTGCGCGGCCGGGCCGCACGGCGGCTGGTCGGTGTCGACGGGCGCGACGTAGACCTCTTCGAGCCCGAGGACCTCCTGGACGATCTGGCGGGCGAGGGTGCTGAAGCCCTGGCCCGTCTCGACCGCCGCGCAGATGACCGTGGCGACCGAGCCGGTGACCTTGACCGTGGCCGTGGAGACCTCGTCCGCGCCTTCCGCGCCGAGCATGTGGACCATGCCGACGCCGTAGCCGACACCGCGCCGCACCGCGCCGGGCTCGCCGGCGCCCTCGGGACCGCCGGGCAGCAGCCAGTCCGCCTCGGGGTCGTCCAGCGGCAGGGCGGGCAGCGGGAAGTCCCGTACCGCACGCAGGAGTTCGGCCACGGGGGCCGGGCAGGTCACGGTCTGGCCGGTGGGCAGCAGATCGCCGGTGGCCATGATGTTGCGCAGCCGGATCTCGGCGGGGTCGATGCCGAGCCGGGCCGCGAGCTTGTCCATCTGGCCCTCGTAGGCGGCGCACACCTGCATGGCGCCTTCGCCGCGGACGTGGCCGGAGGGCGGGTTGTTGGTCCGTACCGCCCAGCCCTCGACGAAGGCGTGCGGGACGACGTACGGGCCGCAGGCGAAGGAGACGGCGGCGGCGAGGGCCTCGGCGGAGGAGTCGGCGTAGGCGCCCGCGTCCAGCAGGATCTGCGCCTCGACCTTCACCAACTTGCCCTCGGCATCGGCGTGGTGACGGTACCTCAGCAGCGTGGGGTGGCGGTGCGGGTGGGCGAGGAAGGACTCCTCGCGGGTCGCCGCGAGCTTGACGGGGTGGCCCGTGCGCAGCGCCAGCAGGCCGAGCGGCAGTTGGATGCCCGGGTCCTCGCGGTCGCCCATCGCGCCCGGCACGCCCGTGACGACGATCTTCACCCGCTCCGGCGCCAGCCCGAAGCAGGCGGCGGCCAGGTCGCGGTCGGCGTGCGGGTCGGTGGAGGCGGTGTAGATCTCGACGCCGCCGTCCGGGCGCGGCACGGCGAGCGCGGCCTCGGCGCCGATGGGCGCCGGGTCCTGGCGCCCGATCCGGTACAGGCCCTCGACGATGACCTCGCCGGTCGCCTCCGGGTCGCCGAAGCGGAGCGGGATATGGCGGATCAGATTGCCGTCGGGGTGCAGCGGCGCGGCCGCGAAGGCCTGTTCGGGGTCGGTGACCGGCTCCAGCAGCTCGTACTCGACGGCGATGGCCGCCGCGGCGAGCCGGGCCGTGTCGGGGTGGTCGGCGGCGACGGCGGCGATCGGCTCGCCGTGGTGGCGCACCAGCTCCGACGCGAAGACCGGCCGGTCGGCGACGCCACGGCCGTGGGCCGCGTCACCGGGGACGTCCGCGTGCGTGATCACGGCCCGGACGCCCGCCATCGCGGCGGCGGCCGACGTGTCGATCGAGACGATCCGGGCGTGCGGGTGCGGCGAACGCAGCAGGGCGGCCCACAGCAGGCCCTCGGCCCACAGGTCGGCGGCGTACGGGAAGACGCCCTGGGTCTTGGCGGCCGCGTCGGCGGCCGGCAGCGAGACGCCGAGGCCGTGGGTCGGGGGCTCGGTGGGAGTGGCGGGTGCGGAAGGGGCCATCCCCGGGAGATCGGGGATTCCGGCCGCTCCGGCCGAGCCGCCCATTCCAGTCATGCCGTTGCCCTTCCGCTGCCACCGTCGTGCGGGCCCGCCTGGTGCGGGATACGTGCCGAGTCCGCCCCCGGCCACGCCTGTTCCTGACCGAACCCGGCACCGTCCCCGGGGCCGGCTCCGTACGCCGTCTCGTGCGCGGTCTCGTACGCCGTCTCGTGCGCCGTACCGTCGGCCGCCTCGTGCACCGCTTCGTTGGCCGCTTCCTGTGCCGCGGCCGACTCGGCGCGCTCGTCCGCGACCTGGCGGACCGCGTCGAGGACGCCCCGGTAGCCGGAGCAGCGGCAGAGGTTGCCGCACAGCGCCTGGCGGGTCTCCAGCTCGGTCGGAGCGTGGTTGCCCTCGAGCAGGTCGTGCATGGTCATGGCCATCCCGGGCACGCAGAAACCGCACTGCACGGCCCCGCACGCGGCGAGCGCCCGCTGGACGTCCGACGGCTGCCCGTCGACGGCCAGGCCCTCGACGGTACGGACCTCCGCGCCCGCGGCGGTCGCGGCGGGCACGAGGCAGGACGCCACGAGCCGCCCGTCGACCTGCACGGAGCAGGCCCCGCACTCGCCCTGCGAGCACCCGTCCTTGGCCCCGGCGAGGCCGAGGCGCTCACGCAGCACGTAGAGCAGCGACTCCCCGATCCAGGCGTCGGTCACGGGCCGGTCGGTGCCGTTGACGCGCAGGACGTACGAGGCGTGGGGGTGCTCGGTGTGCGGGTTGTCGACCGGGGGCGCGGGCGCCTGGTCGGCTTCGGGCTGCGGGACATCCGGCCCCGGGCCGTCGGTGCGAAGCTCTTCGGTGCGCAGACCTTCGGTGCGCAGACCTTCGGTGTGCAGACCTTCGGTGTGCAGGTCTTCGGCCTGCGGGCCGGCTTCCGGGGCCGGCGCCTCGTCCGCCTCGCGGCCGACCGGGTGGAGATCCGCCGCTACCTGCGGATATTCCGACGACTCGGGCTCGGACGCGACCTCGGACACGGGGGGCGACTGGGGCTCCGCCTGCGACTCGACCGGCGCGTGTTCCGGTGCCGCCGCTGCGAACTGCTCAGGCTGCCCGGCGTCCGGGACGGCGTCCACCGCCGGTGCCTGCTCGTGCCCGTCTCCGCCTTCCGGCGCCGCCGGCGTCTCCGGAACGGCCGGCTCCTCCGCGTGCGGATGCCCGGCGTGGGAGCCGTCCGCGCCCGTGGCGGGCTGCGTCCACGGTGCGGCCTGATGATCGCCCGTACCGGTGACCTGCGTGTCGTGCGTCTCGTGCTGCGGAGCGGTGAACGAACCGTGTCCATCGGCTCCGGGGGCGGGGAACGAGGAGGTGACCGGCGCCGGGAACCCGCCCGCGAAGCCGCCCAGCGCGTACTCCCCGGACTCGTCCGCCGTGTCGTCCTGCGCGGCCGGGATCGACCACTGGCCCGTCGAGCCGGTCTCCGCGCCCATGGCCGCCATCGGCTGGTGCCAGGCGTCGGCGCTCACGGCCTCGTCGGGCTCGGCGTGCGGCACCGGCCACTGCGCCGTGTTGTGCGGGTCGGCGGCGTTGCCGAGGGCGTACTCGCCGGACTCGTCGACCGGGTCGTCCCCGGCGGCCGGGACCGTCCACTGGCCGGTCGACCCGCCCTGCTGGTGCGCCGCGTGGGCGGGCTCCCCGGCGCCGGCGTGCCCGCCGGACTCGCCCGGGGCGAACGGCATGGGCCACTGCGCCGTGTCGTGCGGGTCACCGCCACCGCCGTCGCCCGCCGGAACGTGCCCGTAGTCCTGCGACTGACCGTGGCTCGGCTGGCCGTGGCTCTGCTGATTGCGGCTGGGCTGACCGTGGCTCTGCTCGTGGATCGGGGCGTGCCCCTGCTGCTGCACCTGCGCGTAGTCGTACGAACCGGCCGGAACCGGCCAGTCCGACGCGCCCGGAACGCCCGGAACACCCGATGCCGAACCCGGCACCGGACCCGGCACCGCGTCCTGGGCCGACATCGCGCCCGCCCCGGCCGCCGCCAACGGCACCGGCTCCTGCGCGGCGTGCTGCGCGGCAGGGTCCCCGGCATAGCTCACGGCGGGGTTCGCGACCTGACCCGCGGCGTGCTGCGCGGCATGGTTCACCGCGTGACTCACCGCATGGTCCGCGGCGTGCGCGGAGGCGTGGGGCGTGGCCCACTGATCCGGCGCCTGCGCCTGCGCGGGCATGGTGTGCAGGGGCGTGTGCGCGGGCGTGCCGTGCGCCGGCTCCTGGGCGGGTGCCGGCTGCGACGGCGGCGCCGACTGCTGCCAGGACGCGACCGGCGGCGGGGTGTAGCCGCCCGCGCCGGGGGCGGCCAGCGGGTCCCAGGAGCCGCCCTGGGTCGCCGCGCCCGGGTGGGCGAGAAGCTCGGGCGGAAGCTGCACGAAGGTCGTGCCTTCCGCGTCCAGTTCCGCGCCGCGGGGGATCGGCTGCCAGCCGCTCTCCCCGGTCGGCGAGGCGTGTCGCTGCTGTTCGTCACTCACGCGAGTGCCCTCCCCAGTGCTCGGCGGGCCAGAGTCGCCACCGTACGACGCAGGTGCAGGACGGCGGGCGGCAGGGTGGCGCCCGGCTCCCCGTGCTGCGGGGACTGTGCGGCCTCCAGGAGCGGCTCGGCCGGTGCGGGGTCGGGGATGCACGCGGCCGCGACGTACTCGCCGAAGGCGGCGCACGCCTCGGGCGCGAGCGTGCGCTCACCGTCCCAGTCGATGAGCGAGGAGACCCAGCGCTCGGCGTCCAGGGGGCGCAGCGGCATGGGCGCGACCGCGCCCACCGCGCACCGCACATGGCGCCGGGCCGGGTCCAGGACGACGGCGACCGACGCGGTGGCGCGGCTCGGGCCTGTACGGCCGGTGGCCTTGAGGAAGGTCTGCGGGGCGTGCAGCAGCGGCACCCGGACGTAGCCGATCAGCTCGCCCGGTGCCAGCATCTCGAAGCCGGCCAGCAGGTGGCCGACGGGGACCTCGCGCCGCGAGCCGCCGGGGCCCGCCACGACGAGGGTGGCTTCCAGGGCGGCGAGCACGGGCAGCGCGTCGCCGGTCGGGGCGGCGGAGGCGATGTTGCCGCCGAGGGTGCCGGCGTTGCGGATCTGGGGCGGCCCGGCGGCGCGCGCGGCGGCGGCGAGCGCCGGGATCAGCGCGGCGAAGTCGGGGCGGCCCATCCGGGCGTGGGTGAGGCCGGCGCCGAGCAGCGCGTGGCCGTCCTGGTACTGCCAGCCGCGGATCTCGCTGATGCGGCCGAGGCCGACGAGCGCGGCGGGCCGCAGCAGCCCGGAGTTGACGGCGGCCATCAGATCGGTGCCGCCCGCGACGGGCACGGCGGCGGGCATGGCGGCGAGGGCCGCGACGGCCTCATCGAGCGAGCCCGGCAACGTCACCGTGTTCGCCGCTTGCGGTGCGTGCGTGGTCAACCCAGCTGCCCCTTCCCCGGTGGTCCCGGCTGTTGCCCGTCTGATGCCGCCGTACGGTACGTGCTGACAGCCCGGACGTGGCAACTCTGGCACATCTTCCGAGTCCGTCGTCGCGAGGGTCCGCGAACCGCCGTTCCGTACCGGGCCAGGAGGATGGTCCGTTTTTCGGCTATGTCTCCGCTGTAGGCGGATTGCCACCATTGGGAACCCTTGCGCGGCTTACGGCAGTCTGTGGAGGACATGAGGGGGACCACCGTGCCAGGGGCGAACCGCGCGGGCGGTCACCTTCCGGCATGGCTCACACGATTGGGGGCGCGCCCTCGATCGGGCGTCCGAGCACGCCGGGCCTGCGCTGCCAGGGCCGCGGGCCGCCGGGCGGTCGGTAGTCGACGCCGAGGGCGTCGAGGCGGGCGTAGTGGCCGGTCATGCGGCGTTCGAAGGCCGCGAAGTCGCGGGCCTCGGGGGCGGGCAGACGGGACCAGGCGACCTCGGCGAAGGCGGCCAGGCGCGGGAAGGTCTGATAGTCGACGCGCTGCCGGCTCTCCATGACCTCGGTCCAGATGTTGGCCTGGGTGCCGATGACGCGCTCGGCCCCGTCGGCGTCGAGTTCGGGCGGTACGGGCTCGAAGCGGTAGACGTCCTCCAGGGTGCGGACGAAGCCGATGGGGACGGGTTCGTCGTCCCCGGCGGCCTGCCGGTGGTCGAGATAGACCTGCTGCTCGGGACACATCACGACGTCATGCCCCGCCCGTGCGGCGGCGATCCCGCCCGCGTAGCCCCGCCAGGACGACACGGTGGCGCCCTCCGCCAAGCCGCCTTCCAGGATCTCGTCCCAGCCGACGAGGCGTCGGCCGCGCCCGGTGAGCCAGCGGTCGAAGTGGCGGATGAACCAGCTCTGCAACTCGTCCTCGTCCGCCAGCCCTTCTTCCGCGATCCGTGCCTGGGCGGTCGGTGAGGCCCGCCACTGCTCCTTGGGGCACTCGTCGCCGCCGATGTGGACGAACGGCGAGGGGAAGATTTCGAGAACCTCCGTCAGGACGTCCTCGTAGAAGGCGAGGGTGGTGTCAGTGGGGGCGAGTACGTTCGGATTGACGCCCCAGGTGTCCCAGACGGAGAGCGAGGTGGTGTCGATGACGTCGGTGTTGCCCAGTTCGGGGTACGCGGCGATGGCGGCCTGCGAGTGGCCGGGCATATCGATCTCGGGGACGACGGTGATGTGCCGTTCGGCGGCGTAGGCGACGATCTCGCGCATGTCGTCCTGTGTGTAGTAGCCGCCGTGCGGCCGCTCGTCCCAGAGCGGGGACGCCCGGTGCCCGACCTTGGTCCGTGCCCGCCACGCGCCGACCTCGGTGAGCCTCGGATGGCGCTTGATCTCCAGCCGCCAGCCCTGGTCGTCGGTGAGGTGCAGGTGCAGGACGTTGAGCTTGTGCGCGGCGAGCAGGTCGACGTAGGCGAGGACGTCGCCCTTGGGCAGGAAGTGCCGGGCGACGTCGAGCATCGCGCCGCGCCAGGCGAAGCGGGGTGCGTCCTCGATGACGAGGGCGCGCAGCGCCCATTCGGTCCTCGCTGTCACGGGCGCCCGCCGGAAGGCCTCCGGGCCGAGCAGCTGACGCAGGGTCTGGGCGCCCCAGAACAGACCGGTCTCGCTCGCCCCGTCGATGGCGACGAGGTAGCCGTCGACAGCGACCCGGTACGCCTCGGGCCCGCCGAGCTCATCGGCGAGCTCGGGTGCGATCCGCAGCAGGATGCGGTTGGCGCTGTCCCCGTGCGGGGCGAGCGGCAGCCCGGTCGCCGTGCCCACCGTGGCGCGCAGCCACCGCGCCACGCGCTCGGTGCCGGGTCCCGCGTCGATCTCGGTGTCCTCGTCGATCACATGGCCCGTACCGCCCCCGGGCAGCGTGTCGCGGATGTGGCGGGGTGCGGGGATCAGATCCGTACCGGTGTCATTCATGGCGTCAATCCTTGACCGCGCCGCCGAGGCCCGAGACCAGTCGGCGCTGTACGAGTACGAAGAAGAGCAGCACGGGGAGGGTCATGACGGTCGAGGCGGCCATGATGCCGCCCCAGTCGTTGCCCTCGTCCTTGAAGAAGACCAGGAGGGCCATCGGCAGCGTCGAGTTCTCCGTGGCGCTGACGATGAAGGACCGGGCGAAGAGGAAGTCGTTCCAGGTGGAGATGAAGGAGAAGACGCTCGTCGCCACCAGCCCCGGGAAGACCAGGGGAAAGAGGATCTGCCACAGGAACCGCGTCCGGCTCGCGCCGTCGAGGTGGGCGGCCTCCTCCAGCGCCTCCGGCACCGCTTTGACGAACCCGCGCAGCATCCACACGGCGAACGGCAGGGAGAAGGCGAGGTGCGGCAGGATCAGCGAGCCGAGCGTGTTGAGGCCGATCGCCGGCACCACCTCGCCCGCGTCCCGCATGAGGAAGAACAAGGGGATCGCCAGCGCTTCCACCGGCACCATCTGCGCGACGAGGAACATGACGAGCAGCGTGGTCCGGAAGCGGAAGCGGAAGCGGGTCACGGCGGTCGCCGCGAGGAAGGCGACGATCGCCGAGGCGAGGACGACGACGGCCGCGACCAGCAGGCTGTTGAGGAAGTACCGCCCGAAGTCCTGCTGCCCGAAGACCCGCCGGAAGGCGTCCAGGGTGGGGTGCAGCGTCCAGGGGCGCGGCCGGTCGCTCTGCACCTCGCCCTCCGGTTTGAAGGCCGACAGCACCATCCAGTACAGCGGGAAGGCGACCACGGCCGCCGTCAGCAGCGCCACCGCCTCCGCCGCGAACCGCCAGGGCCGGGTCATATCTCCTCCCCCTGCCGCCGCAGCATCCGCAGATAGCCGACCGTGACGGTCAGCAGGATCAGCAGCATCACCACTCCGATCGCCGAGCCGAGGCTGTACTGCGAGGAGGCGAAGGCCTTCTGGTAGGCGTAGACGTTCA
This sequence comes from Streptomyces syringium, assembly GCF_017876625.1. Classification (NCBI taxonomy): domain Bacteria; kingdom Bacillati; phylum Actinomycetota; class Actinomycetes; order Kitasatosporales; family Streptomycetaceae; genus Streptomyces; species Streptomyces syringium. Next base: position 2,941,791 of record NZ_JAGIOH010000001.1, read on the forward strand.
GCGTCATGTTCTGTCCGGCGATGCCTCCGCCGTTGGTCATCACATAGATCTGGGTGAAGACCTTGAAGTCCCAGATGACCGACTGGATGGTGACCACCATCAGGATCGGCCGGAGCATCGGCGCCATGACGTCGCGCCAGATCCGCCACTGCGACGCGCCGTCGAGCGCGGCCGCCTCCAGCACCTCGTCCGGTATCGCGCGGATACCGGCGTAGACGGTGACCATGACGAACGGGAACGAGCACCACACGATCTCGAGCAGGACGAGCGCGAAGGCGCTGTAGCGGTCGTAGGTCCACGCGTAGCCGTCGAAGCCGCTCAGGCCCATCCAGGTCAGGGCCTTGTCGACCGGGCCGAAGTCGGGATCGAAGAGGAAGAGCCACACCGTCGAGCCGGTGACGGCGGGCGTGGCCCACGCCCCGAGCGCGGCGAGCATCAGCGCCAGGCGGGGCAGGGCGCGGACCTTGGTGAGGAGGACGGCCAGGGCGCAGCCGACGGCCAGGGTGGCCGCGACGCAGGCGGCCGCGAAGACCACGGTGGCGGCGAGGACCTGCCGGAACTGGCCGTCGGTGAAGAGCTCGCGGTAGTTGGCCAGGCCCCGGAAGCTGGTGGGCTCGCCTCCGCTGACCTGGGCCTGGGTGTATTCGAGGAAGGAGATGAGGCCCAGTTGGTAGATGGGGTAGAGGAGCAGCCCGCCGAGGACGACGAGGGCGGGGGCGAGGTAGAGCCAGGGCGTCCAGCGCCCGGCGCCGTGCTGTCGGCCGCTCACTTCGCGAACGCCTCGTTCATCTTCCGGGCCGCCCGTCCGGCCGCCGCGTCGACGCTCCTCCGGCCGCTCACGATCTCCTGGAACATGGTCGGCAGCACCTGCCCGGCGTCGACGGCCGCCCAGCCCGGTGAGGCGGGCACCGACTTCGCGCCCGCCGCGAGGGTGCGGACGAAGGGTTCGACGAAGGGCTGCCGGCGTGCGGCTTCGCGCCGTACGTCGGTGTAGGTGGGCAGAAAGCCCATGGCGTCGAAGAGTCGGGCCTGGGTGCGCTTGCCGGCCAGGGACTTCATCAGGTCCACGGCGAGCGTGCGGTGCGCGCTGCTCTTGAGCACCCCGAGGTTGTTCCCGCCCGCGAAGGCCGGGGCTATCTGCCCCCGCCTCACACCGGGCAGGGGCACGACCGCGTAGGAGCCCTTGACCTTGCCGTTCTCGACGGCCCGGTGGCTGAAGTCCCCGCCGATGGCCATGGCGGCCTTGCCGGACGCGAAGGCCTGCACGGTGTCGTTGCCCCCCATCCGGGCGCACTTGCTCGCGGGGCAGTTCTGCGCGCCGAAGAGGTCCGTGTAGGCCTTGATGCCCTTCTTCGCGGTGTCACTGTCGAGGGCGGAGACGTAGCGGCGGCCCTGACGCCTCGCCATGTCGCCGCCGTGCGCCCAGACGAAGGGCATGGCCCCGTAGGTGTAGGCGCCGCCCACCACCAGGCCGTAGAGCCCGGGGCGTTCCTTGTGGATCGTCCGTGCCGTGGCGGCCAGCCCGTCCAGGGTTTCCGGGGGTTTGAGTCCCAGCTCGCGGAAGACGTCGGTGCGGTAGTACAGCGCCCGGACGCCCACGAACAGCGGCGCACCGTACTGCTTGCCGTCCACGGTCACGGACCTCTTGGCCGCCGGGTCGGTGTCCTTGGCGTCGGCCCAGGTGGCGAGGTCGGCGGTGACGTCGGCGAGTCCGCCGTCCCGCACGTACCCGGCGGTGTCGGTGTTGCCGTACTCGACGAGGTCGGGGGCGCTCTTCGGGTCGTTGAAGGCGGCCTTGATCCGCTGGGCGCGGGTGTCGACGGGAATGTAGGCGACGTCGACCTTGACGCCCCGGTGATCGGCGGTGAAGGCGGCGACGGCCTCGCGGACCACCGCCTCCTTGGGTTTGTTGTCGACTTCGCGGAAGAGCCAGACGCGCAGCGTGCCGGTCCGCGCGTCGCCCCGCGCGCCGTTGACGGAGGTGGCGGGGGCGCACGCGGTGACGGCGGTGAGCCCCGCCGCCGCGAGGAGCACCGCCGGGGCGGTGACGCGGGCGGACAGCGGCATGGAGGTCCCCTCCCGATTGGCGTTGCAACATACGCAATGGGCGTTTCGCTTTGCACAACTGGGAGGAGGCTAGGGGCGGCCGAACCGGCCCGACAAGGGTTCTGCGACGGTCGGCCCGGTCCCGCGATCACTTCGTGACCGGCAGAAGCACCCCGTGCAACGCGTACGGCCCCTGGGACGCGCGACTGCGCGTCCCAGGGGCCGTAAGAGGGCCGTCACCGACCGGCGGAGGGGCTCGAAGCCCACCGACGAGGAGAAGGGGTGGGGCGGGGGCTACTTCTTGTCGCCGCCCTTGCCGCCCTTGTCCTTGTCGCCACCGGGGCCCATGGTCTCGAAGATCTCCTTGCACATGGGACAGACCGGGTACTTCTTCGGGTCGCGCCCGGGGACCCAGACCTTGCCGCACAGTGCCACGACCGGAGAACCGGAGAGCGCGCTCTCCATGATCTTGTCCTTCTGGACGTAATGGGCGTAGCGCTCGTGGTCGCCGTCGCCGTGCGACACCTGCGGCGTCGGCTCTACGAGGGTGCCGGTCCCTGCCCCGCGCTCGGGCTCAAGAGTGCTCATGGTTTCCAAGAGTACTGGGGTGGGACGCCACCGGGCCCGCCCCGGCCCGGCCGCCGCGCCTCCCTTCGGTGAGCGGTACGACACACCCGGGGCCGTGGCCGGAAAACACCCGTCCGGCGGGGCGCGCGGTCGGCTCGCGGGAGCCGGAACCGGGCTCACCGGGCGGTGGCGGACCGGCTACCCGGAGAAACCCGGCCGCCTCAGTTGAGGCTCGGGTCGTCCGGGTAGGTGGCGACCATCGCGAGCTCGTTGCGCTGGCGGCGCAGCACGGCCCGCCAGAGCTGCTCGGGGTCCGGCGAGGAGACGTCACCCGGCTCGGACTCGACCACGTACCAAGCGCCCTCGACCAGCTCTTCCTCCAGCTGGCCGGGGCCCCAGCCCGCGTAGCCCGCGAAGATCCGCAGGCTGCCGAGGGCCGCCGCCAGCAGCTCCGGCGGTGCCTCCAGGTCGACCAGTCCGATGGCGCCGTGGACCCTGCGCCATCCGAGTGGGCCGTCGCCGGCCACGACCGTGTCCGCCGCGTCCGCAGCCTCCGCCGTCTCCCCGGGGCCTCCCCTGGCGGCCTTCAGGCCCGGACTGCTGCGGTCGTGCGGCTCGCCCGGCACCACACCCACCCCCAGCGCCGAGTCCAGCGAGACGGGTCCGCCCTGGAAGACCACGCCCGGCTCGCCGGTCAGCGCGGCCCAGGACGCCAGGATGTCGCCCACGCCGACCGGGGTCGGGCGGTTGAGGACGACTCCGAGGGAGCCCGCCTCGTCGTGGTCGAGGAGCAGCACCACCGCGCGGTCGAAGTTCGGGTCAGCGAGCGCCGGAGTCGCGACAAGCAGCCGTCCTGTGAGCGAGGACACCTCGGTCATGGCCACATGATCCCGCATTTCCGGCCGGTTCGGGGAGTGGACGGCGAGTCCGAAGCCGGGGTTGTCCCGAGTTGGATGAGAAGGGTATGAAAATGGCCACCGCGCCGATAACCGGTAGCGACCATTCCATAAACACAGCGTGTTGTTGCAAAGCCATGACGTAAGAAGAGGCCCCCAGGGCTAACAGAAGGGCCCTCCGGTCGCATTACCCTTTCTTCTTGCCCCCTGCCCAACTCCAGGAACGCGAGATCCATGACCGGCCCTGACGATGTACTGCTTGTCCACGGCGGCACCCCGCTCGAGGGCGAGATCCGTGTCCGCGGCGCGAAGAACCTCGTGCCGAAGGCCATGGTCGCCGCGCTGCTCGGCAGCGGACCCAGCCGACTGCGCAACGTCCCCGACATCCGTGACGTGCGGGTGGTCCGCGGACTGCTGCAGCTGCACGGTGTGACGGTGCGCCCCGGTGACGAGCCCGGTGAGCTGGTCCTGGACCCCTCGCACGTGGAGAGCGCCAACGTCGCCGACATCGACGCGCACGCCGGCTCCTCCCGCATCCCGATCCTCTTCTGCGGCCCGCTGCTGCACCGGCTGGGCCACGCGTTCATCCCGGGCCTGGGCGGCTGCGACATCGGCGGTCGGCCGATCGACTTCCACTTCGAGGTGCTGCGCCAGTTCGGTGCGACCATCGAGAAGCGCGAGGACGGGCAGTACCTGGAGGCTCCGCAGCGGCTGCGCGGCTGCAAGATCCGCCTGCCGTACCCCTCGGTCGGTTCGACCGAGCAGGTGCTGCTGACCGCCGTGCTGGCGGAGGGCGTCACGGAGCTGTCCAACGCGGCCGTGGAGCCAGAGATCGAGGACCTCATCTGCGTACTGCAGAAGATGGGCGCGATCATCTCCATGGACACCGACCGGACCATCCGGATCACCGGTGTCGACTCGCTCGGCGGCTACAACCACCGCGCCCTGCCGGACCGCCTGGAGGCGGCCTCCTGGGCGAGCGCGGCGCTGGCCACCGAGGGCAACATCTACGTGCGCGGCGCCCAGCAGCGCTCGATGATGACCTTCCTCAACACCTACCGCAAGGTCGGCGGTGCCTTCGAGATAGACGACGAGGGCATCCGCTTCTGGCACCCGGGCGGCCCGCTCAACGCCATCGCGCTGGAGACGGACGTCCACCCGGGCTTCCAGACGGACTGGCAGCAGCCGCTGGTCGTCGCCCTGACGCAGGCCTCGGGCCTGTCCATCGTCCACGAGACGGTGTACGAGTCGCGGCTGGGCTTCACGTCCGCGCTCAACCAGATGGGTGCGCACATCCAGCTCTACCGCGAGTGCCTCGGCGGCTCGGCGTGCCGCTTCGGCCAGCGCAACTTCCTGCACTCGGCGGTCGTCTCCGGCCCCACCAAGCTGCAGGGCGCCGACCTGGTCATCCCCGACCTCCGCGGCGGCTTCTCGTACCTGATCGCGGCGCTGGCGGCCCAGGGCACGTCCCGGGTGCACGGCATCGACCTGATCAACCGCGGCTACGAGAACTTCATGACGAAGCTCGCGGACCTGGGCGCGCACGTGGAACTGCCGAACGGCAACCACAACCACGCCTGACGCGTGACGCCCGGCCGAGCACTCGCCCGGCCGGGGGTCCGGGGGTTGCCCCCGGAACAGCACAGCAGGTCTGACGTCTGACGGGCCGTAAGGCCCGTACAGCCGCGCTGAAGCCCGTACAGCCCCACGAGGGCCGTACGGGCTTTCGCGGCTCTGGAAGGGCCTGTAATGGCCTTTACAGGGCCGCAGGGACGCTGAAAGGGCGGTCACCCCCTCGGGGGTGACCGCCCTTTCAGCGTCTTCAGGCCTTACTTGCCCTTGGCGGCTTCCTTCAGCTTGGAGCCCGCGGAGACCTTCACGCTGTAGCCGGCAGCGATCTGGATCGGCTCGCCCGTCTGCGGGTTACGAGCGGTGCGAGCGGCGCGGTGGGTGCGCTCGAAGGTCAGGAAGCCGGGGATGGTGACCTTCTCGTCGCCCTTGGCGACGACCTCACCGACGGTCTCGGCGAGGGCGGCCAGAACGGCGTCGGCGTCCTTGCGGGTCACCTCTGCGCGGTCGGCCAGCGCGGCCACCAGCTCACTGCGGTTCATGTTGTACTCCCGTGTTCTTCTTGCCAATGAGGCGTGAGATCGAAGCCGATGCTGCCAGGGCCCTCGGACAGTCCCCGGACCCGGGTCTGTTGCCAGACCCTCGCGCCCAGTTACGCATCCTGCCCCCACCAGTGGCGGGAAAGCCAATCCGGCACCCTGGAGAGTCACACGGAAAGCGCCACAGCCTCGGATACGGCCGCATCTCTGCGGCTGATTTCTGCCCGCCACCTTATGGGGGCGTCAGGAGCCCCGCGCCATGCGACGCGCCGTGCTCAGAGGGTCGTGGTGCCTGTCACAGACGCTCCGGCGGCCTTGGCGGCCTCGCGGACGGCGCCTGCGACCGCGCCTGCGACCTTGTCGTTGAAGACGCTGGGGATGATGTAGTTCGCGTTGAGTTCGTCCTCGGTGACGACGTTGGCGAGGGCGGTGGCGGCGGCGAGCATCATGTCGGTGTTGACGGTGCGGGACTGGGCGTCGAGCAGGCCGCGGAAGACGCCGGGGAAGACCAGGACGTTGTTGATCTGGTTGGGGAAGTCGGAGCGGCCGGTGGCGACGACGGCGGCGGTCTGGCGGGCGATGCCGGGCTCGACCTCGGGGTCGGGGTTGGCGAGCGCGAAGACGATGGCGCCCTCGGCCATGGCGGCCACATCCTCCCCGTTCAGCACGTTGGGGGCGGAGACGCCGATGAAGACGTCCGCGCCGCGCACGGCTTCCTTGAGGGTGCCGGTGACGCCTTCGGGGTTGGTGTTGTCGGCGATCCAGCGCAGCGCGGAGCCGGGGCTCGCGGCGACGAGGTCCTCGCGGGCGGCGTGGACGACGCCGTGGATGTCGGCGACGACGGCGTGCTTGACGCCGGCCGCGATCAGGAGCTTCAGGATCGCGGTGCCGGCCGCGCCGGCGCCGGACATGACGACGCGTACGTCGCTGATGTTCTTGCCGACGACGCGCAGGGCGTTGGTGAGGGAGGCGAGGACGACGATGGCGGTGCCGTGCTGGTCGTCGTGGAAGACGGGGATGTCGAGGGCTTCGCGCAGGCGGGCTTCGATCTCGAAGCAGCGGGGGGCGGAGATGTCCTCGAGGTTGATGCCGGCGAAGCCGGGGGCGATGGCCTTGACGATGGCGACGATCTCGTCGGAGTCCTGGGTGTCGAGGCAGATGGGCCAGGCGTCGATGCCGGCGAAGCGCTTGAAGAGGGCGGCTTTGCCTTCCATGACGGGCAGGGCGGCCTTGGGGCCGATGTTGCCCAGGCCGAGGACGGCGGAGCCGTCGGTGACCACGGCGACGGAGTTGCGCTTGATGGTCAGGCGGCGGGCGTCCTCGGGGTTCTCCGCGATGGCCATGCAGACGCGGGCGACGCCGGGGGTGTAGATCATCGAGAGGTCGTCGCGGTTGCGAATGGGGTGCTTGGACGCCATCTCGATCTTGCCGCCGAGGTGCATCAGGAACGTGCGGTCGGAGACCTTGCCCAGCGAGACGCCCTCGATGCCGCGGAGCTTGCCCACGATCTCGTCGGCGTGTGCGGTGGAGGTCGCGGCGACGGTGACGTCGATCCGCAGCTTCTCGTGCCCGGAAGCGGTGACGTCGAGGCCGGTCACCGACCCGCCCGAGGACTCCACGGCCGTGGTGAGCTGGCTGACCGCGGTCCCGCTCGCGGGAACCTCCAGTCGGACCGTCATCGAGTACGAGACGCTAGGCGCCGTTGCCATGGCCGACTTCCCTCTGCTTTCCCTGTGTCGCTTGATACGCGCGAGCCTCGGCGGTCGCCCAGGAACGCGGGGTCCGATCGTCCCACCTACTGGCCGGTATACGGTAACCAGCCACCATTTTCGGAATGAATTTTCCGCCATACGGGAGCTGGCGGGCCGAGTGGGACCGGTGCCGCCAACGCCGACGGGCGCCCCTCTCCATTGAGAGGGACGCCCGTCGAATATCGCTTGGGTGGCACCGACCCGCCATGCTCGCCTCGCGGCAAGTGGTCGCTCGAAGCGACTAAGGTTGGGCCCGGGGGCTTGGATCGAGCCGGTGCCACACCCAGGCTAACAAACCGTCCCGGGAAGTGATTCCGGTAGCGCGAGTTGGCTCTCCGACGGGTCATCCGGACGGGCGCTGCGGCCGTATCGTCCGCACCCCGCTGCCCGGTGGTTGTCCTCAATCGCCGGACGGGCTCGATGTGGCTGAGCTCAGCCGAAACCAGCCTGTCCGGCGGATCATCCGGACGGACGCTGCGGGCCGCTCTCAGCGCCGGACAGGCTTGATTGAGCTGAGCTCAGCCACAACCAGCCCGTCCGGCGATTGAGGACGCGCCCGCAGGGCGCTCGCCGCCGCAGGCGGCACAACGACCCGCAGCCGGCGGAGCCACCCCGCGGAGCGTTCAGTCCCGCAAAAGATCCGGCACGCCCTCCGCGTCCGGGTCGTCCCGCTCGCCCGACAGGACCGTCAGCCGCTGCGTCGCACGGGTCAGGGCCACGTACAGCACCCGCAGCCCCGCCGGGGACTCGTCGGCGATCTCGGCGGGCGTCACGACGATCGTCGCGTCGTACTCCAGGCCCTTCGCCTCCAGGCTGCCCAGCACGACCACCCGGTCACCGAGCCCGGCCAGCCAGCGCCGCGCCTCCGCGCGGCGCCCCATCGGCACGACGACGCCGACCGTGCCGTCCACGTCGGCCAGCAGGTGCAGCGCCTCGTCCCGCACGGACGCCGCCAGATCGCCGCCCGCGACCGCGAAGCGCGGCACGACGCCCGTCGAGCGGACCGCCGCCGGGGAGCGCATGCCGGGCATGGCCAGGGCCAGCACCTTGGCCGCCAGCTCGGCGATCTCGGCCGGGTTGCGGTAGTTCACCGTCAGCTCGAAACGGCGGCGCGGGCGGCTGCCCAGCGCCTCGTCACGGGCCGCGCCCGCCTCGTCCGGGTCGGACCAGGAGGACTGCGCCGGGTCGCCGACGATCGTCCAGGTGGCGGTACGGCCCCTGCGGCCGACCATCCGCCACTGCATGGGCGTCAGGTCCTGCGCCTCGTCGACGATGACGTGCGCGTAGTCCGTACGCTCCAGGGCCAGCCGCTCCGCCCGCTCGCGCCGCGTCTCCGAGCGCTCGGGCATCAGCTCCTCCAGCCCGGTGAGATGGGCCAGCGGGTCCGCCTCGCGCGGCTGCTTGGGCCGGAAGGGGACGCCGAGGAGCGTCTCCAACTCGTCCAGCAGCGCCACGTCGTGGACGGACAGCGGCCCCCGGCCGTGCTCGTCCAGCCGCTTGAGCGACCGGGCCAGCAGCCGGACCTCGCGCGGGTTGAGCACCCGGCGCGCCCAGCGGGAGAGCCTGCGCTCGTCGGCCATCGCGGCGAGCACCCCGCGCGGGGTGAGTTCCGGCCACCAGGCGGCGAGGAAGTCGAGGAAGTAGTCCTCGGTGGAGATGTCCTCGTCGAAGGCCTGCCGCGCCTCGGCCAGCAGCTCCGGGTCGGAGTAACGCTTGCCGGCGCCCGACTTCGACCACAGCGCGTCCAGGATCAGCCGCCGGGCTCGCGGCCGCAGCAGGTTGACGGGCGCGGTGCCGCCGAGCACGGTCTGCCGGATGCGCCGCAGGTCGTCGGCGCCCAGCTCCACCCGGCCGCCGAAGGCGACCACGCGCAGCCGGTCGGGTGTCCCGGGCGCGGGGGCGGCGGAGTCGAGGCCGTCCAGCGACAGCTGGCCGTCCTCGGCCGGCGCGGCGGCCGCCGGGGCGGCGGACGGCGCGTCCAGCGCACCCCGCACGGCCTTGCGCAGCACCTTGAGCATGCGCGAGGAGCCCTTGATCCGGGCGACGGCGGGCTCGTCGTACGTGTCGGCCTCGGCGCCGTCGACCAGATTGCCGACCGCGCGGATCGCGACCTGGCCCTCCTCGCCCAGCGAGGGCAGCACGCCCTCGGTGTAGGCGACGAGCAGCGGCGTCGGGGAGACGACGAGGATGCCGCCCGCGTAGCGTCTGCGGTCCTGGTAGAGCAGGTAGGCGGCGCGGTGCAGGGCGACGGCGGTCTTGCCGGTGCCCGGGCCGCCCTCGACCTCGGTCACCGACGCGGCGGGCGCGCGGATGACCATGTCCTGCTCGGCCTGGATGGAGGCGACGATGTCCCGCATGGTGTGACTGCGGGCCTGGCCGAGCGCGGCCATCAGCGCGCCGTCGCCGACCACCGCCAGCTCCGTGCCGTCCAGGGTCGCGGTCAGCTCGGGGCGCAGCAGGTCGTCCTCGACGCCGAGGACCTTGCGGCCCTTGGACCGGATCACCCGGCGGCGGACCACCCGGCCCGGCGCCACCGGGGTCGACCGGTAGAAGGGCGCGGCGGCGGGCGCCCGCCAGTCGATGACGAGCGGCGCGTAGTCCGCGTCGAGCACGCCGATGCGGCCGATGTGCAGCGTCTCGGCGATCTCCGCCCGGTCGTCCCGCACCGCGTCGTCGGCGGGCTCGACGGAGGTGTACGCCCCGTCCGGGCCCTTCTTGCCGTCCTTTCCGAGCAGCAAGTCGATCCGCCCGAAGAGGAAGTCCTCGAACTCGCTGTTCAGCCGGTTGAGGTGCACGCCGGCGCGGAACACCTGCGCGTCCCGCTCGGCGAGCGCTCCAGGCGTTCCCACCTGGCCGCGCTTGGCGGCGTCGTCCATGAGGAATTCGGCCTCGTGGATCTTCTCCTCGAGGCGTCGGTACACCCGGTCGAGATGCTGCTGTTCGGCACCGATCTCGCGGTCGCGGACCCCGTCCGGTTCCGTCACCACGTGCGCGTCCGTGGCGTTCTGCGCGGCCACCCAGGCCCCCTTCTGCTGTGCGTAGGGCAGCCGTCAACCGTACGCGAACAGGGGTACTGAGCGCACCTGTCAGGACATGAGCGGTTTGCTATGACTGTTCACACGTTGACAGACGGCCACGGATGGGCTGACGGGCGCGCGGACCGTCTCAGGAGCCCTCCTGGGCCGTCAGGCGTTGTCGACCGTCGCCAGCCGCTTGCCGTCGAGCGTGCGGACCTCGAACCGGTCGATCTGATCACGGTTGAGGGCCGCTCCGCCGTGCGTGTACAGCGGCGCCCTGTTCCACTTCTCCGTGGCCTTGGGCAGGCCGTAGCCGCCCGGCGGCACGGCCCAGGTGGTGACGACCTGCCGTTCGCCGTTCTTGCCGACGGCGACGAGGTCGCAGCTCAGCGGGCCCTTGACGTTGCCGAGCTTGAGGGCGACGTGGGTGCCCCAGGGCTTGGACTGGAGGGAGACCGTCGCGTCGACCTGGGTCACGGGGTCGACGGTGCCGATCTTGTCGCCCTCCTCGTACATCTCCTTGGCCGCGCTCACCGTGCTGTGGCCGGGCGTGTCCTGCGCGGTGACGGCGGCGCCGACCAGGGGGCCCGCGACGATCAGCGCGGCCGCGGCCGCGACGAGGCACAGGCGGCGGGTGCGCTGCGCCCGGCGGACGGCGTTGACCTCGCTCAGCAGCCGGTCCAGGAGCGCCGGGCCGGGCCGGGTGACCGGCGCCCCGGGGTCGGGTGAGGATTCCTTGAGTTCGTCGAGCAGCGGGGACAGGCCCATCAGGTCGTCCAGCTCGGCGGCGCACCGGTCGCAAGCGGCGAGGTGCTCCTCGAAGCGGGCGGCGTCCGCCTCGTCGAGGACGCCGAGTGCGTAGGCGCCCACATCCGTGTGCTGTGCCGGCGGGTTCATGCCGTCACTCCCCGTTCCTCGAGCGAGAGCTTCATGGAGCGCAGCGCGTAGAAGACCCGGGACCGTACGGTCCCGGCCGGTACGCCCAGCACTTCCGCCGCCTCGCTCACCGTACGACCTTTGAAATAGGTCTCGATCAGAGCCTCTCGGTGTGCTTCGGTCAGATCACCCAGTGCCTCGGAAATGGTCATCAGGCGCAGCGCCCGCTCGATCTCGTCGGCCGCGGGTATCAGCTCCAGCGGACCGGCGTCGACCTCCCGGGGCCGGGACTGCCGGCTGCGGTGGCCGTCGATGACGATGCGCCGGGCGACGGTCACCAGCCACGGCCGCACGGAACCCGAGGCGCCGCGCAGCCGGTCGGCGTTGCGCCAGGCGCGCAGCAGCGTCTCCTGGACGACGTCCTCGGCGCGCTGGCGGTCGCCTCCGACCAGGCGCAGCACGAAGCCCAGGAGCGGGCCGGCGTGCTCGTCGTAGAGCGCCCGCATCAGCTCCTCGTCGGGAGTCGTCCTGTCCGCCACGACGGCATCCTTGCGCAAGCCATCCCCCAGGTCGATAGCGCGCGGGTGGTCTCGCTTGGATACGGGTGGTGCGGGTGATCGGCTCACTGCCGGTGGATAAATCTTGGAAACTTCCGGTGTGGGATCGCGTGAGGATCGCGTGCGGAACGGCGTACGGATCGAAAGGGCTTGGCGTTCAACGGCAGCCCTGTGATTCAGCTCTCGGAACGCGGTTGAGAACGCTGCCCGGAAAGGCCCGTAAGTCAGCCCGAGAGGCCGTTGCAGGGGGTACCGGCCGCTTTACGGGGAGAGACCGAATCATGAAGCGCAGGAGCATTGTTCTGGCCACCGGCGCAACTGTGGCCGCAGCCGCCGTCGGTATCACCTTCGCGGTGATCCCCGCCGACGCGAAGGAGGACGGCGCGGGCCGGACGGAGTCGCACGGCGCCACCCACGAGAGCGGCGCGACGGGCTCGTTGGGGTCCCTCAGCGCCACGAACCGGGGCGACGCCGTGTTCTTCGCGGGCAGCCTCAACGGCATCGACGAGGTGCCCACGGCGGGCGGTCCGGCCGTCGGCGACAAGGACGGGCGGGCGATCGCCTTCCTGCGCGTCCAGGGCGACGAGGTGTCGTTCGCCTTCTCGTTCCGGGGCATCGCGACGCCCACGGCCGCGCACGTCCACCAGGGTGCGCGGGGGAAGAACGGCGCGGTCAAAATCCCCTTCTTCGCGAAGAAGCTGCCCGACGGCCGCTCGACGGCGACCGGCACGGTGAAAGTCACGGACAAGAAGCTGCTCGGCGCGCTGAAGTCCGGCCCGAACGGCTTCTATTTCAATCTCCACACCGGCGAATTTCCCGGCGGGGCCGTGCGCGGCCAGGTCCACAAACTGAGTGCGCCGCACGACATGTCGAACGCCGTGAACAGCTTCCAGTCGTCGGTGGTGAAGGGCGCCCAGATCTACGCGTGCACGAGGAAAGGCGACGGGACGTACGGGTTCACTCAGGACAATGTCAGCGCCACGCTCGGGGGTTCCATCGCCCATTCCTTCGTACGGTCCGGGGGCGCCCCGCAGTGGATCGCGCGCGACGGTTCGGCGGTCACGGGGAAACTGGTCGCCAAGGTCCCGAACGGTGACGGAAACATTCCCGAACTCGACCTGCGGGCCGGGCAGTCGGGTGCCGCCCGGGGTCTCTTCGCCCCGGTCACGGAGATCCTGCGGCTCAACACACGGGGCGGCGTGGCCCCGGCGGGTGCGTGCGACCCGAAGCGGCAGCCGAAGGTGGCAGTGCCGTACGAGGCGGACTACGTGTTCGTGGCTAAGTAGTGGGGCGTGCCCCGGCCGGGGGATTCACCCCCGGCCGGACCCGCCGATCGCGCGCCGCCGGTGCCGGGCGACGCGCTCGCGGTTGCCGCACACCTCGCTGGAACACCAGCGGCGCCGACGCCCCCGCGAGGTGTCGAGGTAGACCAGCGAACAGGTCTCCCCCGCGCACCGCCGCAGTTGCCCCCGGGCAACGGGGTCGGTGAGCAGATCCACCGCGTCCCGGGCGACCTGCCCCACGAGGGCGTCGCAGCCGGGCGCGGTGGCGATGTGACGGACGAGCGTCCCGTCCCCGGCCCGGACGGCGAGCACGGCGGGCGGCGCGGTCACGGCGAGGGCGTTGACCCGCTCCAGATCCGCATCGGCGGCCCGCCCGTCGACCTCCGCGTGCACGACCCGCTGCAACAGCTCACGCGCCGCGTGAAACGTGCCGACCCAGCCGGCGTCCACGCCGCCGAGCGGCGTGCCGGGCGGCACGACCCCGGCCCCGAACAGCCAGTCCCGCAGCTGATCCGCACTGCCGAGCCGCTCCTCACCCGGTCGGCCGCCGACGGTGGCCAACAGGTCCAGACAGAGCCGCCCGGAGTCGAACCGCAGGTCGTAGGAGGCCCTCGCCGCCGCCATGTGTCCTGTCACCCGTTTCCCTCTGGGGGGTCTGTGGCGTTACCGCCAACCCTAGGGTGCCCGGCCGAAGGGGCAGTCCGTAACCCCTAGGGAGCGCTTGGCGGCTGAGCCCGCCACAACCAGCCCGTCCGGCGATTGAGGACACCGCCGCGCAGCGGAGGTGCACCCGGCCCCGGCAACGGTGGGCCGAGGCCGTCAGCGGCAGCGGCTACGCGTCGAGCGGGTTCGCCGCGATGCGGGCGGCGATGTTGCCGCGCATGGCCGCGGCGGCGGCGCTGTCCGGCTTGCGGTCCGCCTGCTCGCGGAAGCACGCCGTGAACTCCTCGGCCAGCCCCAGCCGCGGGTAGCGGCCCAGCACCTCGGCGCGCAGCTCCGCGGGCAGCGCGTCCGCGCCGCGACCGGAGATGTCCACCGACGTCGAGTACGCCAGCAGGTGCCCCTCCGGGTCCTGCGCGACGTCCACGCCGTCCCCCATGTGCCGCACGATCACCTCGGAGGCCCGCACCCGCCGCTCGACGGGCCACCCGGCCGCCGCCCCGAAGACCCATGCCACGTGGCCGCCCGCCTCCTCGAACGGGACGGTGTGGCTGTCAAACTCTTTCACCAGCCCGAGGTCGTGGAGCAGCGCCGAGACGTAGAGGAGTTCCGCGTCGAAGGCGATGCCCGAGGCCTTCGCGTGGGCCGCCGCCCAGAGGTAGGACCGTATCGAGTGGTTCAGCAACGCGGGCGAGCAATAGGCGGTCGCCACCTCAAGCGCCGCCGAGCATGCCGAGGAATCGGGAATCACCAGCTCATTGATCTTCATGGCGGGATTACACCACTCGTCAGTAGTACCGCGGACCGGAGTCCGTGGCCCGCACGGCCTGGGCGTACCCCAACGGTTCCTTCCCCTTCATGACGACTTCGCAGCGGTACTTGGACTGGACGCCCAGAGGTGCCGCCACGGCCTTGGGGATGTCATTGCACAGGGCGTGATCGATACTGTCGCGATAGTTGCCGTAGAGGAGGCGGGCGACACCGTCCCGGGTGAGGATGCCCTGGCGCGGGGTCGCCTTGTACTCCACCAAGTTGTTCGAGAACGACGACTTGCCGCCGATGCTCACGTCCCACTCCACCTTGACGCCCTCAAAGGTGGTGGTGCACGTCGCCTGCGTTCCGCTCTTCGACCCCACGTCCTTGGGGCACTCGGCGGTGATCTTTCCCGTCGCCCCCGCCATGGCCTGCGTCTTGCGGCGCAACTCGTATGCCAGGTTCTCGCTGAAAGACGCGTCGGCGGCCGGGGAAGGCTGCAATGTCCCCTCCGGCATGGGCGCCGGCTTGTCCAGCCTCTGCGGCAGCACGGTGTGGGTCGGCTTCGGCTTGGCCCCGTCGCTCTTACCGGAGCTTCCGCCCGAGCAACCCGTGGCCAACAGGCACACCGCACTGACCACGACAACTGACACGTTCTGTATTCGCACGGCGGTCACCCTACCCAGGGAGTAACCGGAGTCGAATGCGCTGCCACACCTGCCGGGCAGCCGCCCGGTCCGCCGTCGAACGGGCGTGATCGGACGGAGTCACCGCCTCCGGCAAATCCGGCGGCCTCAGCGCCCCGTAATCCGTGAACCGCCGCGTCCCGCAATCCACGCACCGGGCTTCGCCTCCGGTCCCCGTCCAACCCGAGTGGTGCACGCACGGCCGGACGAGCCTGCCCACGGCCCTCACGCCTGCCCCTCGGCCGGGGCGCACGCGAACTCGCACCACACCACTTTTCCGGGGTCCCGCTCCCCCACCCCCCACGTGTCCGCCAGCGCGTCGACGAGCAGCAGCCCCCGGCCCCGCGCGTCCTCCGCCGGAGCGGTGAGGCTGGCTACCGGGCGCCCGTCGCCGCTGTCGTGCATTTCCAGTCGCACGACGAGATCGTCGAGCAGCCACATGTGGAGCAGAAACCCCCTGCCGACGGGCACCCCGTGCAGCAGGGCATTCGTGGCCAACTCGCTCACGCAGAGCAACACGTCATCGGCCCTGTCGGTGAGGCCCCAACGCTCCAGCGTCTTGCGGCCGAAGTCTCTGGCCATGGGCACGGATCTGGGAGTTCGGCGGTAGAAGCGCTTGTGGAAGTAGGGGAGTTGAGTCGCGTCTTTCATGCCACAACGGTCGCAGCGGGTAACTAGGGTGGACCAGTGCGTCAGCCCGTACAGATTTTTTGTACGGGTCCCGCACCGGTCATTTGCACCCATGGGTGGGGAGTTGGTCTCCATGCAGACCCGGAAGAACGCCAAGAAGCAGTCCACGTCCATGCAGCTCATCGGCGCTCAACTCGCGCTGTTCCGCACGAACGCGGGCTTCACTCAGCGCAGGCTTGCCGATCGTCTGTGCGTGCACGAAGAGACGATCGCTTCGATCGAGCAGGGAAGGCGGCCCCTCCTCCCCGACATGGCGGAACAGTTGGATCGAATCCTGAAGACGGGCGGCGCACTGGCGGTAGGCGTGGAGTACGTGTCCGCGCGGGAGAGGTACCCCGTCTGGGCCGAGGAGTTCATGGCGTACGAGAAGGAGGCGATCTCCCACTACTCATACGAGAACCAGGTCATTCCTGGCTTGCTCCAAACCGAGGACTACACCCGCGCCACCTTCCGCACGACAACCCCTTCGCTCAGCGAGGAGGAGATCGAACTTCGCGTCGCGGCTCGGATCGAACGACAAGAGCTGCTACATCGCAAGGTGCCCGTCACTTTCAGCTTCATCCTCTCCGAGGACGTGCTGCACTGCCGCCTCGGCGGCTCCAAGGTCATGCACGAGCAGATCCGCCATCTGCGAATCTCCACCGACTTGCCGGGCGTCTCCATCCAGGTCATGCCGCTCGCCTACAACTCCCACGCCGGCCTCTCCGGCCCCTTTGTCTTGCTCGAAACACCCAGCCACCAGCAGCTCGCCTATGTGGAAGCACAGCTCGGGGGGCGCCTCTTTTCCGAGCCGGACGACGTCAGTGTCCTCACTCGGAAATATGGAATGCTGCGTACACAGGCTCTCAACTCCAAGGAGACCCAGGGCCTGTTGGACCGGCTGCTAGGAGAGACATGACCAGCGCACAGCTCAGCCACAACCTTGCGTGGTTCAGGTCTAGTTACAGCACCGAGCAGGGTGGAAACTGCGTCGAAGTTGCAGCCCTCCCCACCACCATCCACGTCCGTGACTCCAAGGTCCCCGACGGCCCCCGTCTGGCCCTCTCCCCCGAGGCCTGGTCGGCCTTCACGGCCTTCGCCCGTACCGCCGACTAGGTACCGTATGGGCCAACCGGCCTACCCACCGCACGCCGAGTGGAGTAGTCGGCGGTCCCCCGGAGGTACGGACCCACCAGCAGCCCCGCCGGAGGCGAGTCACACCGCGTGAGCCCCCGGGCGCGAGACACGCCCCAGTGCACCCGGTCCGCTCCTGCCAGTGAATCGCAAGGCGACAACACAGGCAGCGGCGACGCAGCCCTACGGCACAAGAGTGGCTCTGGCCTGCGGTTTTTAGCCCATTAGCATGATCTTGAAGCGTGCCCGTGAAGGCTCATTCGGCATGAGGCAATAGATCAACATCTTGCCTGGGAGTGCCCTTCCTGCCAACCCGCAGCCAACCGGTGCGCAATCTGCCAGCTGGCAAATCGCGCGGGCGAGGTGCCACCTCCCCGACAGGACCTTCCGCGTGGCGTCCGAGCCACTTGCCGGAGGGCTGACAACGACCACACACTGATTTCGTCAGGGCAGTCTCTGATTGCCTGTCCTGCGGGGAAGGACCAGCGATCGTGGCTACTCCGGGCGCCGTGGTACAGCGGCGGCAACTGCGAACCGAGCTCAAGAAGGCCCGCACCAAAGCCGGACTCACCCAGCTGGAAGTGGCTGCCCGGATGGACTGGAGCCCCTCCAAGCTGATCAGGATCGAAGCCGGTCAGGTGGGGGTCTCCACCAACGACCTACGGGCGCTGCTCCACGAGTACGGGATCGTCGACCAGCAGCGTCTGGACTACTTCCTGGAGCTGGCCCGCGCCAGCCGGAAGATGCCGTACCGGGAGTACCGAGGGCTGCTCCCCAAGCCCTACATGGACCTGCTGTCGTACGAGGTGGCCGCAAGCATCGTCCGGTCCTTCGAGCCCTTGGTGATCCCCGGCCTGCTGCAGATCGAGGAGTACACGCGGGCGACGAGTCTGGCCTTCGCACCGCACATCACAGGGGAGCGAATGGATCGTGCTGTCGAAGCCAGACTCCAGCGACAGGAGTTGCTGGAGAGCGAACACCGCCCCGAGTTCTTCTTCATCATCGACGAGGCAGCGATCCATCGTTGGACCGGTGGCCCGGGAGTAATGAAGAGTCAACTGCTCCACCTCAAGGAGATGGCGACCCGCCCCGGCATCTCCATCCAGATCGTCCCCTTCAGCGTCGGCGCCCACGTCGGCCTGCAAGGCTCCTTCGTCCTTCTCGAATTCAACGGAGAGATGGACGACATCCTCTATCTGGAGAAGACGTCCGGGGATTCCGTCTTCAGTGACGACACCGAAGCGACCAGCCGCTACCTGGAAACATTCTGGGCGCTGGAAGCGCAGGCCCCTCGGGAAGACCTACCCCGTTTGATCGACCGGGCGATCGAAGGAATGAACGGAGTCCCGGAGGCCCGGCCCTCGGTGGAAGTGAGCGTAGAGGCGTAGGAGAGGCCGTCTCCCATGCCTACAGCAGTAGGTTGATTCGGAGCGATTCGTGAACAGCATAGTCAGCCCTGCCGTGCCCGGCTTCACGCGCGGCGGAGCAGCACATCTACGGGGATGTACAAACGAGTTGCGGAACCATGGCCGGCCGTAGCGAGCGGCCGAGCCCCCGCCGACGCCAGATACCCGACGACTCGTCCAGCGCCTGGGACATCATCGTCATCGTCCTGCGGGAGATCGTGACGGACTCCCGCAGGACACGGAACCTGATCCTGCTCGTCATCAGCGTGCTGTTGAGCGCCGGAGCGTTGGTGACCGTGGCCCTTCTGCTGATACCGAATCCCTCGGCCTGGCTGACGGTGGCCGGGTGCTGCGCGGGCACCACCGCCGTCGCGGCAGCCAGTCGCCGACGTCAGCCGCGCGCTTCCCGCAGATCGTCGCTCACCGGGTCGAGCCCGCGCGGCGTGGAGCCGGCGAGCCCGTCGAACGAGGGCGAGCCAAGCGATACACCCAGCTGAGCAGGGGCGGCGCCATCCACCCTGCCGCGACAACCACCGCCCCGGAGGCCAGTACGTGCACCAGCACGGACCCTCCGGTGGCGGCCGCGATCAAGGCTCCGAAGCCCGTCGCGGCAATGCCGGCAGCCAGTAGGTACACGTACCACAAGGCTCGCCTGGCGCCTCGAGACGGACCGGCCGAGGTCGAGTTCCCCATGACGTCTCCTCTGCCACACACAGTCGGGGCCGGGCCTAACTCAGATTAGGCGATGGACCGCACCGCCGGAACGGTACGCGGCCGTACAAACAGCGTGTACGGCCCCGGTGCGTACAGTCCGCAGCACATACGAGCAAATGGCGAATTTCTCAGATATTTAATTGTATTCCGGCCCACCCTTCCCTGATCACCAATTACTTGCCAATCTGATGGGATAGCAGGGGAGCCGGGCCGCGCCCTCCCCGGTCAGCAATCAATCACGGCCGAGCGGGAGGGAGACTCGCGTGGGCGACCAGATTTTTCGGCCACTTTGGCGCAGGAGCACCTTCAGTCAAGGTGTCGATGGGAACTGCGTAGAGATCGCTTTCGTCCACCGCGAAGTGTGGGTGCGCGATTCGAATGCCCCCGATCGGCCTGCGCTTTCATTCACCCACCGCCCATGGCAGGAATTCCTCGCCCGCCTGGTGTCGCCGACGGGCTAATCCGTCCCCATCAGCGCCGCGTCACCCGGCGGCAGCCACCCCGCCCCGCCCGGACGTTCCAGCCACCCCCGTGACGCGGCCAGCCCACTCGCCGCCGCCCGGAGCGCGTCCAGTCCCGGATGCCGCAGGCCTTTCCGCCACACCATCGCCACCGGCGAAAGCGGCACCGGGTCGACCAGCGGTCGCAGCACCATGCCCGGCACGTCGATGAATTCGACGCTCGCCAGCACCGACCACCCCCGCTTCCGGATGACGCGGATGAACTCCTCGTCCCCCTCGATTTCCGGGAAGGGCTCCGCGACGCGAATTCCCCGCCCCTCGAAGAGCCTTTCCGCGAGGTCGGTCCACTCCGCCGTCATCGGGTTTCCGGCAGCCGCGTAGAGGGTCTCACCCGCCAGCTGGCCACATGGCACCTCCCGCAGCTCCGCCAGCCGGTGGTCCTCCGGCAGGAGTACGGCCATCGGCTCGTACCGCACGGGCTGGTGGTCGAGCCGGGCCCGTACCGCCGGGTCGAGGCCGGCCACGCGGCCGAAGGAGACGTCCAGGCGGCCGGCGACGATCTCCCCCGCCGCGCCCGTCAGGCCGCTGAGGTACCGGGCGATCAGCTCCTGCTCGGGGGCGGCCTCCCGGGCCGCCGTCAGCACCTGGGACGGGACGCCGACGCTGGCGCCGACGTCGACGAGCAGCGGCCGTTCCTCCCGTACGCAGGCGGCCGCCAGCTCGTCGTGCGCGGCGAGGACCGCCCGCGCGTACGGCAGCAGCCGGGTGCCCTCCGCCGTGAGGGTCACCTGCCGGGTGGTGCGCGCGAACAGCTCGCCGCCCACCCGTTGTTCCAGTCGCCGGATGTCCCGGCTCAGTGCCTGCTGGGCCACGTACAGCCGCGCCGCCGCCCGGGTGAAGTGCAGTTCGTCGGCGACGGCGACGAACGCGCGCAGCAGTCGGGGTTCCATGTCATGAGGCATCGGCGCAGTTAACAACACAGACGCGTCAATGGCCACTGATCAGGTGTTGGACCCCGCCATCGCCCTCCGGCGAGGGTGGGGACATGCCGAACAGCCCGCACCCGAACTCCTCCCCCTTCTTCGCCGTCAGCGGCGGCACCCTGATCGCCATGGCCCGCCCCGCCACGGGCCCGGTGTTCGGCCGCAACACGCCGCGCCGCCGTCCTGGCCGACTCGCCCGACTGCTTAACCACCTTGACCTCAAGCGTGGTTGATGTTCGACGCTGAGCGGACCTGCCAGCGATCACCGCAAGGAGTCCGACCACGCATGTCCACCACCCCGCGCCTCGAACTGCCCCACGTCGGCCGCCCCGACGCCGGCACCCACCTCGTCAGTGAATGGGTCGTCGGCAGCGCCGAGGGCTCCCGCACCGCCGCCGACATGGCTCTCGCGGAGTGGTCGGACAACATGGGCCGGGGCCCCGGCGGAGACGCCGACGGGTCCCTCGCCCTGCACATCTTCCTCAACACCGACGGCAGCAGCCTTCTCCACTACTCCCAGTGGACCAGCGACGAGGCCCATCTCGCCTGGGCCCGCGCCCGCCGCGACGGCATGATCGGCAAACTCGACGAGGCCGTCCCCGGCATCGAGCGCCCGGGGCTGCACCGCACCCACGTCTACCGGAGCATCACGGGGGACACGTCCCTCACACCGCGCCTGATCGTCCTCGCCACCGTCGACGCGACCACCCCCGAGCGGCAGCGCTCATGGGCCGACACCGTCGTCGCCGCCCAGCAGGAGACTCCGATCCCCGGGCTGATCGCCGCCCACTTCCACCTCACCAAGGACGGCACCCGCGTCCTGAAGTACTCCGAGTGGCCCGACGTCGCCGCCCACGAGGCGGCCCTTCCCGTCCTGGCCGCCTCCCCCGCCTGGGGCAGGGTCCTGGAGCACAGCGGGACCCGGCACCTGGGCTTCAAGCGGTACGAGCTCTACGGTTCCGTGACGCGCGAAGGCGCTGCCCGCTAAACGCCGGACGGGCTGGGATCAACCCGATCGACCCGCCCGGCAGGGCACTAGGCGCGGGCCCGGACCCGCCTGAAGATCACCACGCCCGCCGCTGCCGCCACGGCCGCCCCGCCCGTGCCCGCGCCGACGAGAAGCACCGTGCGGTCGGGGCCGTCGTCCGGGGACTTGGGAGCGGATCCGGCGACCACGAGGTGACCGGTCCTCTTCACCCGGCCGTGGTGGCTGACGACGGTGACGGGGTAGCGGCCGGATTCCAGGTCGGTCCGGACGCGGGCCGGGCCGTAGTAGCGCGGGTCGTCGCCGTCGCCCGCCTTGCTGTCGTCGCGCTTCAAGCGCACCGCACGCTCGAACGCCGGGGAGGTCGCGGTCAGCCGGCCCTCCTCGCCCGGATCGGGTGACTCGTCGCTCCACAGCACATTGACCGAGCCACCGGCCGCGATCTTCGCCCCGGAGCTGCGGGCGTCCTCCGGCCGGTCCTCGTCGGAGAAGAAGGCGGGGCCGCGCGCCTTGCCCACGTAGTCGCTGTCACCGGGCCGGGCGGCCCGGACCACGAGGTCCTTGTTCTGGAGGGTCCGGCCGTCCGGGCCGGTCAGCTCCACCTTGTACGTGCCGTCCTTCGCGTCGGCCGGCAGCCGTACGAGCGCGGAGAACATCCGGGGGTTGTTCCAGTCGGCGCCCTTCGGGTCGTGGGTCAGCCGGATCGGAGCGGGGAAGGCCGGGGAGCGCACGGTGAAGGCGTCGCCGGTCTCGCCGGGGTAGAGATCGTCGAACCACATCCCCAGCTGCTCGCCCGGCCGCAGTTCGTCGCCCGGTGTGGTCACCTGGAACGTCGGCCGTTCCGAGGCCTTGACCTCCACCTGTTCCCTGGCCACGATCTTGCCGTCCGCCGTGACCTTGAGCGGGTACGTGCCGGGCGGAGTGGACATCTCGACGGCGGGCCGCCCGTGGTGGCCGCCGTCCGAGGGGGCCAGCCGGACCGGCCGGTCGAAGACGGGCGAGGTGACGGTCACGTCCGCGCCCGCCCGCACACCCCGGACGTCGATGTCGATCAGTTCGCCGGGCCGGTTGTCGAACGCGCCGTTGACCAGCAGATTCACCCCGCCGCCCGGCCCGTCGTCGGCCATCGCGAGACCGGCCGTCGGCCACATCAGCCCCGCACCCACCACGGCCACCGCCGCCCGAGTCCACTTCACCGCACACCCCCTGTCGGTCAATGAGGAAGATGGCCGCCCCGGCCCGATGGTTGCCCGGATCCGGCGGATGTTCCCGGGTTTGCGCAGGTGGCCATAGCAAGTCGGGGGTTCCCCTTACGCCCGCGGCCGCCGGAAGGGCAACGCTGCGAATCAGTCATTCTCCGGCAGGCACTTGTGCGCCGCACGGCGCATTGCCTTCCATGGCTTAGGTCATCCGCGACGGGGGCGATGCGGCTCGTTCGGTGCGACCCCGTGCCCGTTCTTCCGTCCATGGCAGCAACAGTGCGACCCGGGAACTACCACGTGGGAGCAGCCTTGAGCCATGCACCAGGTACGTTCAATTCCCTTACCACCAGCACTCTTTCCACCGGCGCTCTTTCCGGCAGCGCCCCTTTCGACAGCACCCTGTACGGGCACGACGAGGTGGCGGTCACCGGCGGCGCCGGCTTCGTCGGCCGTCGTCTCGTCGCGGCCCTGAGCCTCTTGGGCAAGAAGGTCACCGTCGTCGACCACGCCGCCCTCGGCGAGGACATCGCGTCCCTGCCCGGCGTCCGTCACCTGCGGGCGGACCTGCGGGACTACGGCGAGACGCTGCTGGCCCTGCAGGGCGCGGACGTCGTCTTCCACCTGGCGGGGAACGCCAGCGGGACCGTGTCCGTCGAGAACCCCCGTTATGACTTCCACCTCAACGCGCTGGCCACCTGCAACGTCGGCAACGCCGCCCTCGAACTCGGCGTGCGACGGCTGGTCTACCTCTCTTCCGCCATCGTCTACGGCACGCCCCAGCACTCGCCCATCCGCGAGGACCACCCCACGGGACCGTTCCTCCCCTACGGGGCCTCCAAGCTCTCCGGCGAGCTCACGCTGCGCAGCCTGCAGCGGACCTCGGGGCTGCCGGTCGTCATCGGCCGTTCCTTCGTGATCTACGGGCCGGGTGAGGACCCGCGCCGGGCCGGGGGCGAGGTGTCGCAGTTCCTGCGCTGGCAGCTCAACGAACGGCCGATCCCCGTGGTCGGCGACATCGACCGCAAGTCGCGGGACTTCATCCATGTCGACGATCTGTGCCGCGCGCTCATCACGCTCGCCGACCGCGGGGCGGAGGGTGAGATCTACAACCTGGGCACCGGCAGTGACGTCTCCATGCGCGAACTGGCCGACACGGTGGCCGAGGCCACGGGCAGGCCGGCGCTGCTGGAGGCCGACGTCAGCAGCCTGGAGGACAGCTTCGCCCTGGTGGCCGACGTCTCCCGGCTGACCGCACTCCACTTCAAGCCGCAGATCACGCTGCTGGCGGGGCTCAGGGCGCTCGCCGCCGAGCTGGGGCGCTTCCCCGAGCTCCCGTCGGCGAAGGCGGTCTTCCGCCGGGAGCCGCCCGCCAGGAGGCGGCTGAGCGGGGGCCCCGGCGGCCTGGAGAGCAGGGCGGCGGCATGCTAGCGGTGGACGGAGGGGAGCGGGTCATCCCCGAGGGCGCGGTGGCGCCGTGGCCGTACATCCTCGACGAGGACCGCAAGGCCGTGCTCGGCGCCCTGGACCAGGCGACCCCATGGCACTGGCCGATGAAGCCCGTGCAGGAACTCGAAGAGGCCTGGGCGCAGTTCACCGGCATGCCCTACGTGCTCGCCGCCAATTCCGGCACCGCCGCCCTGCACATGGCGATCGCCGCGGCGGGGGTCGAGCCGGGCGACGAGGTGCTCGTACCCGCCGACACGTTTCTCGCCTCGGCGTCGAGCGTGCTCCAGGCCAATGCCATCCCCGTCTTCGTGGACACCGGCATCGAGACGTTCAACATCGACCCCGCCCTGGTCGAGGAGCGGATCACCGGCCGCACCCGCGCGATCATCGCGGTGGACCTCAACGGCCTGCCCGCCGACTACGACGCGCTGCGCCGGATCGCCGACCACCGCGGGCTGGCCCTGATCGAGGACGCCGCCCAGGCACACGGCGCCACCTACCGCGACCGCCCGGTGGGGGCGCTGGGCACCATGAGCGGGGCCAGCCTCAACGGCTCGAAGACCCTGTCGGCGCTCGGCGAGGGCGGGCTGTTCGCCACCCGGGACGAGGAGCAGTACCGGCTCGCGCGCCGGGTCCTGATGTTCGGCGAGGAGCTACCGGGCCAGGGGCGCGACTACAACGCCCGCATCATGGGCTGGAATTACCGGATCGACGTGCTCGCCGCGGCCTTCGCCCGTTCCCAGCTGACCCGGCTGCCGGAGATGTCACGGATCCGGCGGGACAACGGGGCGGCGCTCACCGCGGCGCTCGACGGCATCCCCGGCATCAGGCCGCCGGTGGTGCCCGAGGGCCTCACCCACGTGTACTTCTTCTACCCGCTGCTCGTCGAGCCCGAGGGGCTCGGCCTGGACGACGTCCCGGTGGAGGCCTTCCGGGAGGCCGTGGAGCGGGCGGTGCGCGCGGAAGGGCTCGGCATCATGCGCTGGCAGCCCCAACCCGTGCCCGCCCAGACGCTGTTCCAGGAGCTGCGCGGCTACGGGCGCGGCTGCCCCTGGTCCTGCGGCCACGCCCGCCCGGGGCACGCCTACCGGCCCGAGGAGTACCCGGTGGCCGAGGAGATCTGCCGGCGCCGGCTGGTCCTCGGCCAGAGCTTCAGCTCACTCGGCCCGCCGAATGACCCACGCACCATGCGCACGTTCGCCGACGTGTTCCACAAGGTGCTCGTCGAGGAACGCGCCTCGCTCGTCGCCCTCGCCCGCCGCTGCGCGCGCGAAGCGGAATGAGTCCTCTTTCGCCACCCGTCCGACCCCTACGCCGTCTGACCGTTTTGTGAGGTGTTGAGCAGGACAAGTACAGAGACTGGAGAGTACGCCGGAGACCGAGGAGAGGGACGCGCCGCTTCATGAAGAACACATCGGATGCCCCGGACGGACGGGCCCCGGTCCGGCAGACGCCGGAGCCGGGCCCGCCCGAAACGCCTTCCCGGCTGCGCGCCGCGAGAGCGGCGGTGTCCGCGGTGTTCTTCATCACCGGGGCGGCGTTCGCCACTTGGGCGTCCCGGGTCCCGGCCGTCCAGGACCGGCTCGATCTGTCCGCCGGGCAGCTCGCCGTGGCCCTGGTCGGCCTCAGCGGCGGCGCGTTCCTCGGCCTGCCGCTCGTGGGCGGCCTGGTGGCCAGGTTCGGCAGCCGCCCCGTGCTGTTCACCGGCATGGCCGTCTATCTGGCCGCCCTCGCGGGCCTGGCCGTCACCCCCAGCCTCCCGCTGCTGACCGCGAACCTGGCGCTGTTCGCCTGCGGCAACACCGCCGTCGACGTCGCCATGAACACCCAGGGGGTGATGGTCGAGCGGGCGTACCGCCGGGCCGTCCTGGGCGGCTTCCACGCCATGTTCAGCATCGGCGGCATCGTGGGCGCCGTGGTCGGCAGCCTGGCCGCCTCCGCGGACGTGGGCGTGGGCCGGCACTTCGCGCTCACCGCGGCGGTCCTGTGCGTGCCGATGGCCGTGGCCGCGACGGCCCTGCTGCCCGACCCACGGGAGACCGCCGAGGACCCGGGGCCGCTGTTCGCCCTGCCCACGGCGGGGCTGTGGATCCCGGGGCTCGTGGCCTTCTGCGCCCTGATGGGCGAGGGCGTCATGAACGACTGGGGAGCGGTCTACCTCCACGACGTGACCGGCGCCTCCCCCGGCGCGGCCGGCGCGGGCTTCGCCGTCTTCTCCGCCGGGATGGTCATCGGGCGGCTCTCGGCCGACCGGATCCGGGCCCGCACGGGAACGGTCCGCTTCACCCTCGGGTGCTCGCTCGTCGCCGCCGCCGGGTCGGTGGTCTCGATCTCCGTCGCCAGCCCCGGCGCGGGCTTCGCCGGATACGCGCTCCTCGGGCTCGGCATGGCGGCCGTCATCCCCGTGGTCTTCGGGCACGCGGCCGAGCTCCGGCCGGCCCGGCCCGGCCCGGCGATCGCCGCCGTCTCCGCGGTCGGCTACGTCGGATTCCTGGCGGGCCCGCCCATCATCGGCGGCATCGCCGAGGCCGTGGACCTCCGGGTCGCCATGCTGGTGCTGCTGGTACTGATGGTGTCGATGGCGCTGCTCTCGCTCCGGCTGCGGCGGCCTTGAGGCCCGTGATCGGGCATGGAAAAACCTGAGGCCCGCGACGGTGTCGCGGGCCTCAGGCTCACATGGGATGAGTGGAGATGGCGGGAATCGAACCCGCGTCCAACGGTGCAGAATCAGGGCTTCTCCGTGTGCAGTTCGCTGCGCTTTTCTCGGCCCCGGAGATCACGCGAACAAGTCTCCGACGGGCCCAGCCACTGTTTGATTTCCTTCCAGACCCCGTGACCGGGTCTAGAAGTTTAGTTCCCTAGCTGATGCCAGGATCCGGGTCGGGAACAAGCCCGGGCTGACACTTCGCAAGTCGCTACTTAGGCAGCGAGGGCGAAGGAATCGCGCTTGGTGTTGGCGATTATAGGTTGCGACATATGGTTTACGAGATCATTGCCGCTTCCTCGACACGCTTCCCCTGCTTCGACATCCGCTGTCGAAACCGATCATCCCCATGTTGATTTTTCAAGATGCACACCCGGCACCACCCGGTGGTGTGCGATGCCCATCGTACGTGACCAACGCACGAGGGTGCCAGCGTATTCCCGGGGGCGGGCCCCGGGAGGGCTACAGCGTCTGCTGCTTCGCCCGCTGGCGCCTGCGCGCGGCGGCGATCGCGCGGTTCGACTCCCGCGTGTCCTGCTTCTCGCGCAGCGTCTGCCGCTTGTCGTACTCCTTCTTGCCCTTGGCGAGGGCGATCTCGACCTTGGCCCGGCCCTCCTTGAAGTAGATCGCCAGCGGCACGATCGTGTGGCCCGTCTCCTGCGACTTGGAGTCGAGCTTGTCGATCTCGACGCGGTGCAGGAGCAGCTTGCGCTTGCGGCGCGCGCTGTGATTGGTCCACGTCCCCTGGGTGTACTCGGGGATGTGGGCGTTGTGCAGCCACGCCTCGCCGCCGTCGATCTGCACAAAGCCGTCCACCAGCGAGGACCGGCCCTGGCGGAGCGACTTGACCTCGGTGCCCGTCAGCACCATGCCGCACTCGTAGGTGTCCAGAATGTGGTAATCGTGGCGCGCCTTCTTGTTCTGCGCGACCAGCTTGCGACCTGGGGTCTCTTTCTTCTGCTTAGCCATAGCGCGGTCATTCTCGCACTAGGACCCCACCCCGAGGCCACTCAATACTGTGCGGGCCCGCCGCTCGGCATCACCGCGGACGACCAGGTCGGGGGTGATGCCCCGGCCGTCGACCGCCCGCCCGGCGGGGGTGCGGTAATGGCCGACGGTCAGCTCGGCCACCGAGCCGTCGGGGAGCCGGCTGGGCATCTGCACGGACCCCTTCCCGAAGGTGGGCCCGCCGACGAGGACGGCCCGGCCCCGGTCCTGGAGGGCGCCGGCCAGCAGCTCGGCGGCGCTCATCGTGCCGCCGTCGACGAGGACGACCAGCGCCGGCCGGGTGTGACCGCCGGGCTCGGCCTGGAGCACGCGCTGCTCGCCGTGCACGTCATAGGTGGCGACGAGGCCGCCGTCGAGGAAGGCGGAGGCGGCGTCGACGGCCTCGGTGACCAGGCCCCCGGAGTTGCCGCGCAGGTCCAGCAGGATGCCCTCGCCGCGCTCGGCGGCCCGCACCGCCTCCCGGACCCGCTCGCCGGTGCCCTTGGTGAAGGAGGCAACCTTGATCCGGGTGGCGGGGGCCTCGTCGTCACGGAGCCGGTCGACGGTGACGCTCTCGGTGGTCAGCCGCTGCCGGTGCAGGGTGCGCTCCCAGGTGCGGTTCCCGCGTTCGAGGCCCAGGCGCACGGGCGTGCCGGGCGCGGCCGCGGCGGCCCGGACCGAGGGCTTCCGTGCGTCGCCGCCGGGCGTCGGGCTGCCGGCGTCGCCCCGCAGCCGGGCGACGGTCTCGGTGACGGGACGACCGGTGGTGTCCGCGCCGTCGACCGTGCGGACCCGGTCGCCGGGGCGGAGCCCGGCGCGCTCGGCGGGGCTGCCGGGCTGGACTCCGTCGATCTCCGTCCGGCCGCCGGGCCCGCGCCGGGCGGAGAGACCGACACCGACGTACGCGCCGTCCAACGCGCGCTGGAAACCTTCGTACTCGCGGGCGCTGTAGACCGCGCTCCAGCGGTCGCCACTGCGGCTGACCACCTCGGCGGCGGCCTCCGAACCGGACTTGCCCTTCCGCGCGGCCTGCGCGGCGGCCGCCTCCACGGCCCGGCGGTCCACGGCCCTCGCGACCGTACGGGAGGACCTGCCGCCCGCGCGCTCCGTGCCGTCCTGCCGGTCCATCCCCCAGGAACCGGCGGTGGCACCGGCCGCGAGCACACTCGCGAAGACCAGTGTCAGAGCCGCTCCACGACGGACGCGGCGCGGCGGAACGAACATCGTCGGGCCGGGCATGCGCGAGAGTCTAGGACACGAGAGGGCGCCGTACGGGGAGTTGACCGTACGGCGCCCTCGGCGCATGTCCTGTGTTCCGGTGCGCGGCCGGTTACACCTTGAGGTACTTCCGCAGCGCGACGAAGGCGGCGAGCGCGGGCATCAGCAAACCGATCGCGAGCACCAGCGGCAGCTTGGCGAGCACCGCGTCCCAGCCGATGAACTGGATGACGTCGACGTGGTGCGCGAGCCAGTTGTTCACCAGGAAGTACTGCCCGCAGACGAGCAGGACGCAGGCGAAGCCCGCGCCGAGGAGCCCGGCGAAGGCCGCCTCCATGATGAAGGGGATCTGGATGTAGATGCTGGACGCGCCGACCAGCCGCATGATCCCGGTCTCCCGGCGGCGGCTGAACGCCGAGACCCGGACCGTGTTGACGATCAGCATCAGCGCCACGACGAGCATCAGGCCCATCACGCCGAGCGCCGCGAGATTCATGCCGTTGAGGAGATTGAAGAGGTTCTCCAGCAGGGTCTTCTGGTCCTGCACCACCTGGACGCCGGGGCGCTGCGAGAAGGCGCTGGAGATCACCTTGTACTGGGACGGGTCCTTGAGCTTGACCCGGAAGGACTCCTGCATCTGGTCCGGCGTCAGGGAACCGGCGATCGGGGATTTCCCGAACTGTTCCTTGTAGTGCTTGTACGCCTCGTCGCTCGTTTCGAACTGAACGCTCTGGACGACCCGCATCTTTTCCAGGTCGGCCTTGATCTGCTTCTTCTGGTCCTCGGTGGCCGCGCCCTTCACACAGGCGGGGTCCGACTCGGCGTCGACCTTGTTGCAGAGGAAGATCGAGACGTTGACCTTGTCGTACCAGTAGCCCTTCATCGTGCTGACCTGCTCGCGCATGAGCAGCGACCCGCCGAACAGGGCGAGCGACAGGGCGACGGAGACGATGACCGCGAAGGTCATCGTGAGATTACGGCGGAGACCGACGCCGATCTCCGACAGGACGAACTGGGCGCGCATGGCGTCCTTTCAGTGCTGGTAGCCGTAGACGCCGCGCGACTGGTCGCGCACGAGCCGGCCCTTTTCCAATTCGATGACGCGCTTGCGCATCTGGTCCACGATCTGCTGGTCGTGCGTGGCCATGATGACGGTCGTCCCGGTCCGGTTGATCCGGTCCAGCAGCTTCATGATGCCGACGGAGGTCTGCGGGTCGAGATTGCCGGTCGGTTCGTCGGCGATCAGCAGCATCGGCCGGTTGACGAACGCGCGAGCGATGGCCACCCGCTGCTGTTCACCACCGGACAGCTCACCGGGCATCCGGTCCTCCTTGCCGCCGAGGCCCACCAGATCGAGGACCTGCGGCACGCCCTTGCGGATCTCACCGCGCGGCTTGCCGATGACCTCGAGGGCGAAGGCGACGTTCTCGCCGACCGTCTTGTTGGGCAGCAGCCGGAAGTCCTGGAAGACGGTGCCCAACTGGCGGCGCATCTGCGGCACTTTCCAGTTGGAGAGCCGGGCGAGGTCCTTGCCGAGCACGTGGACCTGCCCGTGGCTGGCCCGCTCCTCGCGCAGCAGCAGCCGCAGAAAGGTGGATTTGCCCGAACCCGAGGAACCGACGAGGAAGACGAACTCGCCTTTCTCGATCTCCAGCGAGACGTCGCGGAGCGCCGGACGGTTCTGCTTCGGGTAGGACTTGGAGACGTTGTCGAATCGGATCACGAGTGCACCACGCGTCGACCTGGATAGTGGCACGGAACACCGCGCGCGCGGCTCCCGTCGGTGTGCGTGACCATACGCGAACGACCGGTGCACGCGCAGTCGGCATCCGGGGTTGGCGCGTTTATTACCGACACCATCGGGGACAAAACGAGGACATTTGGGCCCCGTTTTGCGCTGCGCGCGAGCAGTCGCGCCGAACGGCGGGAAAGCTGGCACAGTGGTAAGGGGAACCACACGGGTATCCCGCGCGTTGGACGTGCCGGAGGAGGAGATCGCATGACATGCGACCGACTGGTGTGCGCCAGCTGCGCGGGCCGGGTCAGCGAGGGCAGGTGCCCGGTCTGCCGGGCCAGCCGACAGCGGCTTGAGCAGCAGGAAGGCGCGTTCGCCGCACTGACGCCCGCCACCTTGATCGCACTGCTGGTGGCGCTCGTCGCGGTGGCCCTGGTCGCCCACGGCCTCGCCGCGTAATCACCCGACCGCGCTCGACGATCGGCTTACGGACGGAGCGTATGCGCATCCTCACGCGGACGTAACCCCCGCGGAGCACGATTACTCACCGTAGACATGACCGTATGACATGACGAAGGCCCGGAGCGTTTGCCCGCTCCGGGCCTTCGTCGTATCAGCGCACGCGGTACCGGGTCAGGCCGCGGTGCTCCGGTTGACCAGGCGCGGGAGCATCCGGAAGCCGATGCCGCCGGCGATCATCGTCGCGGCGCCGACCAGCAGGAAGGACGTCTGACCGGCACCCGTCTGGGCCAGCTGCTCCTTCGGCTTGGCCTGCTGCACGGGCTTGGAGCCGGCGCTGTCGGTGCTGGTGCCGCAGTGGGAGTCGGTGTCCACCGGGCACGTCGTGGCGTCGTCACCCTTGCCGCTGCCGCCGGTGACCGAGCCGCTGTGGTCGTCGCCGCCGGTGGAGCCGCCGGTGGAGCCGCCGGTGCTGTCACCGTCGTCGTCCCCGCCGGTGGAGCCCTCGGAGGTCGAGCCGCCGGAGGTCGAGCCGCCGGAGGTCGAGCCGCCGGAGGTCGAGCCGCCGGAGGTCGAGCCGCCGGTCGTGGTGCTGCCGCCGGAGGTGGACCCACCGCTGGTGGAACCGCCGGACGTGGTGCTGCCGCTCGTCGAGCCACCGCTGGTGCTGCCGCCGCTGGTCGTACCACCGGAGGTCGTGCCGCCCGTGGTCGTCGTACCGCCGGTGGTGGTACCACCAGAAGTGGTGCCGCCCGTGGTGGTGCCGCCCGTCGTCGTACCGCCGGTCGTCGTGCCACCCGTGGTCGTACCGCCCGTGGTGGTACCACCAGAAGTGGTGCCGCCCGTGGTGGTACCACCGGTGGTGGTGCCGCCCGTGGTCGTCGTACCGCCGGTGGTGGGCGGCTGCGTCGGCTGCGGGATCTCGGTCGGGTCGACGGTCGGCTCGACCGTGGGCTCGACCGTCGGGGCGGCCCCGACGGTCGCCTTCACACCGATGCCGCCGACCTCGACATCCACCCCGGCGGCCGAGGCCACACCGGCGGCGGTCAGCGACGCACCCGCCACGATCACCGCACCGGCAGTTATTCGCGCGACGCGCAGTCGCGTGTTCTTCGTCATCTGCCTGCTACCCCCAGTAGCTGAACTCGTCATTGGAGCAGCTCTTCACGGGGCCATGGCGCCCTGGGGACCACACGTGGCTGAACCGGCCGTACCAGCCGGGCCGCTCGCCCCCCGCCACACGCGCCCCAGTGATACGCATGCCGAACGCCACCCTTCACAGTTTTCAGGGTGGCGTCAAGGCAGTTAAGGGCGCGATGTCCGACTATGTCGGCGGTTGGACTACTTCTCCTGCTGCTTGCGCCAGCGGATACCGGCCTCGAGGAAGCCGTCGATGTCGCCGTCGAGCACGGAGGTGGGGTTGCCGACCTCGAACTCGGTACGCAGGTCCTTCACCATCTGGTACGGGTGCAGGACGTACGAACGCATCTGGTTGCCCCAGGAGTTGCCGCCGTCGCCCTTGAGCGCGTTCATCTTCTCCTGCTCCTCCTGGCGGCGGCGCTCGAGGAGCTTCGCCTGGAGGACGTTCATCGCGGTCGCCTTGTTCTGGATCTGCGAGCGCTCGTTCTGGCAGGAGACGACGATGCCGGTCGGCAGGTGGGTCAGCCGGACCGCGGAGTCGGTGGTGTTGACGCCCTGGCCACCGGGGCCGGAGGAGCGGTAGACGTCGACGCGCAGGTCGGACTCGTCGATCTCGACGTGGTCGGTCTGCTCGACGACCGGCAGCACCTCGACGCCCGCGAAGGACGTCTGGCGGCGGCCCTGGTTGTCGAAGGGCGAGATGCGCACGAGGCGGTGGGTGCCCTGCTCGACGGAGAGCGTGCCGTAGGCGTACGGGACCTGCACGGCGAAGGTGGTCGACTTGATGCCGGCCTCTTCCGCGTACGAGGTTTCGTAGACCTCCGTCTTGTAACCGTGGCGCTCGGCCCAGCGCAGGTACATGCGCTGCAGGCGCTCGGCGAAATCGGAGGCGTCGACGCCACCGGCCTCGGCGCGGATGTTGACCAGCGCCTCGCGGGAGTCGTACTCGCCGGAGAGGAGGGTACGGACCTCCATCTCGTCCAGCGCCTTGCGGACCGCGGTCAGCTCGGCCTCGGCCTCGGCGAGGGTGTCCGCGTCGTCCTCGGCCTCGGCGAGCTCGAAGAGCACCGCGAGGTCGTCGATGCGGCCGCGCAGCGCCTCGGTCTTGCGCAGCTCCGCCTGGAGGTGCGACAGCTGGCTGGTGATCTTCTGCGCCGCGTCCGGGTCGTCCCACAGGGACGGGGCCGCCGCCTGCTCCTCGAGCACGGCGATGTCGGCCCTCATCTTGTCGAGGTCCAGGACGGCCTCGATCGACCCCATGGTCGAGGAGAGGGACTTCAGCTCTTCGGATACATCAACGACTGCCACGCACCCAGCCTAACGGCTGCGCCGGGCTGCACGGCCCGAAGGTGGCCGCCGAGGATCTCCGGGGCGGGTATTTCCGGGCCGCGGCCCGGCATTTCCGGGCCATAACGGCTATATAGGGGCTGCCTCAAGAGCCCGGGCAATAGCCCGGGGGGAGCGGAGCGTCTCCCTTCGGCGGGGGCCGGGCGCCACTCCCTTCGACAGGGGGCCGGGGCCGGGCGCCATGTCGCCGGGGCGGCGTCGAACGGGCCCCCGTGTGTCGCGCCGCGTCCGGGCACGGACCCGCCGTGCGATCCGCCCGGCGAAGGCGCGGCCCGCCGCCCTCGGGTGGGCCACCTGCCTGGCGAAGGCCCGCGGCTCGCGGGCGGGGCGGCGTCGAACGGGCCCGTGTGTCGCCGCCGCGCCCGGCCGCCGTGGCCGGCCTTCCACCGGGGCCGGAGGGCCACGGGCGGGCCGCCCGATCCACGCGCTACCTGCCCGGCGAGGGCTCCGTGCGGTGGACGCCCGGCTTGGTGTCGCCGGAGTCGTGGTCGGCCACGGCGAACCAGCCGCCCACCCCGGCCGCCGCGGCCAGCGCCACCGCTGCGGCGCCGAACTTCACGCGGCGGCGCCGCAGCGCTTCCGCGGCCGACCGGTGGCGCGCGGAGCCCGCCCGGCGCTCCCCGGCAGCGCGCGGGGCGCGGGCCGTGCCGTGGGCGCCGCCCGCCAGCTCCTCGGGGCCGGGCACGCGCATGCTCGTGTGGGTGTCGCGGCTGGAGTCGGCGACGGCGCCCGGCACGAGCGGCACCACGCCCCGGCGGCGCGGCTCGGCGGCCACGGCCGCCGCGGACCGGTCGTCGTAGGCACCGTCCCGCCCGGCGTCCGCGGCGCTCTGCCCGTCCTCGGGCTCGTCGATGTCGAGCGGCGGGTAGCCGGCCAGGCTCGGCAGCAGCTCCCGCAGCCGCACCGCCAGCTCCGAGGCCCGCAGCCGGGACGCGGGGCCCTTGGCGAGGCACTGGACGATCAGCTGCCACAGCTCGTCGGGGATGCCGGGCAGCGGCGCCACCGTCTCGGTGACGTGCCGCCGCAGGACGGCGCCCGGGTGGCCGCCGCCGAAGGGCGTGAAGCCCGCCAGCAGCTCGTAGAGCACGGTGGCGAGGGCGTAGACGTCGACGGAGGCGCGCGGCGGCAGGCCCTCGATGATCTCGGGGGCGAGGTAGTCGGGCGTGCCGATGACGCTGCGCGGGTTCGGGGAACGGGCGCCCGGGGCTGCGGAGCCGCCGAGTCCGCCGGTGGCGGCGGCGCGGCGCGGGGTGTCCACGAGGCGGGCGATGCCGAAGTCGGTGAGCAGCGCGGGGTGCGCCCCGGCGGGGCCGAGCGGGCCCGCCATGTCGAGCAGGACGTTCTCCGGCTTGACGTCGCGGTGCACGATCCCGGCGGCGTGCGCGGCGGCGAGCCCGTCCGCGACGTCGGCGACGATGGCGACGGCGGCCTCGGGGGCGAGGCGGCGCTCGTGGTCGAGGCGGGTGCGCAGGTCCGTCCCTCGGATGAGGTCCATGACGAGGGCGAGGTCGGCGCCGTCGACGACGAGGTCGCGCACCCCGACGACGTTCGGATGGTCGAGGCCGAGGAGGGCCGCGCGCTCCTGCACGAACCGGCCGACGAGCTCCTGGTCGGACGCGAGGTCCTCACGCAGGAGCTTGATGGCGACCGGGCCCTCGGGGCCCTCGCCAAGCCACACCGTGCCGGCACTGCCGCGCCCCAGGACCTGGTGGGCGGTGTACCGGCTGCCGATCTTCCGTGCCAAGACTCTTCGGCTTCCTTTCCTGGTCCTCCGACCCCCGGGGAGGGCGCGTTGGCGACAAAGCTACGCGGCTGAAGGGATGTTAGGGGCACCGATCTGAGCCGACCGCCGCTTCTGCGGCAGAAAACACCCTTCAGATGTCGACAAGTCTCCAAGATCGTGCCGGAGAGGGGGCGGCCGGGGGACGCCCCCCGGCCCGGCCGGTGACAGGGCGGGCTACTTGCCCGACCCGAGGTCGGAGACCCAGTTCTTGACGTCGGTGACCCAGTCCCAGGTGGCGTCCCAGAAGCTCTTGCCGTCGGCGACCCAGTCCTTGAGCGGGGTGAACTCCCAGACCAGCCAGGACCCGAGGACAAGGATGAGGATCATGAACAGACAGCCCTTGAGGCAGCCCAGCCCCGGAATCCGCATCGGGTTCGCGCTGCGCTGCCGCGGCGACCTGGGCTCGCGGCGCGGGGCGGCGGGCTCGGGTGCGGGCGGCGGGGTGTAGCGCTGCGGCTGGTGCTGCTGCTGGGGCGGCTGCGGCGGCTGCTGGTAGCGCGGCTGAGGCTGCCGCTGCGGCTGCTGCCTCGGCTGCCGCTGGGGCGGACGCTGCGGGGAGTACTGCTGGGGCTGGGGCTGCGGCGGCTGCTGCCCGTACTGCTGTTGGCCGTACTGCTGCCCGTACTGCTGGCCCTGCGGCGGCTGTTGCTGATGACGCGGGGGCTGCTGCGGGGGCTGCTGGGGCGCACCGGCCCGGCGCGTGGGGCGGCGGCGCAGCGGGTCCTCGCTCGGGTCCAGGTACTGGACCTGCGTCTGGTCGTTGCGGTCGCGGGCCGCGCGCAGCTGGGTCTGCCACGGGTGCGGGTCGTCGCCCGAGGGCTGCGGCGGGCCCGGGGGCACCGGCGGCATGACGCGGGTGGGGTCGCCCGCCTGCGGACCGCCGGGGCCGGCGGGCAGCACCTGGGTCGGGTCGGCGTTCGGGCCGGCCGGATCGTTCCGACCGGGCGGGGTGGTCGGCAGGAAGCTGGTCGCGGCGTTCGGGTCGTAGGAGCCCGCGTTCGACGGGAGCATCTGGGTGGGCTCCGCGTCGCCGGGACCGGCGCCGCCGTCCGCGCCGGTGCCGGGCACCTGGGCGGGCTCGGGGTCCGGGGCGAGCAGCGCGGCGACCCCGAGCGCGGCCTCGGCCTGGGCCGGGGAGGCGTGCACGCCGACACCGGCGGCGACGACGCGCAGGGCACGGGCGAGGTTCTCGGCGCTGGGCCGCTCCTCGGGGCGCTTGCGCAGGCAGCGCTCGATGACCGTCCACAGCGGCTCGGGGACGGTGGTCGGGCGGCGCGGCTCCTCGCTGAGGTGGCGGTGCAGGACCTCCAGGGCGGTCGAGCCGGCGAACGGCGGACGGCCGGTGACCAGCTCGTACAGCAGGATGCCCGCGCCGTAGATGTCGACGGCGGACGTCTGCGGGCGGCCCTCGGCGGACTCGGGCGCGACATAGGCCGGGGTGCCGACGAATTCGTGGGTGCGGGTGAGACCGGGCGAGTCCGCGAGGCGGGCGATGCCGAAGTCGGTGAGCATCGGGTGCATCGCCTGGCCGTCGTTCCGCAGGAGGACGTTGGCGGGCTTGAGGTCGCGGTGCACGACGCCGTCGGCGTGGCTGGCCGCGAGGGCGTCGGCGATCTGGGCGGTCAGGAGCGCGGCCGCCACGGGGGTG
This sequence comes from Streptomyces syringium, assembly GCF_017876625.1. Taxonomy (NCBI): domain Bacteria; kingdom Bacillati; phylum Actinomycetota; class Actinomycetes; order Kitasatosporales; family Streptomycetaceae; genus Streptomyces; species Streptomyces syringium. The sequence goes on from NZ_JAGIOH010000001.1 coordinate 2,979,012, forward strand.
AAGGGGCCGTTGTCGCGCAGATAGCGGTGCAGGTCCGGGCCGTCGACCAGGTCCATGACGAGCGCCAGCAGATCGCCCTCGACGACGAGGTCGCGGGTGCGGACGATATTGGGGTGGGTGAGCCGCAGCAGGACGGAGCGCTCCCGCAGGAAGCGCATCACGACGTCCGCGTCGTTCGCCAGCTCCTCCTTGAGGACCTTGATCGCGACGGTCTCGCCGGGCTGGCCGGCCACGGCGGCCTCGGCGCCGGCCGCCTCTCGCTGGCGGGCTCGCCAGACGACGCCCGTGGCTCCGCGTCCGAGCGGCTCCTCGAGCAGGTACTTGCTGCCTACCGGCCGCACGTCATGCGCTCCCTGATCGTGATCCAAGCTTGCGGTGGCCGCTGCCCGGCCATTCGCCCACTGTAGTGCTGCCGCACCGCCCGTTGACGGGTCTCGTTCAGTGGGGCTCATGGGAAAGACGCGCGTTCCGGACAGATGGTTGCCACACGCGTCCCGCCGCGCCCCCCGTGTGAGGGAACCGGGCACGGACGGCTGACGGTGCGGGACGGGGAGCGGGCCTTAGCGAACCCGGAGCGAACACGGTGCGGCACGACTTCGCCATCCGGTGTTCGCGACCTCACGTTTTCGCACCTTCGGATGGTCGTTCAAGATCACGAATTGGCTCTCGCCGGGCGCGTCGTCAGTGGCAGGTGCGAGGATGCTCACAGCACGGATGCGGCGGGGAGGGAGCGGGAGGCCCCGCGCGAACGTGGTGACCTGTACGTGCCGACGCGCCCGTGCGTGGTGGGGGAAGTGCGGAACCCTGCCGGCACCCCGGGCAGGAAGGGACCGTTGACGGCGATGCAGATCCGGCTGACCGTCCTCGGGCCGCTCAGCGGCCACACCACCCCTCACGCCACGCGCGCCTGCGATGTGCTGGTGACCGCCCCCGCCGGGACGGCCCTCGCCAGTGTGGCGAGCGGCCTCGCGGCCGCCGCCGCGGCGGCCGGCTGCGATCTCGGCAGCGGTGCCGTCGTCGTCTACGCCGGCGCCGAGCGGCTCGACGCGCAGCGCTGCGCGCTGGGCGAGCCACCACTGATCGACGGCGCCGTCCTGTCCCTGGGCGCCCCGGCCGACCCGGACCGGCACGCGGGCGTGCTCCTGTCCGGCGTGCCGGAGGCCGCCGCCCGGCTGCACGTGGTCTCCGGGCCGGACGCGGGCGGCGTGCACCTGCTGCACGGCGGCGAGGTCCGCATCGGCCGCTCCAGCTCGGCGGACGTGCCCCTCGACGACCCCGACGTCTCCCGGCTGCACTGCGCGGTCACCGTCAGCGACGACGGCGCCGTCACCCTGCACGATCTGGGCTCCACCAATGGCACCGTCCTCGACGGCACCCCGGTCGACGGCCGCCCGGTCCCCTTCCCCTCCGGCACGCTGCTGCGGGTCGGCGAGTCCACGCTGAGCCTGCACAGCCCTTCCGACGCCTCGCCGCGCGTCCTTCCGGCGGCACCGGACGGGGAGGGGCACCTCCGGGTGTCGGCGGGGACGGTGCCCGGCAGTGCGGGGCAGCCCCGGGGGACGACCTCCTGGGCCGAGGGTTCCGCCGGGTTCGCGGGCGCGGGCGGCGGGTACGCCGGCGTCCCCGGGCCGTCCCGCGCCCCCCAGGGCGCGGGTCCCGCCCCGGCCGGCGGCTTCGGTGACTCAGGCGGCGGCCCCGCGATGGCGCACGCCACCACGGGCGCGGCCAGGACCGCCGAGACCCACCAGTCGGTCGGGATCGTCGGGTTCCCCGGGCCCACCGGCTTCACCGAGGGCTACTTCGGCTCGCCGGAAGCCGTGGCGCCGAGCGGCTACGGCGATCCCTCCGTGCCCGGGCCTCGCCACCACACCGGCTTCGTCGGAGCGCCCGACCCCTACACCCCCGACTACGCCACCGACGACTACTCCCCCGACGGGTACGCCCCGGTCGGGCACATCACCCACGGCGGCCGTGGCACCCAGTTCGACGTTCCCGACGACCGGAGCGCACCGCCCACCGCGGGCGAGGAGCGGGCCGAGGGCAAGCGGGGCGGCCGCAATCGCGGCATAGGCGCCTGGGCCCGGCGGCTGGCCGGCGGGCGGGGAGCCGAGCGGGCGGTCGTCGCCGAGGAGTGGCCGCCCTCGGCCGAGGGTGACGCGGAGCGCGCCCGTGCCCTGGCGGGGTCGCTGCGCGAGCGGTGGCCCGACCCGGCGTGCGTGCTGCTGACCGCGCTCGGCCCCGGGCCCCGGCTGTGGGAGCGCGGCCCGGACCACGCGGACCTGCTGACCGTGCGGCTCGGCACCACCGACCGGTACGCCGCCGACGGCAGCGGGCTGCTGCCGTCCGTGCCGGTGACGGTCGCGCTGCGGGAGGTCGGGGCGCTCGGCCTGGCGGGCCCCCGGGAGCGGCTGTCCGGGCTGGCCCGGTCCGTCCTCGCGCAGCTCGCGGCGCTGCACCCGCCCGCCGCGCTCGAATTCGTCCTGATCAGTGCCGACCGTTCGCGGAGCGTGGAGGAGCGGCTGGCGGAGTGGTCCTGGCTCGGCTGGCTGCCGCAGCTGCGGCCCACGCACGGGCAGGACTGCCGGCTGCTGGTCGCCTACGACCGCGAGCAGGCCGAGGCCCGTACGGCGGAGCTCGTGCGCCGCCTCGACGACGGCCCCCTCGGGCCGAACTGGGCGACCGCGGCCCCCGAGGCCGTGGCCTCGGTCGTCGAGCACCACACCGGGCCGTACACGATCCTGATCGTCGACGGCGACCCCGGCTCGCCCGCGCTGCGGGAGACGGTCTCGCGGCTGGCCACGGGCGGCCCGGCGGCGGGCATCCACCTCCTGTGCCTGGCGGACGCCCCGGCGACCACCCCCGCCTCCCCCGTCTCCGCCACCCTCGACACGGCCCGCGCGGTCTCCCCGGCCTTCCCGCAGTGCGGCGCGGTGGCGCTGCTGAGCGGGGACGTGGCCACGGTGGTGCAGGTGCTCCACCGCGGCGGCGCGGCGTTCGAGGCGGGCACGGGCCCGCAGGCCGGCGGCACGGCCCCCGGCGGGTACGGGCCGGCCGGCGGCCCGCCCGCGCTCGGCGGACACGCCACGCAGTACGGCGGTACGGTCCCGGCGCCCGCCCACGGCACCGGCGCCCACCCGGCATCGGCGCCCGGCGGCAGTACCGTCATCGCCGCCGTCGACGCGGTGTCGGCGGCGTGGGCCGAGCGGTTCGCGCGGGCGCTGGCGCCGCTGCGGATGGCGGACGCGCAGGGAGCACACGGACAGGCCGGGCGGGTGGTGGCGGCGCTGCCGCGGACCGCGCGGCTGCTGGACGAGCTGGGCCTGGCCCGGGCCACCCCCGCCTCGCTGACGGCCCGTTGGGCGGCGGCCACGGACCGGGGCGCCCGGCCCGGCGGACGGGCCGTCGCGGTCCTCGGCGCCGGTCCGCACGGGCCGCTGACCGTCGACCTGGCCGCCGACGGCCCGCATCTGCTCGTCGAGGGCGGGCCCGGCTGCGGGAAGACCGAGCTGCTGCGGTCGCTCGCCGCGTCGCTGGCGGCCGCCGACCGCCCCGACCGGCTCTCGCTCGTCCTGGTCGACGGGGCGGGCGCCGAGCGCGGCGAGGGGCTGCGGGTCTGCACGGACCTGCCGCACGTGTCGACGTATCTGGCGGCCGCCGACCCGGTGCGGATGCGGGAGTTCGCCCAGGCGCTGAGTTCGGAGCTCAAGCGCCGCGCCGAGCTGCTGGGCCGGCTGGACTTCTGCGGGTGGCACGCCCAGCACACCGCCGCGCAGATCATCTCGCCCCGCCGCCCGGCGGACGCGGCGTCCGGCGACCTCGACCCCGCGCCGAGCGGCACCCTCAAGCTGCGCGCGCAGAAGGACGGCCCGGCGCGCACCGCCGAGACGGCCCTGCCCCGCCTCGTCGTCCTCGTCGACGACTTCGACGCGCTCGTCGCTCCTGCCCTCGGCAGCACGGGCCGCCCGGCGGCCGGTTCCGTCGTGCGGGCGCTGGAGTCCGTGGCCCGGGACGGCGAGCGGCTCGGCGTGCACCTGGTCGCCGCGTCCGGGCGCCCGGACCGCACGGCCGACACGGCGGCGGTCGAGCGGTCGGGCCTGCGCGTCACGCTGGAGATCGCGCCCGCGTCGGCGGACGGCGCGGGTGACGGCAGCGGCTCGGGCGAACCCGCCCCGGGGCGCGGCAGGTTGCAGCGGCCGGACGACGACGCGATGACCCCGTTCCAGGCGGGCCGGGTCACGGGACGGATCCCCCGGACGGCGACGCTGCGCCCGACGGTCGTGCCCGTGGACTGGCAGCGCATGGGCGACCCGCCCACCCGCCGCCCCCTGCGCGAGCTGGGCAACGGACCGACCGACCTGGCCCTGCTCGCCAGTGCCCTGCTGCGTGCCGCCCAGTCGGCGGGCACGTCCCCGGCTCCGCCGCTCCTCCCGCCGGACCCGCCCCGCCCGGCGTGACGGGCGGGTCCACCGGGGCCCCGCGGCACGAGTCGGTGTGACGCCGCATCACAGCCCGGTCACGATCGGTGAGTTGATACCCGATGCGGTATTGCGGCAGCTCCGGACCCGGCGTAGGACTGTCGGCACGGGAGACAGGCCGTACGCCGGTTCGACGTACGGCGCGCGGCCGTCCACGGGGAACCGGGCACGGGGAGGACGGCTATGCGTATATCGCGTACACCACTTCTATCGCGTACACCGCTTCGCAGTTCGCCGCGCGGGGCGCGCGCGACGCGCGGCGCACTGGCTCTGGTCGCGGCGGCCGCACTGGCCCTGACAGCCGCCGGCTGCGGGGACGACGGCAAGGATCCGAAGGACGGCGAGAAGACGGGCTCGTCGAAACCGCTCCCGAACACCGTCGACCTCCCCAAGCTCTCCGGGCAGAAGCTCAAGGTCACCGCCGTCTGGACGGGCGCGGAGCAGAAGAACTTCACGAAGGTGCTGGACGAATTCGCCAAGCGGACGGGCGCCGAGGTGTCGTTCGTGCCCAGCGGCGACGACATGTCCTCCTTCATCGGCTCGAAGATAGCCGGCGGCGAGGCGCCGGACGTGGCGATGCTCCAGCAGCCGGGCGTGCTCAAGGAGTTCGCGCGCAAGGGCTGGCTCAAGCCGCTCGGCGGTGAGGCCACCGCGCAGCTGGAGAAGAACTACGCCAAGGGGTGGCAGGACCTCGCCTCGTACGAGGGCAAGCGGTACGGCGTGTACTTCAAGACCAGCAACAAGTCCCTGGTCTGGTACAACACCAAGATCTTCGATGCGGCGGGCGCGAAGGAGCCCAAGTCCTGGACCGACTTCCTGCGCACCGCCCAGGTGATCGCCGACTACGGCGTCCCGCCGGTGTCGGTCGGCGGCGCGGACGGCTGGACCCTGACCGACTGGTTCGAGAACGTCTATCTCTCCCAGGCGGGCAAGGAGAAGTACGACCGGCTCGCCCAGCACAAGATCAAATGGACGGACCCGTCCGTCAAGGAAGCACTGACCACCCTCGGGCAGCTCTTCGGCAAGCAGGAGCTGCTGGCGGGCGGCAACGCCGGCGCCATCCAGGTCACCTTCCCGGCCTCCGTCACCCAGACCTTCGTCGGTGGCGAGAAGGCGAAAGCGGGCATGGTCTTCGAGGGCGACATGGCGGCCGCCAACATCCTCGGCGCGAACGTGAAGATCGGCACCGACGCGAAGGTCTTCCCCTTCCCGGCGGTGGGGTCCGACTCGCCCGTGGTGACCGGCGGCGACGTCGGGGTGGCCCTCAAGGACAGCAAGGCCGCGCAGGCGCTGCTGACCTTCCTCGCCTCCTCCGACGCCGCCGGCATCTGGGCGCACGAGGGCGGCTTCATCTCGGCCAACAAGAACCTCGACCCGGCCGTGTACCCCAACGACGTACTGCGCTCCATCGCCAAGGCGCTGGTCTCGGCGGGTGACGACTTCCGCTTCGACATGTCCGACCAGGCCCCCGCCTCCTTCGGCGGCAAGCCCGGGCAGGGCGAGTGGAAGCACCTCCAGGACTTCCTGCGCAACCCCAAGGACGTGGCGGGCACCCAGCAGAAACTGGAGTCCGACGCGGCCAAGGCGTTCAAGAACTGACGGCCGCGTCATCATGTCGACCGCGACAGCGGGCGGCGGACCGGCCTCCGGGCCCGTGCCGACGCCCGGCGACCCGCCCGTCACCCCGTCCAGGAGCGTGCTCGGCACCCGGCCGTGGGTCGCCGCCTGCTTCCTGCTGCCCGCGCTGGCCCTGCTCGGCGCCCTCGTCGTCTACCCCATCGGCTACTCCGTCCACCGCAGCCTCTTCGACGCCTCCGGCGGCGGCTTCGTGGGCGTCGACAACTACCGCGAGGTCTTCACCGACGACCGGATCCGCACGGCCCTGCGGAACAACGTCATCTGGGTGGCCGTCGGCCCGACCGTCGCCACCGCCCTCGGTCTGATCTTCGCGGTCCTGACCGAACGGATCCGCTGGGCCACGGCGTTCAAGCTGGTGGTCTTCATGCCGATGGCGATCTCCATGCTCGCCGCGGGCATCATCTTCCGGCTGGTGTACGAGCAGGACCCGGACCGCGGCGTGGCCAACGCGGTGTGGGTCGGTGTCCACGACACCTTCGCCGGCCCCGCGCCCTTCCCCGGCGCGCACCCCCGGCCGACCGGGGACCTGGCGGCGAGCGGCGGCGGCGCGTTCACCACCAAGTCGGCCGTACGGGCGGGCACTCCGGCGGCTCTGCCGCTGGTGGCCGTCAAACCGGAGGACGTGAGCGGCGCCCGGGACGCCGTCCCGCCGCGGGAGGTGGCGGGGAAGGTCACCGGCACGGTGTGGCTGGACTTCGCCAAGGGCGGCAGCGGCACGGCGGGGCGCATCGACAAGGGCGAGAAGGCTCTGGCGGGCGTCAGGGTCGAGGCGGTCAAGGACGGGAAGACCGTCGCCTCGGCGACCTCGGCCGCCGACGGCACCTTCACCCTGCCCGACTCCGCGGCGGGCGCCCAGCTGCGCCTTCCGGCCGCCAACTTCGCCGCCTCCTACGGCGGCGTCGACTGGCTGGGCCCGACACTCGTCACCCCCGCCATCATCGGCTCGTACATCTGGATGTGGGCGGGCTTCGCGATGGTCCTCGTCGCGGCGGGCCTGGCGGGAGTGCCCCGCGAACTGCTGGAGGCGGCCCGCGTCGACGGCGCGAGCGAATGGCAGGTCTTCCGCCGGGTGACCGTGCCGCTGCTGGCGCCCGTCCTCGCGGTCGTCGTCATCACCCTCATGATCAACGTGCTGAAGATCTTCGACCTCGTCTACATCATCGCCCCCGGCTCCAGCCTCGACAACGCCAACGTCCTCGCCCTCCAGCTCTACCAGTCGTCCTTCGGCACGGACGTCAACCAGGGTGTCGGCAGCGCCATCGCCGTCCTCCTGCTGCTGCTCGTCCTGCCGGTGATGCTCGTGAACATACGAAGGATCCGAAGGGAGCGGCGGCGATGACCACCACGGACACGGCCGTACGGGCGAAGCGGTCGCTTCCCGCGCGGATCGCCGCCCGGGCCGGCGGGGGCGCCCTGCGCGTCTTCCTCCTCGTCGTCGGCCTGTTCTGGCTGATGCCCACAGTCGGGCTGCTGCTTTCCTCGCTGCGCGACGAGGCGGACATCGAGGCCTCGGGCTGGTGGCAGGTCTTCAGTCACCCCGGCGGGCTGACGACGCAGAACTACGGCGATCTGCTCGGCAACGACAAGGTGATGGGGTCCCTCCTCACCACCGCTGCGATCACCGTCCCCTCGACGGTGCTGGTCATCCTGATCGGCGCGCTCGCCGGTTACGCCTTCGCCTGGCTCGACTTCCCGGGCCGGGACTGGTGGTTCATGGTCGTGGTCGGGCTGCTCGTCGTCCCCGTGCAGGTGGCGCTCATTCCGGTCGCGAAGCTCTTCAACACCCTCGGGGTCTTCGAGACGACGCCAGGGGTGATCCTCTTCCACACCGCCTTCGGGCTGCCCTTCGCGGTCTTCCTGTTGCGCAACTTCTTCGCCGAGATCCCCCGGGAACTGCTGGAGGCGGCCCGGCTGGACGGGGCCGGGGAGCTGCGGCTGTTCACCCGGGTGGTGCTGCCGCTGGGCGGCCCGGCCATCGCCTCGCTGGGCATCTTCCAGTTCCTGTGGGTGTGGAACGACCTGCTGATCGCGCTGATCTTCGCGGACAGCGGCAACCCGCCGATCACGGTCGCCCTCCAGCAGCAGGTCCGGCAGTTCGGCAGCAATATCGACGTCCTCGCCCCGGGCGCCTTCCTCTCGATGATCGTGCCGCTGGCGGTCTTCTTCGCCTTCCAGCGCCAGTTCGTCAACGGCATCATGGCGGGCGGCGTCAAGTGACACTCGGACGGCTCCGCCCGGTGCGCGGGCGGAGCCGGTCCGCGGACGCGGGTCGTAAGACCGGTCCGCGGACTCATGCCCTATCTGCGGACGTACAGCGACACCGCGCCACCGCGCACGAACACCGAGGACTCCTCGCGGTAGAGCTCGCCGAGGACGGTGGTCTTGGCGTGCTCGGCGCGTTGGGAGCGGATCCAGCGGTCGCCGGCGTTGGTGTCCGACACGACCCACACCCGGCCGCTCGCGGGGAGCCGGGCCAACCGGGCGCGCAGCTCGGCGGCCGGCACCTCCTCGCCGAAGAGGGTGCCGGAGGCGGCGGGTGACCGCTGGAGGGTGAGGTCGCGCAGGCCGGTGAAGTCCCGTGGGTAGGCGAGGGCCACGCGGCGCTCGTGCAGCGGCAGGAACAGCACCGCGTCGCCGGGCCGCGCCAGCCGCCCGACCACCGAGGCGGTCCGGGCGAGTTCGTCACCGCGACTGGCCGGCAGCCGCTCGCGCTCCTGCTCGGGGAGCTGTCCGGCGAAGGCCCCCGCGACGACGGCGGCGCCGGCCGCCGCCACGGCCCACCGCCCGCGCGGGGGCACGGGCACGAGCCCGAGGACGCGGTCGGCCCCGGCGGCGGCGAGCAGCGGCACGCCCGCGAGGCCGAACAGCAGATACCGGTCGAGGAAGAGGGGCTGCCACTGCGCGGCGGCGTACAGCAGGGCCGGCGGGACGAGGGCGAGGGGCAGGGCGACCGCGCCGAGGTGGAGGGCCCCGGTGCGGGGGCGGGGGACGAGCAGCGCCACGGCGGCGAGGAGGAGCGTGCCGGCGAGGACGGTGTCACCGGGGCCCGCGAAGGCGCGCAGCAGGGCCTCGGCCTCCTCGGGGCCGGGCGTCCTGATCCAGGAGACCTGGCCGCTCTGCCCCTGGGAGAAGAGGGCGAGCGGCAGCAGCGCCAGCGCCGCGGCCGACGCCGCGCACCCCCATCCGCGCCATGTCCGCCACGCCACCCGGGAGAGCAACAGGGTCAGGCCGTGGGCGGCCAGCAGCAGGATCGCGAATTCGTGGAGCAGCGCGGTGACCCCGACGGCCACGCCGTAGCCGGTCCAGCGCCCGTACGAGGGATGTTCGACGGCCCGGATCAACAGCCAGGTGGCCAGCGCGGCACCGGTGGCGACGAGCGCGTAGGAGCGGCCCTCCTGCGCGTAGTGGCTGACGAACGGGGTGGTGGCGTAGAGCAGCCCGGCCCACAGCCCGACCCGGGGGCGGGCCAGCCGGCATCCGATCGCACCGACCAGGGCGGCGGTGGCCGCGGTGGCGAGGACGGACGGCACGCGCAGCGCGAGCTCGTCGTCGCGCACGGCCAGCACGGCGTGCATGAGGAGGTAGTAGAGGCCGTGCACGGCGTCGATCGTGCCGAGGAGGTGCCAGATCTCGGGCAGCGAGCGGCGGGCCACCTGGATCGTCGCGCTCTCGTCCCGCCACATCGTGCCCCGGTCCAGCCCCCACAGCCCGAGCGCGAGCATCACGGCGGCGGGCGTCAGGACGGCGGCTGCCGCCGTGCGCTTCCGTACGCCCCGGGGCGGCGCACCGGCCGACGGGCCCGGCAGCCCGTCCGGCTCCCAGCCCGTCTCCCTGCCCGTCTCCGTGCCCGTCTCCGTGCCCGTCTCCCTGCCCGTCTCCGTGCCCGTCTCCGTGCCCGTCTCCGTGCCCGGCTGGCCGTCCGGCTCCGGGTCCGTGATGGCGGGCCGCCGCACCGCCGCCCGGTCGGCGCGCCGCGCCGGGCCCCCGAGCCCTGCCGGCACCGTCGGTCCGGTCCGCCCCATTCCGGCCCCTCCCTTCATCCCTGCCGCTCCTTGTCCCTGTCCCGGCCCGCGTCTCCGCGCCGGGTGATCGCACCTATGGGCGCAATGCCCTGCTTGATGGGAATACGTAGGTAAAACTGTGTTCTGTGGCAGCGAGCGACAGCGAAACCTTCGAGCGCGACCCGGACGCCCCGCCCGTCGCGCGGGTCAGCGTGATCGTCATCGGCTTCAATGACGCCGGGCACATCCGCGACGCCGTCCACTCCGCGCTCGCCCAGGGCCCCGCCGTCGCCGAGGTCATCGCCGTGGACGACGCGTCCACCGACCGCACCGGCGCGTTCCTCGACGAGCTGGCCGCCCGCCACCCGCGCCTGCGGGTCATCCACCGCCCGGCCAACAGCGGAGGCTGCGGCACCCCCCGCAACGACGGCGTACGGGCCGCCACCGCGCCCTATGTGATGTTCCTCGACAGCGACGACGTGCTCCCGCCGGGCGCGGCGGACGCCCTGCTGGGGGCCGCCCTGCGGCACCGGGCCCCCGTCTCGGCGGGCCTGTGCGTACGCCGCGAGCTGCCCCGGCGCCACGACACCCGGTGGCAGCCCGGCCTCTACCGGCGGCCCGCCGTACGGATCCCCGGGGACCACCCGGCGCTCGTCCACGACACCCTCTGCGTCAACAAGCTCTACGCGCGGGACTTCCTCACCGAGCACGGCATCGCCTTCCCCGAGGGCCCCTTCCCCTACGAGGACTTCGTCTTCACCGCCCAGGTCCTCGCGGCGGCGCCCCGGGTGGCGACCGTGCCCGACACCGTCTACATCTGGCACGTGCGCCGCGACGCGGCCAAGCCGTCGATCTCCCTCGACCGTGACCGGGTCGCCAATTGGCGGGCGCGCCTGGCCGCCCACCGGCGGAGCGTGCAGATCCTCCTCGACTCCGGCGGCAAACCCCTCGCGCACGCCGCGCGGGTGAAGTTCCTCGACCACGATCTGCGCATGTACGTCCGCGAACTGCCCACCCGCAGCCCCGCGTACCGTCGCGCGTGGTGGCGGCTGGCCCGCGACCGGCTGGCCGGGTACGACGAGGTCGAGCTGTGCTCCGCCCGGCTGCCCGCCCGCTGGATCGCCCGGGTCGTGCTGGCCTCCGAGACGCCGCGCGACCTGGACCGCCTCTCCCAGCTGGCCGCCCGCCCGGCCCGGCTGCTGCCGCCCTATGCCGAGACCGACGGGCGGCCGGTGTGGGCGGAGGACCTGCCGCGGGTGGAACTCGACGGGCTCACCGGCCCCGGCTCCCCACCGCCCCACCGGCTGCCGATCACCGTCGACGCGGCGGCACGCGCCGTGACCGGCCCCCGCGCCGCGCTGCGCGGACTGCCGCCGCTGCCCTCCCTGTCCGGGCTCCGCCCCTGGCCCCTCCCCCGGGCCGACGACCACGGGCCGCCGCCCTCGCCCGCCCTGCCGGGAACGGACACCTCGCCACGGCCGCCCGTCACCCCGGGCGCACCCCCCTCGCCCCGGGCGCCCGCCCCCGCCGGACCCCGCTTCGAACTGGGGCTGCGCGTCCATGACCTGTACGGGCGGCTGGCCGTGGCCCGCCCGCACACCGTCGACGTCGAACTGCGCCACCGGGACGGCGCCGCGCTCCTCACCCGCAGCCTCCCGCTGGCCCACGACGGCTCGACGTGGACCGCGCACCTTTCCCTCGGCCTCAGCGCGCTGGCCGCCCGGGGACGCCGCGACGGCACCGCCGCGCCGCAGGTGTGGGACGTGCGGGTGCGGGTGCACTGCGCGAACGGCGCCTCGTTCCGCACGACCGTACGGGCCGTCGGCAGCGGGCTGCGCCGGACCGTCCTGCCCAGCCTGCGCCACGGAATCCTGCTGGCCCAGCCGTATGCCACGGCCGGCGGCTCCCTCGCGCTGCGGCTGGCGCCCGGTGCGCGCAGCGCGCTGGACATCGCCCGGCGCAGGCTGCGCCGGGCGCGGACCCGCCTCGCCTGCCGCGGGCGCCATGGCCTTCTTCTCGCCCCGCCGCCGCCCTCTGACGACGCCTAGTCCGTGGCGTCCGCACCACCGCTGCGCGGCGGTGTCCTCAATCGCCGGACGGGCTGGTTGTGGCTGAGCCCAGCCCCGACCAAGCCGGTCCGGCGATTGAGGACGCGCCCGCAGGGCGCTCGCCGCCGCAGGCGGCACTCTCAGCCCGCAGCCGACGATCCGTCGGACAGTCTTCCGCATCACCGCCCCCTCTCTCTCTGCGTTGGGCTCCCCGCCCCTACCGGTCGATCTCCTCGAACAGCGCCTCCCACCGGTCCAGCACGGCGGGCAGCGCCAGCGGGGCGACGTGGTCGCGCGCGGCGCGGCCGTAGCGCTCGCGCAGGCCGTCGTCCTCGACCAGCTCCCGCAGGGCCGTGGTGAACGCCGCCGTGTCGCCGGGCGGCACGAGCGTGCCCGTGCGGCCGTGGTCGACCAGCTCGCGCACACCGCCGGACAGCTCGAAGCTCACGCAGGGCACCCCGGCGGCGGACGCCTCCGCGAGCGCCATCGGGCGCCCCTCGCGCTCGCTGGTCAGGGCCACCACGGACAGCTCCCGGTACGCGGCGGCCATGTCCCGCACACTGCCGTGGAAGCGGACCCGGCCCGCGACGCCGAGCCGCTCGGCCTGCGCGCGCAGCTCCGGCTCCAGCGGGCCGTCACCGAACAGGTGCAGCTCCCAGCCGGGCCGGTCGGCGCAGGCCGCGGCGAAGGAGTCGACCAGCCGGTCCAGCCGCTTGACCGGCTCCAGCCGCCCGACCGCGCCGACGCGCCGGGTGTCCAGGGGCGCGGGGGCGGCGGGGGTGAAGGGCACCGGGTTCGGCAGCGCCGTCGCGTTGGGCAGCCGTCGGCGGCGGAAGTCCGCCGCGTCCGGCTCGCTGAGGAACACCGACTTCTCCAGCTCCGGGTAGTGCCGCAGGATCAGCTGGAGGTTCGCGGAGTGACAGGCCTGGAAGAACGACTCGTGGTACTGCCCGATCCCCTTCAGGTGCGACCGCTCGACGGCCTTCAGCCAGACCGCGGCCCAGGGCGAGCCGATGATCACGTAGCCGTCGGGGACTTCCGCGAACCGCCGGGCCAGCCGCGTCCGGGCCAGGTCCCGCTCCCGCCGCTCGGCCCGGGCGTCCCGCAGCCGGGCGGGGTGCAGCCGCTCGGCGAAGGAGGCGGCCCGCCAGGCGGGCGCGGGGGGCGAGGGGTAGAGCGTGGCGTGCCGGTACCCCGGGTCGGTGACGTACGTGTGGGGTTCGGGACTCGGCCGGATCCCGATCAGATCGACGCGGTGCCCGCGCTCGGCGAAGCCCTGGGCGAGGGTGTGCAGCACGCGCTGCGAGCCGCCCATGGAGTCCACGTCGATGCCGACCAGGAAGACATTGCGGAGTGTGCGCGGGCTCACCGGGCCCTCCCTTCTCGTTCCTCCGCGAAGAACAGATCGACGACGGCTTCGCTCGCCCGCCCGGTCTCGTGGGAGTTGAACATCTTCTGGAACCGGCCGTACGCCGCCGCCCACTCCTCCCGCACCGCGCCCAAGTCCTTCAGTGCCCCCGCCAGTTCGTCCGTCGTGGCCAGCATCGGGCCGGGGGCGATGTCGGGCAGGTCGTAGTAGGTGCCGCGCGAGGTGGTGCGGTACTGCTCGTAGTCGTCGGTGTAGAGCAGGATGGGCCGGCCCAGGTTGGCGTAGTCGAACATCACCGACGAGTAGTCCGTGAGCAGCGCGTCCGAGGCGAGCAGCAGGTCGTTGAGGTCGGTGAAGTCCCGGCCGTCGCGCACCGCGTGGCCCAGCTCGCGGGGCACGGTGTACCGCTCGTAGTAGTGCGGGCGGACCACGATCGTCCATTCGTCCCCGGTGAGCGGGACGAGCCCGGCCAGGTCCACGCGGATGGACTCGCCGCTGCCGCGCGCGCCGTCGCGGAAGGTGGGGGCGTAGAGCAGCACTTTGCTCGCCTGGGGGATCTGGAGCCGTGCGCGGGTGGCGGCGGCCCGGGCGCGCTGCGCGGGTTCGTCGCCGCGGACGAGGACGTCGTTGCGGGGCAGGCCGGTGCGCAGCAGCTCGCCGGTGAAGCCGTTGGCCCGGACGAAGGTCCGCTCGAACTCGGTGCTGGGCGAGATGAGGGCGTCCCAGCGGGCAACCATCTCGCGGTGCTGCCGCTTGCGTTCGGCACTGGCGAGCCGCAGCTCGGGCACGTCGAAGCCCATGTGCTTGAACGCCTGGCCGTGCCAGGTCTGGAGGTAGCGGGTGCCGGGCCGCTTGCCGTAGATCATCGGGAAGCCGTGCGAGTCCACCCAGTATCGCGCGCGGGCGACCGCACGGACGTACTCCCAGCTGCCCCGTCTGATCAGCGGCACGCCCTTGGGGTAGGAGGAGCGGCTGCCGGAGTAGGACCACACGGCGCGCAGCGGCAGGCCGCGCCGGAGCAGCTCCTCGTGGATATAGCGGGGGCTGTCCGCGTAGCCGCGGCCCTCCAGCGCCTCGAAGATCACCAGCTCGTTGTCGATGGGCAGTTTCTGCAGCTCGTGGTAGGTCAGGGCCTTGGCGCGGGGGCCGGTGACGCGGCGGGTCAGCCGGTGGATCCGGCGGCGCAGGGGCGTGAGGCGCGGGGCCAGGATCTCGGCGTGGCCGAGGGCGCCCGCGCGCTCCCAGGTGAAGGTGAGCCGCCCCGCGCCGCGCCCCTCGCAGTCCACCCGGACGCGGTGCCCGGCGAGCGGCCCGTGCAGGGGCAGGGCCACCCGCAGGGCGGGCAGGAAGGCGGGGGCGAGCAGGGGGTCGGTGCGGGTGAGGCCCAGCCGGCCGAGGACGACGACGGGGTGGCGGCGGCCCCGGTACCCCTTGGGCCCGAGCGGGATCAGCCGTGGGTCGAGGGTCAGTTCGGCCGTGAGGACCTCGCCGTCCGCCTCCTCGTAGCGGAAGGGAACGGCCAGCGGTTTGCCGGCCGCGGCAAGCCGCAGCTCGGCCGTGAGGGCTTGCGCCCCGGGCCCGGTCAGCAGCCGTGCCGGGTCGTAGGTGCGCAGGGTGAGCCGCAGCAGCGGCCCGTCGGCCTCCAGCCGGGCGACCTCGTGCCGCAGTGGTCCGGCGGCGAAGGGCTGGTCGTCCAGCCGCCAGTCGGTGATGTCCAGTCCGGCGGCGGCCCGCTCGCCCGCGGGCAGCTCCCGCCCCCAGTACGTGCGCCCGTCGCGCCGGACGACGTGGCGCGGGGCGAGCTGGGGGCGGTCGAGGGTGCGGGCGCACTCGGCGGCCTCGTCGAGCCTGCCCGCACGCAGCAGGTACTGGCAGATCTGCTGCTCGCGCGGCATCGCGGCGAAGGCCTCGGCGGCGATGCCGTCCAGGTAGGGCGTGACCTCCGCGGCGAAGTCCTCGGTCCACCGGCGGTCCCGGAAGGGCAGGTCGCCGAGGTAGAGGCGGAGGTCGTGGCGGAGGAACTTCTCGTCCTTCGCGGGCCGTAGATCCGCGTTGCCCGTCTCCTCCAGGAAGGTGTCGATGAGCCGGGCCACATGGATCCGGTCCGCCGCATTGCGGAGTTCGTGGCGGCTGGAGGAGATGGACAGCCGTTCCGGGTCGGCGGCGAGCCGCCAGGTGTAGACGGGCCAGGGGACGACGGCGAAGGACCGGGCGAGGGTGAAGGCCTGGGCGCTGAAGAGCTGGTCCTCGTAGTGGATGCCCTCGGGGAAGCGCAGGCCCTGCCGGGCGATGAAGTCGGCGCGGTAGAGCTTGTTGGTCGAGAGGTGGTCGAGGAAGAAACCGGGCGCCCGGCGGATGCCCTCGACCAGCCGCACGTCCTCGAACAGGCCGGGGTACCACAGGCCGGTGGTGCCGCTCTCCTCGAACAGCCGGGTGACCTCGCCGGTGACGAGGTCCGCACCGGTCTCCTCGGCGGTGAGCAGCAGCGATTTGCAGGAGTGGTAGGGCAGTTCGTCGTCGCTGTCGAGGAACATCAGATGGGGCGCCCGGGCGGCATCGATGCCCGCGTTGCGCGGGGCGCTGCAGCCGCCGCTGTTGACCGGCAGCCGGATGTGGCGCACCCGGGGGTCGGCGGCCGTCAGCTTGCGGGCGACGGCGAAGGTGTCGTCGGTGGAGCAGTCGTCGACGATGATCACTTCGAGGTTGCGCAGCGACTGGCCGAGCACCGACCGCACGGCGCGCGGCAGTCGGCCGGCGTCGTTGTAGACGATCACGACCACGCTGACGTCGGGGCCGGGAAGGGGGTGCGCGACAGTCACAGTTCACCTCGTTCCGGAGTGGTCCCGGGAGTCGGGATCACTACACAGAGCGTAAGTGCCACCACTGACAGTGACCTCCGGAGCCGGGTGCGGGCGTGCCCGCCACACGGCCGCGCACAGGGCCGCCGTCACTCCGGTGAACATGACGAAGTCCTTGAAGGCGTGCCGTTCGGCGCTCTGCAACTCCGGCCAGTTCACCCCGGCGACCTGCGGCACCAGCGGCAGCCAGCACCACACCGAGCGCACCGCGGCCCCCCGGACCACCACCGACGCGACCAGCGCCGGCACCACCACCATCGCGTAATGGAGGAACGACGGCCGCGACACCAGGAACGCCGCGAGCATCAGCAGCGCCGCGCACTCCACGAGCCGCAGCCCCTGCTCCCCGCCGCGCCGCCACCGCAGCCGGGCGACGGCCAGGACCGCCACGGCGGCGCCCACCGCGAGGAGTGACGCGAGCGAGGGCGGGATGCCGAGGCGTGGCAGGACCGAGGGCCA
Source organism: Streptomyces syringium (assembly GCF_017876625.1). NCBI lineage: Bacteria > Bacillati > Actinomycetota > Actinomycetes > Kitasatosporales > Streptomycetaceae > Streptomyces > Streptomyces syringium. Next base: position 2,995,860 of record NZ_JAGIOH010000001.1, read on the forward strand.
GGCGGCGTCGTACGGGCGGGCGTAGGCGTCCTGCCCGTGCAGCAGGAACGGCAGTGTCCGGGTGAAGAACAGCCCCGGCCGGGGCATCGCCCACGCGGCGCCCAGGGACACCACGGCCGGGACGCCCACGGCCCAGGCCAGGGCCCGCCACCGCCGGGCGAGGACGAACAGCAGCAGAAGGGGCAGCAGTATCGGCTTCAGCGCGATCGCCACCCCCACGACCACGCCCGCCGCGCCCCAGCGTCCGCGCCGCGCCAGGAGCAGGGCCGCGGGGAACGCGAGGGCCGAGAACACGGTCCAGTTGGCGAGGTGGACGACGCTGCGCAGCGGCAGGAACACGCCGAGCCCGGCGACCGTGAGGGCGGCGAGCCGGCTGTCCGCGCGTACGCCGAAGATCCGCAGCGCCGTCACCACGCTGACCAGGACGAGCAGGGCCGTGGCGGCGGGCGCCACGCAGGACACCCCGCGATCGGTGAGCAGCGTCTCGGGCAGGGCCGCGAAGACGGCGCCCGGCGGATAGAGGAACCGTTTGTCCGCGTAGGGCGAGCCGCCGTCGAGCAGCGTCCGGGCGGCCCGCACCACCACCGCGTTGTCGACGCCCAGCCGGCCCGCGCTCGCCTCCTGCCACACGCTCAGCGCGTAGACGAGCGACGCCGCCGCGAGCACCGGCCACGGCGCGCCACCGCGCAGCCACCGCCCGGTGGCATCGGGCCCGTCGGACCCGTCGGGCCCGTCGGACCGGTCAAAAGGGGCCACGGGCGCGGTCATCGGGCACTCCCCGCCGTGGCCGGGCCGGCGCGCCGGGCCGAGACGACGCCCCTGCCCACCTCGGCGACCTCGAACAGGGCCAGTCCGCGCGGCCCCCGGGCGGCCTCGCGCAGCGCGGGGTCGCCCTCCGGCAGCCCGGGGCCGCCGGTCCGCTGCACCACCCACCGCGCGCCGTACTCCTTGAGGATGCCGAGCCTCTCGGCCCGGGCGGTGGCCGGGGCGAAGTAGCGGCGGGTCGCCTCCCGGCGCCGCCGCTCGTCGGGGAGGAAGAAGTCGGGGTAGGCGGGGGCGACGGTGTACGGCCCGTAGGCCGGGAGCATCCGCAGCGCGAAGTAGTCGTCGGTCATCACCGTCGCTCCTTTGGGCACCTGGCGGGCCGCCCAGGCGAACGACGGCCAGGGGACGATCCGGTGGACGTCGCGCAGCACCGGCGGAAGGGCCGCGTCCCGCAGGACGTAGGCCAGCGCACCGGCCTGCGTCCAGGCCCCGGCCAGCAGGGCCAGGGCCGTCACCGCCACCGCCGGGGCCACCGCGCGCGAACGGCGCGCGAAGGCGTCCGCCCCGGCGTCCGCGATCTCGATCGCCAGTGCGAGCTGGGCGGGCAGGAGGACGGCGGGGAGGATCCGGCCCCAGGAGTGATGACCGCTCGGCCCGCCCGCCGCGAAGACGGCGAGACCCAGCAGGAAGAAGATCACCAGGGGGTCGCGGCGGTCGCGCCACCACCGCATACCCAGCGCCACGACACCCAGCCCCACCAGGCAGAACTTCACCACCAGATGGTCGTAGAGCGGCCGGTGGATGGCGTCCAGCCCGCCCGCGCCCGGCAGCGAGAAGAAGGGGTAGTACGGCCACAGGGCGAGCAACACCAGCGTCAGCGCAGCCGCCGCCCCGGCCCGCGCCCACACCGCGCGGGCCGGCCACGGTCTGGCGCCCAGCAGCATCGCGGCGGCGCCGAGCACGGCGACCGCGCCCGTGAACTGATGGCTCAGCAGCACACAGGCCAGCAACGCCCCGAGCGCCCCGAACGCGGGCAGCCCCCGGGGCCCCTCGGTGCGCCCGCCGAGGGCCCGGCGCAGCAGGGCGAGGAAGTGGAAGGCGAGGCCCAGGGCGAAGGTGCTCGGATAGGCGAGGCTCAGGGACAGCGAGGTGAGGCCCGGGAAGCCGCTCCACGCGAACAGCCGCACCCCGTAGAGCAGCAGCACGCACAGCAGGGCCAGCGGGACGGCCGCCGCCCGGCGGGTGAAGGTGACGACGAACGCCCGGACGCCGGTGAACAGCAGGACGAGACCGACGAGGGCGGCCAGTCGCAGCACGGAGAAGGTGCGCGCGCCGGTCGTCTCGGCGACGACGGCCAGCAGCACTGTCCACGGCGAGTAGTACGGGCTCGGGGTGTGTGCGTCCACCAGGGGGTTGCCCGGGTGGGACAGGTCGGTGCGCAGCCGCTCCAGGACCGCGGCGTGCACCCCGAGGTCACCGGCCCAGGGCAGCCGCACGACCATGAGCAGCAGCAGGACGGACAGCAGCAGGGCGGCGCCGCCCGCGAACCGCCGCCCGGCGTCCGACCCGGGGCGCGGGAGGCCGGTGGTGACCCCGGGGGCCACGTGCTCAGCGAGCGGGCTTGTGGGCGGGTCTGCCGGGATCACGGACGGCCTTCGCGCGCAGCCGCCAGGGCATGGCGACGGATTCGAGCTGGACGGACAGATTCATCTTCGACTCGCCGACGGTCCGGTCCTCGAAGTGGATCGGCACCTCCACGACGGTGAACCCGGCCCGCAGCGCCCGGTACTTGGTCTCGACCTGGAAGCTGTAGCCGGCGCTGTCGACGGTGGAGAGGTCGACGGTGCGCAGCGCGGCGGCGCTCCAGAGGTTGAAGCCGCCGGTGATGTCGCGGACGCGGGTGCCGAGGATGGTGCTGGCGTAGGCGTTGGCCCAGCGGGAGAGCAGCCTGCGGTGCGGGCTCCAGGCCTCGGAGAGGGTGCCGCCGGGCACGTAGCGGCTGCCGACGACGACGTCCGCGCCGGTGGCGAGGGCGACGCCGAGCATCTCGGCGACCTTGCCGGGCGGGTGGCTGCCGTCGGCGTCCATCTGCAGGACGTACGCGGCGCCCTCCTCGACGGCGCGGGCCATGCCCGCCGCGTAGGCCCGGCCGAGGCCGTCCTTGGTGGTGCGGTGCAGGACGCCGACGCGGGTGCGGCCCGGCTCGTTGTACTGCTCGGCGAGGCCCTCGGCGACCTTGCCGGTGCCGTCCGGGCTGTTGTCGTCGACGACCAGCAGCCGCAGCCCCTCCAGGGGCAGGGCCATCAGGGCCTCGGCCATCGCGGGGAGGTTCGCGGCCTCGTTGTACGTGGGCATCACCACGGTCGTCGCGGTGCGTGCCCACTCGGCGGGCAGCGGGGGCACGGCGGCGGGGGTGTGCGTGGGTCTCATGGGCCTGTCCTTGTGGGTGTGGCGCCGGGTCGGTGAGGAGGGTCGGGGGGCTCGCAGCGGGGAGAAGGGGGCCATGGGCGGTCAGACGGCGGAGAAGCGGATGGCGGCGTCAGGGATGGTCATGCCGCACCAGACGCGGGCGCCGTCGCACAGTTCGTTGTCCGCGCCGATCTCGGCGTGGTCGCCGATGACGACGCCGTCGAGCAGCGTCCGGGGGCCCACCCGGGCGCCGGCGCCGACCATGGACGCCCGGATCCGCGCGCCCTCCTCGATGCGGGCGCCCTCCAGGACGACGGACCCCTCGACCTCGGCGCCCGCCGCGACGTGGGCACCGGCGCCGACGACGGTGCCGCCGGCGAGCAGGGCCCCGCTCTCGACCCGGGCGCCGGGCAGCACCAGGTATTCGCCCGGCTCGCCGGGGACGGCCGGGGAGCGGACCACGCCCCGTACGAGGTCGGCGGACGCCTGGACGAAGGAGGCCGGGCGGCCGAGGTCCAGCCAGTACGCGGCGTCGACGACGCCGTGCAGCAGCGCCCCGTCGGCCAGCAGCCCGGGGAAGGTCTCCCGCTCCACGGAGACCGGCCGGCCGGTGGGGATGGAGTCGATGATCTCGCGCCGGAAGACGTAGGCGCCCGCGTTGATCTGGTCGGTGACGATCTCGTCCGGGTGCTGGGGCTTCTCGGTGAAGGCGAGGACGCGGCCGTCGGGGGCGGTGGGGACGAGGCCGAAGGCGCGCGGATCCGCCACCCGGGTCAGATGGAGGGTGACGTCGGCCCCGGCACGCCGGTGGCTGCCGAGGAGGCCGGGGATGTCGAGGCCGGTGAGGATGTCGCCGTTGAAGACGAGCACGGGCTCGCCGGGGCCCGCGGCGAGAGCGCCGGCGGCGCCGCGGATAGCACCGCCGGTGCCGAGCGGCTCGTCCTCGGTGACGTAGGTCAGCCGCAGCCCGTGGGCGGAGCCGTCGCCGAAGTACGGCTCGAAGACCTCGGCGAGGTAGGACGTGGCCAGCACGACGTGGTCGACGCCCGCGGCCCTGGCACGGGCCAGCTGGTGGGCGAGGAAGGGCACCCCCGCGGCCGGGACCATCGGCTTCGGCGTGTTGAGGGTGAGCGGCTGGAGCCGGGTGCCCCTGCCGCCGACGAGCAGTACCGCCTCAGTCATGCCACCGTCCTCGTACGTCGTTCCCGCACGTCGTCCTCGCACCTGTCGTCGCGCATCGCCACCCCCGTCCCGTCGTCGCGCCTCGTGACGCCACTGTCGCACCATGTGAGTTTTCGCGGCAATTTACACTACAATCAGCTCCCTGTTGGCAAATGTCTGCTTTGCGTGGCGACCGAATCGACCGTATCTGGAGAAGCCCTTGCGACCGGCGAAGCGATCGGCCCCCCTGACGGACACGCGAGGAACGCAAGGGAAACGGGAGAGGCGAAGAACGCGAGGAGGCCGCGCACCGCGGGGGAAACACGCGGGCGGACCCACGGGGCTGCTGGCGCTCGGCCGGGAGTTCGCGAAGTTCGGCACCGTGGGCGGGCTGGGGATCTTCGTCAACCTCGCGGTCTTCAACCTCTGCCGCGCCACCACCGGCCTGCCCGTCGTCCGGTGCAGCGTGATCGCGACGCTGGTCGCCATCGCCTTCAACTACCTGGGGCTGCGCTACTTCGCCTACCGGGACCGGGACAAGAGCCGCCGCAGCAGGGAGATCGCCCTCTTCGCCGTCTTCAGCGCCGTCGGCCTGGTGATCGAGAACGGCGTCCTCTACATCGCCACCTACGGCTTCGGCTGGGACACCCCGTTCCAGAGCAACCTCTTCAAGTTCCTCGGCATCGGGACGGCGACCCTCTTCCGCTTCTGGTCCTACCGCGCCTGGGTGTTCCGCGCCCTGCCCGCCCGCGAGCCGGCGGGCGACGGGGACGGCTCCCCTCACGGGGACCCCACGAACAGCACGAGCAAGCCGGCCGCATACCACCCCGAGACCACCGCACCTCCACCGTAGAGACAGACCTGGACCCCTAAGGGAGCACGCGCTAGCGGCCTGGCCACCAACAGCAGCGGAACCGGCAGGAACGGCAGCATGAAGCGTGGCTTGGAGAACGGCGAGCCGGGCGTCCCCATCATCAGCAGCCACGCCCCGGCGACCACCACGACCAACGGCCAGGGCACACTCCGGTCCAGCGCCAGGGCCAGCACGGCGACGGCCGTGAGCAGCACCAGCGCGAGCACGGCCGCGTTGCGCTGATCGGTGACCCGCTCCGGCTTGCCGTAGAGCAGGACGCTGCGCAGGAAGTCCACGGTGCCGAGGCCGTAGTCGAAGGCCTGCCCCCAGGCCCGTTCCGCCTCGAACCAGCCGTCCACGCGCCCCACCCGGCTGCCCAGGTACAGCCAGCTGCCGAGCAGCCCCAGCGGCGCCAGGGCGAGCGCCGCCCAGGCCTGCGCGCCGCCCCGCCCCCGCACCACCGCCCACCCGGCCGCCAGGACGACCGCCCCGATCAGCACCACCACCGTCGGCCGCACCGTGCCCGCCACGACGCACAGCACGGCGGCCGTCAGCCAGCTCCGCCGCACCAGGGCCACCAGGGCCCACACCAGGAGCGCGCTGAAGACGCCCTCGGAGTACGGCACCCACAGCGCGAAGGCGTACGGCGAGCAGGACCACAGCGCCACGCACGCGTACCCGGCCGCCGCGCTGCCGCCCAGCGTCCGTACGAGCCGGTGCACGCCCACGGCGGCCACCGTGGCGGCGCACCAGGAGACCAGCACCCCCGCGTACACCACGGGCAGCCCGGTCAGCAGCCGCGTGCCCCGGATCAGCAGGGGGACGAGCGGGAAGAAGGCGAGCCGGGAGAAGTCCGGCAGCCCGCTGGGGCGGTAGGGGATCCGGCCCGGGTAGCCGTGCTCGGCCACGGCCAGGTAATTGCCGCTGTCCCAGCGGCGCAGCAGCCACTCCACGCTGTGCCCGAGATGGCGGTTGACCAGCAGCAGGACGGTGAACCCGAGGGCCGCGAGGACGAGATGCACCGCCGCCGCGGCCAGGGCCTCGCGGCGCGGCGCGGTGGACCACAGCCGCGGAACGACCTTCATCCGTCTCTCTTAGCACGGCGAAGGGGCGGCCCCGGGAGAACTTCCCCGGGGCCGCCCCTTTCAGCCGTTCGGCGCAGATCAGTTGTGCGTACGCAGCAGGGTGCGCATCGTCCTCATCGCCACCGACAGGTTCGCCAGGTCGAACGCGTCCGAACCGCGGATCTCGTCCAGCGTCGTGCGCGCCCGGTTCAGCAGCGCGGCGTTCTTCTCCTCCCACGCCTGGAAGCGCTCCTCCGGGGTGGAGCTGCCGTTGCCCACGGCGAGGATGTCGGAGGTGAGCGCCGCGTGGGCCGCGTAGAGGTCCTCGCGGATGGAGGCACGGGCCATGGACTGCCAGCGGTCGGACCGCGGCAGCTCGATGATCCGGTCCATCAGCTGGCTGATGTGCAGCCGGTCGCCGAGGTCGTAGTAGACCTCCGCCACGTCCAGCGGGTCCTTGCCGGTGCGCTCCCCGGTGGCGACGATATCGAGTGCCGGGAAGACGGACGAGAAGCCCGCGACCCGCACCGCCAGGTCGTCCGGGACCCCGGCCTCGACCAGCTCGTCGTGGATCGACTGCCACCACTCGCTGTCGGCGCCGCGCAGCAGCTTGGGCAGCTGGAACCAGACCGCCGCCACGCCGTCGCGGAAGAAGTCGATGGTCTCGGCGAGCTGAAGCGGCTGCGGGCGGTTGTTGAGCAGCCAGCGGGTGCCGCGCTCGACCAGGCGCCGCGAGTGCAGCCGGATCCGGGTCTGCACCTCCGCCGCGACCGTGTTGTCGAGCGTCTCGACCGCGTCCCAGACCCGGCCCAGGCCGAAGATCTCACGGGCCGCGGTCTGCGCCCGGACGATCTCCTCCAGGGAGGCCCCGGTCTCTTCCCGCAGCCGGTGCAGGAAGGTCGAACCGCCGCTGTTGACGGTGTCGTTGACCAGCACCGTCGTGATGATCTCGCGGCGCAGGGCGTGCGCGTCGATCTGCTCGGCGAAGGCCGTCCGCAGCGCCTCGGGGAAGTACGCGAAGAGCAGCCGCTCGAGGTACTTGTCGTCCGGGAGGTCGGTGGCGAGCAGTTCCTCGGCCGTGGTGATCTTGATGTAGGCGAGCAGGACGGCGAGCTCGGGCTGGGTCAGCCCGCGGCCCTGGGAGAGCCGCTCGCGGATCTGCCGGTCGTTGGGCAGGAACTCCAGGGCCCGGTCCAGGTGCCCGTCACGGGTGAGCCGGCGCATGATCCGCTGGTGGGCGTGGAGCAGGCTGGGGGCCTGGGCCACGGCGTTGGCGAGCGCCGTGTTCTGCGCGTAGTTGTTGCGCAGAACCAGCTCGCCGACCTCGTCGGTCATCTCGGCGAGCAGCTTGTTGCGCTGCTTGACGGTCATGTCGCCGTCGGTGACCAGGGCGTTGAGCAGGATCTTGATGTTCACCTCGTGGTCCGAGGTGTCCACGCCGGCGCTGTTGTCGATGGCGTCGGTGTTGATCCTGCCGCCGGTGGACTCCGGTCCGCCCGACAGCGCGAACTCGATCCGGCCGAGCTGGGTCAGGCCCAGGTTGCCGCCCTCGCCGACGACCTTGACCCGCAGGTCCTGGCCGTCGACGCGGATCGCGTCGTTCGCCTTGTCGCCCACGTCCGCGTGCGACTCGGTGTGCGCCTTCACGTACGTGCCGATGCCGCCGTTCCACAGCAGGTCGACCGGCGCGTGCAGGATGGCCTTCATCAGCTCGGCGGGGGTCATCTTGCTGACGCCCGCGTCGAGGCCGAGGGCCGCCCGCACCTGCGCGTTGATCGGGATCGACTTCGCGCTGCGGGGGTGGACGCCACCGCCGTGCGAGAGCAGCGAGGTGTCGTAGTCGGCCCAGGAGGAGCGGGGCAGCTCGAACAGACGGCGGCGCTCGGCGTAGGACGTGGCCGCGTCCGGGGTGGGGTCGAGGAAGATGTGCCGGTGGTCGAAGGCGGCCACCAGGCGGATGTGCTCGGAGAGCAGCATGCCGTTGCCGAAGACGTCACCGGACATGTCACCGACGCCGACGACCGTGAAGTCCTCGGTCTGGGTGTCGTGGCCCAGCTCGCGGAAGTGCCGCTTGACGGACTCCCAGGCACCGCGGGCGGTGATGCCCATGCCCTTGTGGTCGTAGCCGGCGCTGCCGCCGGAGGCGAAGGCGTCCCCGAGCCAGAAGCCGTACGACTGGGCGACCTCGTTGGCGATGTCGGAGAAGGTCGCGGTGCCCTTGTCGGCGGCGACGACGAGGTAGGTGTCGTCCTCGTCGTGGCGCACGACGTCCTTCGGCGGCACGACCTCGCCGCCGACCAGGTTGTCGGTGATGTCGAGCAGACCGGAGATGAAGGTCTTGTACGAGGCGATGCCCTCGGCCAGCCACGCGTCACGGTCCACCGACGGGTCCGGCAGCCGCTTGCCGACGAAGCCGCCCTTGGCGCCGACGGGCACGATGACGGTGTTCTTCACCATCTGCGCCTTGACCAGGCCGAGGACCTCGGTGCGGAAGTCCTCACGCCGGTCGGACCAGCGCAGACCACCGCGCGCGACCTTGCCGAAGCGCAGGTGCACGCCCTCGACGCGCGGGGAGTAGACCCAGATCTCGAACGCGGGGCGCGGGGCCGGCAGATCGGGGATCGCCTGCGGGTCGAGCTTGAGGGAGAGGTAGCCGTGCGGCTTCCCGTCCGGCGTCCGCTGGAAGTGATTGGTGCGCAGCGTGGCCTTGATGACGGTGAGGAAGGCCCGCAGGATGCGGTCCTCGTCCAGGCTCGCGACCTGGTCGAGGGCGCCGTCCAGCTCCTCCAGCAGCCCGTCGGTCAGCTCGCGGCCGGCGCGCTGGAGCGCCGGCGACATGCGTGCCTCGAAGAGGTTGACCAGCAGCCGGGTGGTGTGGACGTTGGTGCTGAGGGTGTCCTCCATGTAGGACTGGCTGAACGGCGAACCGGCCTGCCGGAGGTACTTCGCGTACGCCCGCAGCACCATCGCCTGCCGCCAGTCGAGACCGGCCCGCAGCACCAGGTTGTTGAAGTTGTCGTTCTCCGCGCGGCCGGTCCAGACGGCGGCGAAGGCCTCCTGGAAGCGGACGCGGGCGTCCTCGCCCTCGACGCGCTCGGGCATCCGCAGACCGAAGTCGTAGATCCACGCGGTCTTCCGGTCCGAGCAGCGCAGCTCGTACGGACGCTCGTCGACGACCTCGACACCGAGCCGCTGGAGCACCGGCAGCACGACGGACAGGGAGACCGGCTCGCCGGTGCGGTAGATCTTGAAGCGGCGCTCGCCGGGGGCCGCGCCGACCGGCTCGTACAGGCTGAGCTCGAAGTCGTGGGTGCCGCCGGCCGTCGTCAGCTTCTCCAGGTGACCGAGGTCGGAGACGGCGCTGCGCGGGTTGTGGTCGGCCTTGTAGCCCTCGGGGAAGGCATGGCCGTAGCGGCGCAGCAGCTCGGCGGCGCGCTCCTCGCCGACCTCGGCGGTCAGCGTCTCGGCGAAGCCGTCCGCCCAGGAGCGGGCGGCCTCGACCAGGCGGGCCTCGATGCGCTCGACGTCGGCATCGGTGAGGTGGCGCAGGGTGGCCCCGGGCTCGACGCGCACGACGAAGTGGAGACGGGAGAGGACCGACTCGGTGTTCCAGGCGGTGAAGTCGACGCTGGTGCCGCCGAGCTCCTCCTTGAGGATCTCGATCAGCCGCAGCCGGACGCCGGTGGTGTACCGGTCGCGGGGCAGGTAGACGAGGGCGGAGTAGTAGCGCCCGTAGGTCTCCTGGCGCAGGTACAGCCGCAGCCGGCGGCGCTCCTGGAGGTAGAGCACGCTGGTGACGACGGACCGCAGCTGGTCGCCCGGGGTCTGGAACAGCTCGTCGCGCGGGTAGGTCTCCAGGATCTGGAGCAGGTCGCGGCCGTCGTGGCTGTCCGGGGAGAAGCCCGCGTCGGCGAGGACCTGCTCGACCTTGCGGCGGACGACCGGGACGCGGCGCACGGACTCGGTGTACGCGGCGGAGGAGAACAGCCCCAGGAAGCGGCGCTCGCCGGTCACATTGCCGTCGGCGTCGAAGGTCTTCACCCCGACGTAGTCGAGGTAGGAGGGGCGGTGCACGGTGGCGCGGCTGTTGGCCTTGGTGAGGACCAGCAGCTTGTGCTCGCGGGCCTTGGCGCGGGCGTCCGCGGGCAGCCGGCTGAAGGACGGCGACGCGGGGCCGGCGAGGTGGGTGCCGGGCCCGGCGTGGTGGCCCTCGCCGTGGTGCGAGGGGTCGGAGCGCAGAATGCCGAGGCCGGTGCCGGGGACGGCGGCGAGCACGTCCTCCTCGCCGTTCTCGGTGGTGACCTTCGTCAGCTCGTACTCGCGGTAGCCGAGGAAGGTGAAGTGGTCGGCGGCCAGCCAGCGCAGCAGCTCGCCGGCCTCGACGACGTCGGTGGCGGGGACGTCGGAGGGGACCGCCTCGGCGGGCAGGCTCTCCGCGATGCGCAGCGCGGCGTCGCGCATCTTCGCCCAGTCCTCGACGGTCTCGCGGACGTCGGAGAGCACGCGCAGCAGATCGGCGGCGATCTGCTTGAGGTCACCGCGGTCGGTCTCGCGGTCGATCTCGACGTGGATCCAGGACTCGACGAGGGCGTCGTGGGGCAGCTCGGCGTCCTTGCCGGTGCCGTGGGCGTCGCAGTTGGAGCCGAGGACCTCGAGCAGGCGGCCGGTCAGATCACGGCGGACGATCACCTGCGGGTGGATCACGACATGGATGCCGCGGCCCTGGCGGGAGAGCTCATTGGTGACGGAGTCGACCAGGAAGGGCATGTCGTCGGTGACGACCTCGACCACGGAGTGGCTGCACATCCAGCCGTTCTCTTCGACGGTCGGGGTGTGCACCCGCACGTTCGCGGTGCCCTGCGGCCGGTTCTCCGCGAGCCGGTAGTGCGAGAGCGCGGCCCCGTAGACGTCGACCGGGTCACGGCCGGTGAGGTCCTCCGGGGCGGTGTGCAGGTAATAGCGCTGGAGGAACGCGGTCAGGGTCTCCGGGTCGAGACTGCCCTCGCCCTTCGGCCCAGTCGGTTGTTGCCCCCCGGCCGGGCTGTTCTCAGCGACACGGGCCGCCCGTTCGAGCAGCTCGGCCTTGGCTTCGTCCAGCTTGGTCTGCATGTCCTCTGGCTCCTGTCGCGCGCCGTTGCGAGACATAGATGGTGATGGCATCCCGTCGCGACGCGGGGTGTCCGGTCGTATTCGACGGTATGCCGGAATGAGGGAAGACCGGGCCGTTCCTGACGAACTTCGTCGGACGCGCCCGGTGGAAGGGATCAGCGGCCGCCCGGGCGAGGTGTCGCTCGGGGCGCAGGACAGGGGCGTCGTCGCCCCTGCTGGATATCGCGCTGATCACCTGGTAAGGCTATCGCTCTTCCGGGGGTTGCCGTCATGAGCCGTTTGTGTACAAAACCCGGGCCCGAAGTTTGACGATCTGGACAGCGACGCGAAGACGTTCGACCCTCCGCTGTGGCCGAAAGCCGACGCCGCGGATCGGGCGGCCCTCAGCCGACGAGCCGCTGCGCCTCCGCGACGGCCTCCGCCAGGCTGTCCACGACGGGCACCCCGGCCGCCGCCAGGCTGGCGCGGCTGTGCGACCCGCCCGTGTACAGCACGGCCTGCGCACCCACGTGGGCAGCGGCGACCGCGTCGTCGACGGCGTCCCCGATGACGACCGCGTGCCGCGCCGGTATGCCCTCCAACCCGGCGAGGTGGCGGGCCATGTGCGCGGTCTTGCTGCCGCCCGAGGGGCCCGTACGGCCGTCGACCCGGACGAATCTCCGCTCGATGCCGAACCCGCGCACCAGCGGCACCAGCTGCTCGTGCCCGTACATCGACAGGATCGACTGCGTGCCGCCCGCGCCCTGCCAGCTCTCCAGCAGCGCCTCGGCGCCGTCCGCGAGGCCGCACCGCAGGTGATGGTCCAGATAGTGCCGGTGGAAGACCACGTCCATATGGTCCCACTCGGCCTGGGTGGGGAGGCGGCCCATCAGCCGCTCGTAGAAGAGCGGGATCGGGACGCAGTACAGCTCGCGGTACCGCTCCAGGGTGATGGGCTCCAGGCCGATCTCCGCGAAGGCGGCGTTCGTCGCCGACATCACCGCGTCGATGTCGTGAAAGAGCGTGCCGTTCCAGTCCCAGACGATGTGTGCCACGTGCTTCCCCATGACAAGACCGTACCGACCACCTGTGACAACGCGCCGCCGTCGGCTCCGCGGCGCAGGTCAGAGGAGGTTCGGGAGCTCCTGCACGCCGAACCACATCAGCTCGTGGTCCTCCGCGCCGTCCACCGTGAAGCGCGCGTCCTCGTCACCGTGGTCCGCCGCGCCCAGAGCATCCGCCGCGGCCGCGACATCGGCCTCGGCGTCGTCGGCGTCGACGTGCACGGCCGCCGCCTTCGCCAGCGGCACCGCGGCCGCGAGCCGCACCTCACCGAGCGCGGACTCGTCCAGCGCGCGGTCCGGGTCGGCGACCGCCGCACCCTCGGGCACGTCCACCGCCACGACGACGCGCCGGCGCGGGGCGTCGGGGTCGGCCGCGAGCCTGCGCAGCGAGGCCTGGGCGGCGCGGCTGAGCGCCGCGTACTCCAGCTCCTCGATGTCGTCGGAGACGTACCACTCGCGCAGCGCGGGAGTGACCGCGTAGGCGTCCAGCGGAGCCGGGCCCAGCTGCCCCGCCTTGTGCGCCTCGGCGAGACCGGGAAGGGTCAGAGGGACGTAGACGCGCATGACCGCCGCTTTCGTGAAGTGCCGCGAGGCTTACCAACCGTGCTGCCAGCCAGCATAAGGCGCACGTCCCCCTTCGAAGGGCGGGAGCCCCGCGCCCGGCCACCCCCGATACCCCGCGGGCCCCGCCGTGCGCACGCCTCGCGGCGGCGCGTGGCCCGGATAGGTGAAGCCCGGTGGGCGCCGCCCTGACGGACGGCCGTCCTTGCCGCCCCCGGAAGCCCGCCGATAGAAGATCACCGACCGAAGCTACCGCCTGGTATCAGCACCGGGCCCGGCATCGCGGGGGCGATCCGTATGAAGACGATCCGCAGCACCACCAGGACCGGCACCAGGACGGCAGGCGGGGCCGTGACCAGGCCCGGAGGAGGCACCCGGCCCGGCGCCCGGACCGCTCCGCCGCGCCGCACGGACCCCCGGCGGCCGGGCACGGACCCCGCCGCCCGGCACCGCGAACGGGAACGGCTGCCGCGCTACTGGTTCGCCAACCGGCTGCTGCTCACCCTCAGCGGACAGCGCCCGGTGCACTGGATGCTCGGGCACACCCTGGGCGCGGCGTACGACCAGCTGACGGCGCTGGCCCCGCAGGCGCCCCTGCGCCCCGCCCCGCCGGGCCGGCGCACCCCGGTCGTCCGGCGCTGCGACGAATTCCGGCCACGGCCGGAGGTGATCGAGGCGTTCGCCCGGATCGCCTCCGGGGACCGGCTGCGGGCACTGGCCTTCCGGCTGGAGCGCGGCACGGACCTGCGCTGGCGGTGCTCGGCCGTCGAGCTCGGCGGGGCCGCCGTCCCGCACGCGGCGACCTCGCGGGGCTGAGCGACGCACAGGAGGCGGTGGCGGAGCACTTCCGTGCCCCGCCACCGCCTCCGTGCGCGCTGTCGCCTACTTCTTGCGGCGGCGGCCGCCGCCACCGTTCTTCTGGGCCTTGCGGCGCTCGGCGCGGGTCATGCCGTCCGCCTCGGACCGCACGGAGTCGTCGCTGGCGAAGTCGCCCTCGACGACACCGCCCTCGCCGTCCACGGTCGGCGCGGAGAAGTGCAGCCGGTCGGGACGCTGCGGGGCGTCGAGGCCCTTGGCCCGGATCTCGGGACGGCCACCACCGGCGGGCACGGCGTCCTGGGCGTCCTTGCGCAGGGACGGGCGCTCCGCGCCGTCCTGCACCGGGACCTCCTCCAGCTGCTGGTCGACCTGGACCTCCAGGTTGAACAGGTAGCCGACGGACTCCTCCTTGATGCCCTCCATCATGGCGGTGAACATGTCGTAGCCCTCGCGCTGGTACTCCACCAGGGGGTCCTTCTGGGCCATGGCCCGCAGGCCGATGCCCTCCTGGAGGTAGTCCATCTCGTAGAGGTGCTCACGCCACTTGCGGTCCAGCACCGACAGCACCACGCGGCGCTCGAGCTCACGCATGATGTCCGAGCCGAGCTGCTCCTCGCGGGCCGCGTACTGCTCGTAGATGTCGTCCTTGATGGACTCGGCGATGAACTCGGCGGTGATGCCCGCCCGGTCGCCGGCCGCGTCCTCCAGCTCCTCGACGGTGACCTTCACCGGGTAGAGCTGCTTGAAGGCGCTCCACAGCCGGTCCAGGTCCC